>NZ_JANBOE010000003.1:0-405364 GCF_035615075.1 Acinetobacter sp. IK40 | reverse complement strand
AGTTTGCTGGCGACAATAGCAAGAGTGAACCACCTGATCCCTTCCCGAACTCAGAAGTGAAACCTCTTAGCGCTGATGGTAGTGTGGCACTTGCCATGTGAGAGTAAGTCATCGCCAGCTTTTAAATACGAAACACCCCCAACCTAACGGTTGGGGGTGTTTTTTTGCGCGTGGAATGAATATTAAGTGCAAAAAAGCATTAAATGTTAAGAATATTGATCTAAAGAGCTTATTCTATTTATAAAAATAACAATGAAATGAATCAAATGGCGAAGGAGTTCAAACAATGGATCAATGCGTAGACTCATCCTTTATCTATTCTATTTTTTGGTCAATAATATTAGTTTTAGCAATAGCTAAGCTTAGAAGTGACAATTATATGAGACCATTTCTAATGGAGCTTTATAGTCCGCCTATATTGCTAGCATTCATCATAGCTATGGTATTTACATATTTCTTCTATGAACCTTTACCTGAAACAGAAAGACAAACTATAGGTACACTCTTTAGTAGGCTAACTAATATAATCCAAAAATTTATCTGTACTTTTCACACCACATTTAACATTCTAGGCCTAATTTTGCCATTTATTACCATATATACATTTCTTGAAAAAAATCATCCTCAAATTATTCGATCAGCCAAGAATAGAATTAAAGACTTATTTATGTAGAATTAACTTTGCCCAAGGCTAGTGTGAAGTAGTATTTGAAAATCGTTATCTCAATTGAATTGTAATCCTATTGCCCTGTCTCGTTTCATTAAATTATATAAGAAAAGATACAGGTGCTTTAGTTTAATGAATTCAAGATAGATACGTCACTAAATTTAGGTTTTAATTATGATTGTCACCAAAATATGAGTCGCTACATATGAAACTCAACTCTTTCTCTCCACTGCCTGAAGATGATAATGAACTGCATCTTCCTGAGCTGGTGTATTGGGCATCCTTAGGTGATGTGGAACAGGTCGAGCAACTATTGGCTGAGGGTACAGATCCAAACCAGACCGATGATGAAGGCTATAGTGCCTTACAAGCTGCTGCTGAGAATGATCATCTAGCGGTCGTGAAGCTGCTAGTGAGTAAAGGTGCGAATGTGGCTTATAAAAGCGAATATACGGCTCTACAGCTTGCAGAAATGGCAGAGCATCACGATGTAGTCACATATCTCAAAAGTCTTTAAATCGTAGCTAAAAATGAGAGATAAAAAGAAGCCCCATCATCCTGACGGGGCTTCTTCATATTCAGCTTATGTCGTTGATATCCTATTAACGACCACGTCCTGTGTGTTTTATTATTTTCAATGAGACTTCCTGTCTCTCTATGGTTTATATAATAGGCGAAAAGTTGAGTTCGGGATATTCGCCAATGGCTGCGATTATTGTAGGTTATGGCGTACATCAATCGGGAATAATAAAATGATGAGCGATAAAAAACGGAATCCATAGATTCCGTTTCTGTGTTATCCGAATCTTAGAAATGAACATCTAGACCAATATAAGGACCTTTAAAGTTAAATTTAAGATCATTCTTTTCATAGTCATCTAACTTGATATCCAGAATACGGTAGCCTGCTTTCAAGCCTACATCGACCAGTAAATTGTCGATAAAGTTGTATTGTAATTCTGCTTGCGCATCGGTAATTTTAGTATCATTAAAGTTACTATATAAGAGTTCTGCTTTGGCACTTAGACCAGTAAACGGCAGTTTTATCCCCGCCGATCCATAGATCACTGGTACCGTTTTATTGATATCGGTTTTGCTGATATTCAGAGTTTTGACATCGCCATTTAAGTTGGTTGCACCTAAACCGACATCTGCATTTACAATCGTGTCTAAAATTTCATAATATAAAATAAAATCGGTATGATCGATGTTGAGGTCGTAAACTGGTTGACCTGCGACTTCCTTTTCTGTTTGTGATTTTAAATTTACATAGCGAATTTTTGCATTAGGAATCAATGGAATAGGATGTTCAAATGCAAGTGAGATCTGAGCTGAACCTTTACGATCTAAATTTTCTTCAGGCGCTGAAAGACCTGCGTAAGGATTTAATAATAGGTCATTTTCACCTATTTGATTTGATAATGATGAAGTATTTGATTTTGGTTGAACTTTTGCTTTGCCATCATAAAACCAATAACTTGCATCTGCTTTTAAACCAATAACGTCTGCTTGTGCCAGGCCACAAATGCTCGTTCCTAAAGCCAACATTGATATTTTTAATAATTTCATTGCATTATCCTAATACATATCGAAAACAGTAATGAATTGTTGTGAATTCACCTATGAATGGGCGAATCATATAGTGATCTGGTTAAATATGCAGTAGTCTAATTTTAAATTTTTATAAAGGAATAAATAATAATGACGGATAAACAAAGTGTGATGGATTATCCGCTTTATGTGGCTGGGAAAGCGGTCACAACAGGACAATGGCTAGAAGTCCATGATAAGTATAACAATACCGTTTATGCACGAGTGGCATTGGCGGATGCTAAAGTACTTGAAAAAGCCATAGCGGCTTCGGTGAAGGCAGAAGCTGAGATGGCAGCCTTAAAACCGTTTCAAAAACAAAAAATATTACTGCATTGTGTAAAGCGTTTTAATGAACTGCGGGATGAGCTGACTGAGATCCTGATTGCAGAAGGTGGTAAGCCACGGGGTGCAGCAAGTGCTGAAGTAGAACGTTTAATTAATACTTTTCAACTGGCCGCAGATGCGGTGACACAGCTTGAAGATGGGCAATTAATTCCTTTGGCGGTGACACCCGCTGCCACGCATTTTCGTGGCATGGTCAAACATGTGCCGATTGGTGCAGTTTCGTTAATTAGTCCGTTCAATTTCCCTCTCAACCTGGTGGCGCATAAGATTGCACCTGCGATTGCTGCGGGTTGTCCCTTTGTATTGAAGCCGGCCAGTTTTACCCCAATCAGCGCCTTAAAGATTGCAGCCGTATTGGCTGAAACCGATTTGCCGAAAGGTTCGTGGTCGATCTTGCCTTGTAATCGTGAGGCAGCGGATATTTTGGTGACCGATGACCGTTTTAAACTCCTCAGCTTTACCGGTTCTGATCAGGTCGGTTGGGAGATGAAAGCGCGGGCAGGACGCAAGAAAGTGACGCTGGAACTTGGTGGCAATGCCGCAGTCCTGATTGATGCAGATACAACCCTTGATGATGCCTTGATTGATCGTCTGATCAGTGCTGCTTATGGGCAGGCAGGGCAAGTCTGTATCAGTGTACAACGGATTTTAGTACATGCCGATCTTTATGCCGAGCTAAAAAAGAAACTGATGGCTAAACTGAAAAAGATTAAGGCCGCTGATCCTGCTTTAAGCACCACATTGGTTGGCCCAATGATTAAAGAAGCGGAAGCATTAAGGCTAAAAAAATGGATTGATAAGGCGGAGAAAAAAGGTGCAAAAGTGCTGCTCGGTGGCAGTTTACAAGGTGTCTTGTTTGAACCGGTGTTATTGGAAAATGTCGATGCCAAGCTAGAAATTTATAAGGATGAAGCGTTTGGCCCCGTAGCCATTTTAGAAAAATTTAAGCAATTTGAGCAGGGCATTGCCACCATTAATCAAAGCCGTTTCGGTTTGCAGGCAGGCGTCTATACGCAAAATCTGAATAACATGCTGTATGCGTGGGATCACTTACAGGTGGGTGGCGTCATCATTAATGATGTCCCGACATTCCGCGTTGACAATATGCCCTATGGTGGAGTCAAAGATTCAGGTTTGGGCCGCGAAGGCATCCACTCAGCTATCCGCGATATGCAGGAACAAAGACTTTTGGCAATTAAACAATAGAGGAGGAAAAGTGTGGTGAGGATTTGGCTTGCCTGTTTTATGTACTTGATTTTTATAGATTGACTGCAAGGTCAAATTTACAGGCAGTTGAAAAATAATCAGTTGTTCTGAAAAGTTGATATTTTCTTGCAGAATTTACAGTAAAAAGAAATAAAAACAGGTATTGTTCGGCTATTAAAAGCAGAAAAACAATGCCCAATCTTTAAGGAAGATGGTTTGGTTTTTTGTTTGTTTGGTCTTGAAAATAAGAAGCTCACAAGGTTGAAAGTTCATCCAAACAAAACAAGATTTTTTATGGCATTTTCATGTCTGTTGGATAATAAAAAACTGAAAGCAGCATGGAAGGTCAGCAGGACAATTTTAGGTGTTATATGGCAGATTCTCGTGAAAACTGGACATCACGATCTGGTTTTATTATTGCAGCTGTTGGTTCAGCTGTAGGTTTAGGTAATATCTGGCGGTTCCCGTATGTTGCTTATGAAAATGGCGGCGGAGCGTTCCTTATCCCTTATTTACTGGCGTTAATTACCGCTGGTTTACCTCTTTTATTTTTAGACTATGCCACAGGTCACCGTGCGCGTAACTCTCCACCCAAGGCCTATCGTGCCTTATTCAAAGGGGGCGAGACGCTGGGCTGGTGGCAAGTCTGTGTCTGTATTATCATCGGTTTATATTATGCCAGCGTACTGACCTGGGCGGGGAGTTATGTGTACTTCTCGATTGGACAGGCATGGGGCAGTGACCCGGAAAGCTTCTTCTTCAATACCTATTTGCAGACCTCAAAAGCATCAGGATTTGATCTCAATTTTGTGAGCCATCTGTTCTGGCCAATCGTGGGTATCTGGGCACTGACTTTAATCATTCTGTATGGTGGCGTTAAAAAAGGCGTTGAATTATCCAATAAGATTTTCATGCCGCTATTATTCGTATTATTTACAGTGCTTGTGATTCAGGCATTACGTTTACCAGGTGCGGCTGAAGGCTTAAATGCATTCTTTACTCCGAACTGGGCTGCGATGATGGATTATAAAGTCTGGTTAGCAGCTTATGGTCATACCTTCTTCTCGCTGTCTGTTGGTTTCGGGATCATGGTGACCTATGCATCTTATCTTAAACCAAAAACCAACTTAACCGGTTCTGGCCTGATCGTTGGCTTTGCCAATGCATCAACTGAAATTCTGGCAGGTATTGGTATCTTTGCTGCACTAGGCTTTATGGCCCATGTGGCAGGTAAAGAAGTACAAGATGTCGTAAGCGGTGGTATCGGTCTGGCATTTATTGCTTTCCCGAAAATCATTTCAAGCTTGGGCGCAGGTGCTGACTTATTCGGCTTACTGTTCTTCTCATCACTCTTCGTTGCGGGTATTTCTTCAATGGTGAGTATTCTGGAAGTGCCGATCGCAGCAATGCAGGACAAGTTGAAATGGAGCCGTAGCAAAGCTGTGACCATTATTGGTGGCGGTAGTGCGCTGGTTTCAGTGATTCTGTTCTCAAGCGTGAATGCGATCAAACTGGTGGATATCGTCGATCACTTTATCAATAACATTGGTATTGTCGGCGGTGCACTGGTTTCAATACTTTGTATTACCTGGTTTAAGCGTTCTGCCTTGCTGGAGCTGCGTGATCATATCAACCGCATTTCAACCATTCAACTGGGGAAAGGCTGGGCATTTACTTTAACCGTAATTACCTCTCTCATCTTGTTAACCACCTTAAGCATGACGGTGTTTAATCTGGTGAAAAATGGTTACGATAGTTATAGCATGAGCTTACAAGGCTTATTTGGCTGGGGCAGTGTGATTTTCTGTGCTGTTGTCGCTTTTATACTCAGCAAAGTAAAAGATCGCTAGGAGAAATACAGATGAATACTTCGGCAATTATTATGATGGTTATTGCGATGCTGTTTGTTTGGGGAGGATTAGCATTATCCATCCTCCACCTGATGAAACATCCAGAAGAACTTGATGATGTTCTGGAAGAAGTCAAAGATCAGCACACGCTTTAAAACAGATTTAAAAAAAGCAGGCCTCAAGCCTGCTTTTTTATTTTGATTAAGCTCGTTTTTTAATTCGGCAATAATAGAAACCATCGCCGGATTGCGCCGAAGGCAGCAACTGACGACCATGGGTCTGTTCAATGCCCCAATCCGCATCAATTTTGATTTCTTCAGCATCGGCATGTTCAGCAAAGAAAGCCGCCATTTGTTGCTCATTTTCAGCTTTGAGAATCGAACAGGTGATATACAGCAAGGTACCGCCCACTTTGAGTTGTTGCCACATCTGCTGCAAAATCTGTTGCTGTAAGGCCACCGTTTGCGCGATATCGGTTGACTGTCTGAGTAGACGGATATCGGGATGACGACGAATCACACCTGTGGCAGAACAAGGAGCATCCAGCACGATACAATCGACGGGTTCTGCTGCCTGCCACGTGGTCGCATCAGCGGTCACAATCTCAACATTGTTCTGGCCGAGGTCAAGACGTTCCAGATTTTCAGACACACGTAATAAACGTTTGGCATCATGATCCAGCGCAATCAGTTTTTGAGGATTAAAGCGCTCAAGAATGTGTGCAGTTTTACCGCCGGGTGCAGCACAGGCATCAATCACCACCTGACCATCTAAGTTCGGTAATAGCGTTGCGCACAATTGGGCATGTTCATCCTGAACAGAAAAACCACCCTCTTCAAAACCCGGTAAATGGGTAATATTGCCCGTTTGCTCCAAAACAATCCCGACATCTGAAAGTGTGCAAGGACGAGCATCAATCTGCTCTTCATCCAAAATCTCTAGATATTCGTTACGACTGACTTGGCGTTCATTGACGCGTAGGGTCAGTGGTGCGACTTGTTTTAAGGCTTGGCATAGAGACTCTGCTTGCTCAGGCCAATCTTTTTTAAGTCGCTTGAATAACCAGCTTGGTAAGCCATGGGTATGATTCAACGCGGTTTCAAATTCAGCTGTTTCACGTGAAACACGGCGCAGAATCGCATTGACCAAACCACTCATTGGCTCAAAACCGAGTTGCTTGGCCGCATTTACCGTTTCTGAAATCGCCGCATGCACTGGAATACGCGTACATAAAATTTGATATAAACCAAGATATAAACAACTTTCTAGCGCTTCATTGTCTAATGGTTTTGTCAGCAAGGGTAAGGTAATGGCTTTTAAAGAAAACCATTGGCGTAAACAGCCTAAAGTCAGTTCGTGATATAAACCACGGTCACGTTCAGAAACGATATTGATATGTTGATTCAGAACAGAAGACAAAGATTGCCCATTTTGGACGGCCAAAAGTGTTTTGACCACTTGTGCACGTAGATTCAAATTTTTTGTAGATGATTGGCTCATGGGAGAATTTGTCCAATATGTAATTTTTGGGTTTGGGCAATTTGCACTGGATTTAAGGCTTTAGCACCTGGCCATTGCAGACTGGTGAGGCACACCGCGGTATTGTCGCCACACGCCACATGTACGCCTTGTTTATCGATCGCCAGGATTTCGCCGCTTTGTGCATCAGCTTTTTGATGCTGAGAAAGCATTGAACCCCACACACGTAAGGCATTGCTTTCATCCAGTTGAATAAACGCCACAGGCCACGGATTGAAGGCACGGATATTACGGTCGATTTGTACCGCATTCTGGTTCCAGTCAATACGGGCTTCTGCTTTCACCAATTTGTGTGCATAGACGGTCAGGGCTTCATCTTGTACTTCACGTTTTTCAATGAAATCCTGCAAACTCTGTTCTGACTCAAGCACGGTACAAATCGCTTCGGCACCTTGATCGGCCAGTTTATCGTGCAAGCTGGCAGAGGTATCTTCTGCGGTGATTGGACAATAAGTTTTATACATCATGTCGCCGGTATCCAGACCCGCCGCCATTTGCATGATGGTGATGCCTGTTTCTGCATCACCTGTGGCAATGGCACGTTGGATTGGTGCAGCCCCCCGCCAGCGTGGCAGTAATGAACCGTGGATATTTAAACAGCCATATTTCGGCGTATCTAAAACCGCTTGTGGCAAGATCAGGCCATAGGCCGCAACCACCATCACATCGGCACCAAGCGCTGCCAGTTGTTGGCGAGCTGCCAGACCTTCTTCTGTCGATGCTTTAAAATTCAAAGGCTGATACACCGGTAAACCGTGCTCAAGTGCCAATTGTTTCACAGGGGATGGCGTTAATTTTTGCCCACGGCCGGCTTTACGGTCAGGTTGGGTATAAACCGCAATGATCTGGTGGGATGTTTTTAATAATGCCGCCAATGCGGTTGCCGCAAATTCAGGCGTACCAGCAAAAATGATTTTCACAAAGACAATCCAACTAAAACTTGCTGCAAATTATAAGCGAAAAAGTGATGAGTCCCTAATCAGACGGCTTGAATTGCTTTTGTATAAAAAAAGATAGGCCTATTGGTCATCTGTTAAACGATAACTTGTAGTATGATGCAGAAAGCTCAGTATCATTTCGCCAGAGCGAATGTCCTATTCGTCTCGAGCACAAACTTGTTGGGAATACAAAATGCCTGATTATCGTTCAAAAACATCAACACATGGAAGAAATATGGCGGGCGCGCGTGGTTTATGGCGTGCGACCGGTATGAAAGATGAAGATTTTGGCAAGCCTATTATTGCGGTGGTCAACTCATTTACCCAGTTTGTTCCCGGTCACGTGCATCTCAAAGATTTAGGTCAACTTGTTGCGAGAGAAATTGAAGCGTCTGGTGGTGTGGCAAAAGAATTTAATACCATTGCCGTCGATGACGGGATTGCCATGGGCCATGACGGGATGCTGTATTCACTGCCATCACGTGATTTGATCGCCGACTCGGTGGAATACATGGTCAATGCCCATTGTGCCGATGCCATGGTCTGTATTTCAAACTGTGACAAGATCACCCCGGGAATGCTGATGGCAGCAATGCGCCTGAATATTCCGGTAGTGTTCGTGTCTGGCGGACCAATGGAAGCGGGTAAAGTGAAGTTCCGTGGTGATGAAAAGGCCATTGATCTGGTTGATGCCATGGTGGTTGCAGCTGATGAAAGCTATACCGATGAAGAAGTACAGGCTTTTGAACGTTCGGCATGTCCAACCTGTGGTTCATGTTCAGGCATGTTCACTGCGAACTCGATGAACTGCTTAACCGAAGCATTGGGTCTCTCTTTACCGGGGAATGGTTCAATCGTGGCAACCCATGCCAATCGTGAGAAACTATTCTTAAAAGCGGGTCGTTTGGTGGTTGAACTGGCGAAACGTTATTACGAACAGAATGATAACAGCATTTTGCCGCGTTCAATTGCAACCAAAGCGGCGTTTGAAAATGCCATGACACTGGATATTGCAATGGGCGGTTCAACCAATACCGTATTGCATCTGCTTGCAGCGGCGCACGAAGCCGAAGTTGATTTCACTATGGATGATATCGACCGTTTGTCTCGTCAGGTTCCGGTATTGTCCAAAGTTGCACCGGCAAAACAAGACGTGCATATGGAAGATGTACATCGTGCGGGCGGCATCATGGCGATTTTGGGTGAGCTGGATCGTGCCAACTTGCTGAATACGTCATGCCCAACCGTGCATGAACCAACACTAAAACATGCTTTGGACAAGTGGGATATTATCCGTACCGAAGATGCGGATGTTTATGAATTCTATCGTTCCTCACCGGGTGGTATTCCAACGCAGGTGGCGTTCTCGCAAAACCGTTACTACTCAACCTTAGATGGTGACCGTGAAAAAGGCGTGATTCGTAATGCTGAACATGCCTTTTCTAAAGATGGTGGTCTGGCGGTGCTTTACGGCAACATCGCTCTAGATGGCTGTATCGTCAAAACCGCAGGTGTGGATGAATCCATCCTGAAATTCACCGGTACAGCACGCGTGTTTGAAAGTCAGGATGCGGCAGTAGAAGCCATTCTGGATCATAAAATCGTAGCAGGCGATATCGTGGTGATTCGCTACGAAGGCCCACGTGGTGGACCGGGTATGCAGGAAATGTTGTATCCAACCAGTTACCTGAAATCCAAAGGTTTGGGTAAAGACTGTGCCTTGATTACCGATGGTCGTTTCTCGGGTGGTTCTTCAGGCCTGTCGATTGGTCACGTTTCTCCAGAAGCGGCTGAAGGTGGTGCAATTGGTCTGGTTGAAGATGGTGATACCATTCAGATTGATATTCCAAACCGTACCATTCACTTGGATATCGATGATGCCACCATGGCGCATCGCCGTACGGTTCAGGACGCCAAAGGCTGGCATCCTGCGGAAGAGCGTAAACGTAAAGTGTCTAAGTCATTGAAGATTTACGCAATGCATTCGACCAGTGCTGCTAAAGGCGCAGTACGAGTTTTGTAATCCCTTTGAGTCCCTCTTTCAATTAAGGGGGACTTTTGTCTCATTTTATAAGATACTGAACATACTTATTGGCTCACCTGTTCTGGCTCAGGTTTGAGTAAAATTTATCCATTTTGCATTTTATGACCATTAGAGGCTATCGACATGTCTTTGTTACGTCGTTGGTTTGATCCCATACGATCGAGTTGGTTCTATCAGAAACCTTCTCGTCAGGCGGAATTACCTACGGAACAGGGTTTAAGTATTTACCTGCGTCTAGACGATGTGTATAGCTATCTGGCAGTGCAAGAGCTGGATCAGCTCAATGAGATCCTCAGTGATGAACTCAAACCGCTAAAAGTCATTATTTCGAGGCAAGATGCCGAGCCTCCGAATGGCATGTCCAAGCAAGACTGGCAAAGCTATTGCTTAAATGATGCCAAAATCCTGGCCAAGCAGCATCGTTTTGGTTTTGATGAAACCCCAGAAATACCGAGTGCAGAAGCCTTACAACAAGCAGAAACAATTCTAAGAAATACCCCGCTCAGAGAACAAAACTTTTTACATTTGCTCGAAGATGTCTTCCACATGTTGTGGCAGCAGCAATACGGTAAATTGCGTACCTTATATGCAATGGCCTCCCAGCATCAGAAACCACAAGATTATCCCGAACGTATTTTCAAAGACGTGCCTGTGATCGCCAGTTATTTTGAATTTGGTGAACGAAAATATCAGGCTGTTGATGACTTGTTACGTCTGACACGCCGTTTAAAACAGCAGAAACTCCTGACCGGAAATCCCATTTTCCTGATCAATCATATCGAGTGGCGTGAGCATCTTATTAATGATGCCGAGGCATTGGCCGAAGTCCAGGCCTTGCATCCGGAACTGGATCTGTATATTGCGCTTGAAGACCCGATGAGCTGGTTATTATTGGCGTATATTCAGGAAGAACTGGCTAATTATTATAATATCCAGCTGAAGGTATATCCGCTGAGCTATCACGGTCGGGACTGGTTTGACTGGGGCCTGGCAACTCGTGTTTCCAAGCGAACCCAGGTCGCATTTACCCCGTTCTGCCGACCAACCAGAGAAGCCACCTATGAAATGGCCCGACTGTTTTATAGTGTGCCTGAAGAGCAGCAAGTGGATTGTATCCATGAAATTCTGGAAGCGGTATGGACACAGGGCAAAGACCTGTCATTTAAAGCCCATTTTCAACGGATGCAGAGACGTCTGGACATTGCGCAGCTCACTGAACAGGATATCGACGCACAGTTAAAGCAAAATGATGAAGGGTGCCAGCAGAAGCATCAGCCTGATTTTCCTGTATTGGAGTTACGGATTGATGGACATAGCTATGTCTTCAATAGCCTGTATCGGGTCTGGATGATTGAAAGCATTCTCAGTAACGTACTGGAAGAAAGATATAAAATGGCCTCAACTTTTGATTGAGGCCCACTCCCAAAAATAAGAATAGGGCAAGCCACGGTTTTTCCGTAGCATAGCTTCGATGCAAAATCGGAGTTAAAGCGTGACTTTTCTAGCCATTATTATCGTGGTCTTTGCCTTTGCCGGCATGATTAAAGGCATGATCGGACTGGGCCTGCCTGCGGTCTCTATGGGACTACTAACCATTGCCATGAGTCCGTTTCAGGCTGCTTCCTTACTGATTGTGCCGTCGATGGTCACCAATATCTGGCAACTGTTTGCAGAAGGACGGGTCTGGGCCTTTATCCGCCGTTTCTGGACGTTACTGGTTGGAATCGTGGTAGGGTCGATCTGGAGCTTTTTACCGACCCTAAGCCAGAGTCATGGACATAGCAGTGAGATTTTACTGGGCTGTATGCTGGCGTTATATGGACTGTATGGTCTCTGTGTGAAAAGACTGCCTCATCTGGCGCAACATGAGCGCTGGTTATCACCTATCGTCGGTTATATCGGCGGTGCAGTGACCGTTGCCACAGGGGTGGTGATTATTCCGGTGGTGCCGTATTTGCAGTCCTTACATTTGAAACGGGATGAACTGGTACAGGCCTTAGGCTTGACCTTTACCGTTTCCACCTTCTGTCTGGCTTTTTTCCTGCATCACAATCCGATGGAGGGAATCACGCTGGATTATCGTCTGTCTGCGGTGGCTTTAGTTGCTGCTTTATTGGGGATGTGGCTGGGTAAAAAAATCCGTTATCAACTTAACGAGCAACGTTTTCGCCGTTTATTCTTTATCGGATTGATGGCCTTAGGTCTATATATGATTGCGCATTAAGGGCATTCAGCAAGATGGGCGATGTTGCATTAAAAACTCAGCAAATTGTTGATAAGCATGCGGGAGCTGAGCGAAATCCTGTGCCGCTAACAGCAGTTTACGGTTGGCCCAGGCGCCATGTAATTGTATTGCATAAAAATCATAATCTGGCTGTAAACGTTGTGCCGCACGCGCGGGCATAATCGCAATACCGACCCCTTTGGCGACAACCTCGGCAATGGCAGAAAAGTTAGGTAAGCGTAGCCGGTACTGGATATTGAAACCCAATAGCTTGGCTTGCGTTTCAATCGATTGCTGTAAAGAATGATGCGGCATCAGGCCAATAAAACCATAAGCTAAGGCATCGACCAGATTCAGCTGTATTTGCCGGGTCAAGGCATGATGAGCGGGGCAGATCAGCACCAATGGATCACTGGCAAACTCCTGTGTTTGCAAATGACGGGTATCAAAGAAGCTGGAGACCAGTCCTAGGCGTGCCACACCTTGAGTCAATGCTTCAACGATTTCAGAACTTTCTGCTTCATGTAGGTCGAGATTGATCTCGGGATGTAGCATCAGATAGTGCGGTAACAGCGGTGGTAAATATTCACTCTGTGCCGACGAATTACACCATAAGGTCAATGATTCAGGTGCCGTGGGTCGAAAGCGTTGCATGTCCTGTTCAAGCAGATCTTTTTGCTGCATCAGCCGTCGGGCATGCTCAGCCAGGGCATGGCCCGCAGTGGTCAGCTCAACACCTGAGGTCTGCCGAATAAATAACGGTGTTGCAAAATAGTGTTCGAGTTTTTTAATTCGTTCGCTGGCGGCTTGCAGGGAAACGGCAGAAAGCTCGGCACCCTTGGTCAGGCTGCCTGTCGAAACAATATGCAGAAGCAGTTGTAAATCAAAGAAATCGAAACGCATGAGCGGAACGTATTGAAATATAAACAGCCATCATACTAAAACTAAGCAAGATAAAGATAGGGGAGCCGTTCAAGACGGAAAAAAGGCAGCTTGCGCTGCCTTGAAGATTTTTAGTTTTTATCTTTTAAACTGAACAACAGGTTCAGGAAAATTGCTGCAAAAGTTGCCGTCCCGATACCGCCGAGATTGAAGCTACCAAATAACAATTCAAAGTTACCCGCCCCTAAAATAATGGTGACTGAAGCCACGATCAGGTTTTTATTGTTGGAGAAGTCGACTTTATTTTCGATCCAGATTTTTGCTCCGGCAATGGTGATCAGACCAAACACCACAATAGATGCACCCGTGAGTACTGCATTGGGAATGGTACTAATGACGGCACCAAACTTAGGTGAAAGACCGAGGATAATGGCAAAGATACCTGCAATCACAAACACCAGTGTTGAGTAAACGCGGGTAACTGCCATCACTCCGATATTTTCGCCATAAGTGGTCATACCGGGTGCACCCACACCGCCGGATAAGGTGGTTGCGACACCATCTGCAACAAAGGCTTTACCCAGTTGTGGCGTGAGATTTTCACCGGTCATTGCACCAACAGCCTTGATATGGCCCAGATTTTCTGCCACCAGAATCAGGGCCACAGGGGCAATGATCAGAATGGCATTCAAATCAAAAGTCGGATGCGAGAAGCTCGGAATACCAAACCATGGCGCCGCTGAGATCTGGGAGAAATCAATCGGCTTGCCATAACCCAGACCATTGCTGGCAATGGCATAAATGGCATAGGCAATTAAAAGGCCAATCAAGAGCAATAAACGTTGTAATAGCCCTTTGGTAAAGACCGCAATGATGCCCATGCTCAGGACCGTAGTTAATGCCATCCACATTTCAAAAGGCTGACCCGCAACGCCTTTAATGGTTACAGGCGCAAGATTAAGACCAATGATCATCACGATTGCACCAGTGACCACCGGTGGCATCAGTTTTTCGATCCAGCGGGTTCCTGTCAGCATCACCGCAAAGCCGATCAGGGCATATACGATACCGCAGACCACAATCCCGCCCAGTGCGACGGACAGGTTTGGATTTGCACCTGAACCGGTAATATGACCCGTTGCCGCTGCCACCACGCCAATAAACGCAAAACTTGAGCCTAAGTAGCTTGGAACACGTCCACCGGTCATAAAGAAAAACAGGATGGTACAGATGCCTGACATTAAAATGGCAAGGTTCGGGCTAAAACCCATCAATAAAGGTGCAAGTACGGTTGAGCCGAACATGGCAAATGCGTGTTGAACCCCCAGCACCGCGCTTTGTAAGGGCGGTAAATATTCATTGGTCGCAACAGGGCGATGATCGACCGTCCCCTGATACGGCTGCCATTTTGGAAACCAACTGGACATAAATTAGACTCATGATTTGATATCAGCGCGTATGATACCCTGTCTTAAAACGAGCTTTCACCTATAAGTCCTTGAGAGGATTGCCACAATACACTCTTAGAGCTTGAATTTTTACCTTTTGGTAAAATCTACTTCAAATTAAGCTAGTGGAATTATTATTTATTTTGTCTGGACAATTTAAAAAATTAACTCTTTTATTTTTAAAATAATTTTAAAAACTTTTTCAATTTTTTTTATCGCAATGGCATCTTTTGCCAATCTGGCCATCAACAGAAACGATTTCTGCGGATGGCCCTCTGAAAATGGCACTTAGCCCGTGTTACGCAAGCCCGCTGCAATACCTGCAATGCTGACCATCAAGGCATGATCCACTGGACTATGCTCGGTTTGATGCTCTGCCAGATACAGGCGACGACGTTTCATCAACTCGGCCTGTAATAAATGCAAAGGCAACAAATACGGTTTACGTACCTGCATCGATTGATCCAGTACCTCATTATTGCTCAGCAGTTTAGATTCACCTTTCAGGCTCAGCAGGGTATCGACTGCATTTTGCAGACGTTGGCGCAACTCGACACCAAGCACTTTTAAGTCCTGATCCTGGGTCAGATGCGATTCATAATACAGCGCGATATTGGCATCGGATTTGGACAGTACCATTTCCAGCATATCAATCAGCGTCTGGAAATAAGGCCATTGTTCCAGCATCTCATCCAGCGTGTTTTTGTGTTGTCCATGCACCTGATTGATGGCAGTGCCGGTGCCCAGCCAGGCTGGTAGCATCAGGCGAATCTGGGTCCATGCAAAGACCCAAGGAATGGCACGCAGCGATTCAATCCCGCCACTGACTTTGCGTTTGGCAGGACGAGAACCCAGCGGCAGCATTTGTAATTCCAGTTCAGGGGTTACGGTACGCAGATAGCTGACAAAATTTGGATTTTCACGCACGGTTTGACGATAGACCTGTACCGATAAATCCGTCATCTGGTTCATCAGGTCACGCCATTCTTGTTTCGGTTCAGGTGGCGGTAACAAGGTTGCTTCCAGAGTTGCTGCAGTATAGATTTCCAGATTTTGCAGGGCGATCCCTTCCAGACCGAATTTAAAGCGAATCATTTCACCTTGTTCGGTAACACGGATCGCACCTGAAATCGAACCCGGTGGTTGCGAGAACAGTGCTTGCTGTGTCGGTGCACCGCCACGGCTAATCGAACCGCCACGGCCATGGAACAAGGTTAATTGCACCCCATGCTGCTGGGCAATCGCGGTCAGTTCTTCCTGAGCACGATATTGTGCCCAGTTCGCCGACATAAAACCTGCATCCTTGGCGGAGTCCGAGTAGCCAATCATGACTTCATGCTTGCCTTGGATATGCTGTTTATACCAGTGCATATTGAACAGGGTATTCATGGTTTTGGCGGCACCGTCGAGATCCTTCAAGGTCTCGAATAAAGGCACTACACGGAGCGGCTGCTGGATGCCTGCTTCTTTTTGCAGCAACAATACTGCCAGTACATCACTTGGATATTCCGCCATGGAAATAATATAGGCACCGAGACTCTCAGGTGGCTGTTCGGCCAAGGTGCGCATGGTGGCAAACACTTCCAGTACATCGGAATGCTGGATCAGGCTGCCTTCAGGCTCATTAAAAAACTTTGGCAGTAAGGGGCGCTTACTTTGCAGTTCCTGAATCAGGAAGTTCTGGCGGGCCTGCTCGGTCCAGGATTCAAAATTACCCAGACCCAGATATTCGGTAATCGCGGAAATGGCCTGGCGATGGCGACCTGATTCCTGACGGATATCCAGTTTGAGTAGCTCAATACCAAAACAGTTGACCCGATAAATAAAGTCGAGTAATTGTCCGTTGGCGATCTCAGCCAGATTACAATCCATCAGTGAGCGGTAGCACAGCAGTAGCGGCGCCAACAATTCATCTTTGGTTCTGATGATGTTGCTGTCATCGGCATCTGTGCCTTGCAGGCGATGGGCCAGCCATGAGCGGGTGGCTTTTAAACGTTCACGGGTTTCGCGTAAATATTCACGATAGGGTTCCGGATGCTCATAGCCCAGTGCCTGAGTCATTTCAGCGGAACAGCTTTGAATGGACAATTCCCAACGTAGATTTTCGATATCACGCAGATAGAGATCAGCTGCTTGCCAACGCGATAACCACAGGACTTCTTGCGTGACTTGATGGGTCACATTCGGGTTGCCATCCCGGTCTCCGCCCATCCATGAAGCAAAGCGGATCGGTGCAACATGCAGTGGCAGACTTTGTTCACAATGCTGCTGGGTCAGTTCATTCAGTTCACGGACGAATTTAGGGACCGCATTCCAGAGGGATTGCTCAATCGTGGCAAAGCCCCATTTGGCTTCATCGACTGGGGTTGGGCGGTGTTGACGGATTTCATCGGTCTGCCAGGCTGAACTGATCAATTGCTTGAGGGTGGCAATGGTTTGCTGACGCTCTTTCGGGGTCAGCTTTTGCTGATCTAATTGAGAAAGGCAATCGGTAATATCATCATATTTTTGAATTAAGGTACGACGGCTGACTTCGGTCGGATGGGCCGTCAGCACCAGTTCAATTTTTAAATCACAGATTTGCTGAAACAGTTGTTGTGCATTGATCTGCTGGTTTTTGAATTTTTCAAACAAATGCGGCAGCGGATTTGGGCTGGGCGCGTGCTCATCAAACTCGGCCTGACGGCGGCTGCGCACCACATGGTACTGTTCCGCAATATTGGCAAAGTTCAGAAAGTGAGAGAAAGCACGGGTCAGCGGCAGAATCTCTTCATCTTTTAAACCGAGGAACAATTGTTCTAGCTGTTTTTCTGCTTCGATCTGGCCGTCACGTGCACCTTTAGCCAATGCCCGAATTTGCTCAATCTGATTAAACAAATCTTGCCCAGCATGTTGCTTTAAGGTCTCTCCGAGTAAATTGCCGAGTAAGCGGACATCTTCACGTAGTGGAGCAGTGATTTGCTGAATCATTCTAATTCTCCTGTTGTTCTCATCCGACTATAGCGCGATTGAAGGACAATCCAAGAGCAGAACGTAAAAAAATGTGAAATTTCTCTAAACTTTAGTCTGATATTTAAGCAAAAAAATCTCGATGGCATGCTCAATCATCTGATCGATTTCATCTGCTGTGGGCACAGGTGCTAAACCGAGCAATACCTGCTGATGACGGATCCCGAGCATCAGCGAAATGATCAGCTCGGTTTGCTTGATGGGTTCATCTGCCTGAATAAATTTAAAGCCGATGGCCTGTTCAAAAAAATCACACCAGACATGGCACATGCGGGTATGTGAGGCATCAAAAAACTGTCGGGTTAAGGGGCTTTGTTCTGCTGCCAGTTCAAACAGCAAACAATCCAGTTTTAGTGCTTCTGGTAGATAAATAATACTTAAGGCACGCTGACACATCAGAACCAAAGCTTGTTTAAAATCAGAATCCGCCGTCAGCTGAAACTGTTTGGCCCGAATCGATTCTTCGCAGCTTTCCTCAATCGCGCACATAAACAGATTGTTTTTATCCTGAAAGTGGTTATACACCGTCAGTTTGGTGACACCTGCCTCTTTGGCAATCTGGTTCATGTTGGTGGCGTGGTATCCCATTTTTAAAAAAATAGATTTTGCGGCCTGTAAAATCTTGGCTCTTTTTTCTAAATCTTTGGGGCGGCCACTATGGATTTGCACGTTATCTTTCTCTTTTCATGAATTTAAAAATCAAGCAGATAGATTTATTTTTTAATTAATGTACCTGTGAGTATATTAATTAAAAAATAAACAATCTATGATAATGCTCATATCACGCCTTAAAAATCAATTTGAATAAGAGCGCAAACAGATGAAGCAGATCAATCCTATCATATTGGGCTTACTCATTGTCAGTAGTGTCGTCCTCAGCGCCTGCCAGAAAGAGCTTCCCAAGACCGAGGAAATTCCTTATGTCATGGTGGCCCAGCCGAGTGGTAACCATGTTGATCAAAAGAGTTATGCCGGGGATGTTCAGGCCAGACAGCAAACCGCTTTGGCCTTCCGTGTCGGGGGACAGGTGACCGAACGTTATGTTGATGTCGGAGATCGGGTCAAAGTTGGACAGGTGCTGGCAAAACTGGATGTCAAAGATGCTCAATTGCAAATGAATGCGGCCAAGGCACAGTTACAAAGTGCACAGGCCGCTGCAAAAATTGCTGCAGAAGAATATCAGCGTTATCAGCAGTTATTACCGGTCAATGCAGTGAGCCGTTCGCAATTTGATGCGGTCAAAAATCAGTATGAATCCGCTCAGGCAAGCTTGCAGCAGGCCAGTTCTAACTATGAAGTATCCTTCAACCAGACCGGTTATAACCAGCTGATCTCGAATAAAAACGGGGTGATTACCCAGCGTCAGATCGAGATTGGACAGGTGATTGCCGCAGGACAGGCCGCTTACCAGTTAGCCATTGATGGTGAACGCGAAGTGGTGTTTGGTGTACCTGAACAGGCGGTCAGCAGCATTAAAGTGGGGCAGCCCGCATGGGTCACCTTGTGGTCACAGCCAGATGCACGTTTTGCTGCCAGAGTGCGTGAGGTTTCGCCTGCAGCCGACCAGTCCCGGACCTTTACCGTCAAAGTGTCCTTACTGGAAGGACAGTCCAGTATTCAGCTGGGGCAAAGTGCGCGGGTGTTCTTTGTCGCACAGGACAATAATGTACTGAGTGTGCCTTTATCCAGTGTCACCGCCAATGATCAGCAAGCCTATGTCTGGGTGGTGAATAGCAATCAAACCATTCGTAAAGTCCCAGTGACCTTAGGCACTTACGGGCGTGATAGTGTACCTGTTCTTGCCGGCTTAAAAGCCACGGACTGGGTCGTGGTCGGTGGCGTACATTTGTTACGGGATCAGCAAAAAATTCATCCCGTCGATCGTGATAACCGCGATATTCAAGTTAAAACGGGAGGTTAAACATGAAATTTAACCTTTCAGAATGGGCACTCAAAAATAAGGGCATTATCCTTTATTTTATGCTGTTGCTCGGCATCGTCGGCATCATGTCCTATTCCAAACTGTCCCAGAGTGAAGACCCGCCATTTACCTTCAAGGTGATGGTGGTACAGACCTACTGGCCTGGCGCGACAGCCAAAGAGGTCTCAACGCTGGTGACGGATCGAATTGAAAAAGAGTTGATGACTACAGGGCAGTATGACCGCATCATGGCCTATTCACGTCCAGGTGAGTCCCTGGTGACCTTTGTCGCCAAAGACAGCCTACCGTCCAGTGCCATTCCGGATGTCTGGTATAACGTGCGCAAAAAGGTCAATGATATTCGGACCCAGTTGCCAAGCGGTGTGCAGGGACCATTCTTTAATGATGAATTTGGCGATACCTTCGGCAATATCTATGTACTGACTGGCAAAGACTTTGACTATGCGGTAATGAAAGAATATGCCGACCGTTTGCAACTGCAATTGCAACGGGTCAAAGATGTCAGCAAGGTTAATCTGGTCGGTCTACAAGACCAGAAAATCTGGATTGAACTGTCCAATACCAAGGCCGTGCAATTAGGTGTACCGGTCACCGCGATACAGGAGGCCATCCAGAAGCAAAACGACATGGCGGGTGCCGGTTTCTTTGAAACGGGCACGGATCGTATTCAGATCCGGGTCAGTGGACATTTACATAGTGTCGATGACCTGAAAAAAATGCCGTTACTGGTCGGTGACAGAACCATTCAACTGGGTGATGTTGCCGAGGTTTATCGTGGCTTTAGCGAACCTGCACAGCCACGCATGCGTTTTATGGGCGAGAACGGGATCGGGATTGCGGTGTCGATGCGTAAAGGCGGCGACATCATTGCATTGGGTAAAAATCTCGAAACTGACTTTAACCGCCTGCAAAAAAGCCTGCCTCTGGGCATGAAACTGCAAAAAGTGTCTGATCAACCTGTGGCGGTACAACGCAGTATTCAGGAATTCTTAAAAGTTCTGGCGGAAGCGGTGATCATCGTTTTACTGGTGAGTTTCTTCTCACTCGGTTTCCGTACCGGTTTGGTGGTGGCGCTGTCCATTCCACTGGTTTTAGCCATGACCTTTGCCGGCATGAACCTGTTCGATGTGGGACTGCATAAGATTTCACTGGGTGCCTTGATTCTGGCGCTGGGGCTGCTGGTGGATGATGCCATTATCGCAGTTGAAATGATGGCGATTAAGATGGAGCAGGGCTACAGTCGACTCAAAGCCGCAGGTTTTGCCTGGCAAACCACGGCTTTCCCGATGCTGACAGGCACCCTGATTACAGCTGCAGGTTTCTTGCCGATTGCCACCGCTCAATCGGGGACAGGTGAATATACCCGTTCGATTTTCCAGGTGGTAACCATTGCCTTGATCGTGTCATGGATTGCCGCCGTGTTATTTGTGCCTTATCTGGGGGAGAAACTCCTGCCTGATTTCACCAAGCAGCAACAGCAAGCGGCGTGGTATGTGCGCTTGTGGGCAAGATTGCGCAAGCAACCTGCACCTATTGTGGAGGCGCATGGCCAACAGCATGATCCTTACCAATCCAAGTTTTATCAGTCGTTTCGCCATGTGGTCGAAATCTGTATCACCTATCGCAAAACCGTGATTGCCGTGACCGTCGGGATTTTTGTGTTGTCGGTGGCGATGTTTAAGCTGGTGCCACAACAGTTCTTCCCGCCATCCAATCGTGCTGAAATTCTGGTGGACTTAAAACTGGAAGAAGGTGCCTCCCTGACCGCGACAGAACAAGCCGTACATAAAGTGGAACAATTCCTGTCCAAACAAAAAGGCATTGATAACTATGTGGCTTATGTCGGCACAGGTTCACCGCGTTTCTACTTGCCTTTGGATCAGCAACTGCCGCAAGCCAGCTTTGCCCAGTTTGTGGTGCTGGCCTCATCTTTAGATGATCGGGATGAAATCCGTCGTTCTTTAGACACACAAATCAAGCAGCTATTACCTCAAGTGCGTACCCGGGTGTCGTTACTGGAAAATGGTCCGCCTGTGGGCTATCCATTGCAGTACCGGGTCTCAGGTGAAGATCTGGCAACGGTTCGGGCCGAGGCACAAAAAGTGGCCAAAGTCCTGAGTGAAGACCCGAATACCACCAATGTGCATCTGGACTGGGGCGAGCCAAGCAAAATCATTGCGATCGACATTGATCAGGATCGTGCCCGTCAAATGGGGGTGTCCAGTGTTGATCTGGCCAATTTCCTCAATGCCTCGGTCACGGGCTCGGTGATGAATCAATATCGTGAAAAACGTGAGTTGATTGAAATCCGCTTGCGTGGCGATCAATCGGAACGGGTTGAAGTGGCGTCTTTAGCGAGTCTGGCGGTACCGACCAGTAAAGGCAGCACTGTGCCACTGGCGCAAATTGCCACAATCGAATCCCGCTTTGAAGAGGGTTTAATCTGGCATCGTAATCGCCTGCCAACCATTACCGTTCGCGCGGATATTCGCACGCATTTGCAACCTGCCACTGTGGTGCAACAGCTGGCAGACAAGATGCAGAGCTTACGTGCAGACCTGCCAAGTGGTTATTTACTGGAAGTGGGCGGCACAGTTGAGGAGTCGGCCAAGGGACAAAACTCGGTCAATGCCGGTATGCCTTTATTCCTGGCCGTGGTGATGACTTTATTAATGATCCAGCTACGCAGCATGTCACGCGCGACCATTGTCTTGCTGACCGCACCATTGGGTTTGATCGGGGTGGTGGCATTCTTGCTGCTGTTTAATAAACCTTTCGGTTTCGTGGCGATGCTCGGTACAATCGCATTATCAGGCATGATTATGCGTAACTCGCTTATTTTGATTGATCAGATCGAGCAGGATATACAGGCGGGACATGTGTCATGGGATGCGGTCATTGATGCCACCATGCGCCGTTTCCGTCCCATTGTCCTGACCGCACTGGCTGCGGTACTCGCGATGATCCCGTTATCTCGCAGTATTTTCTTTGGTCCGATGGCCGTTGCGATTATGGGCGGATTGATTGTTGCGACCTTATTAACCCTGTTTTTCCTGCCTGCACTTTATGCAGCATGGTTTAAGGTTAAAAAAACAACATAACTATCGTAATTATTTTGTGAATAAAGGTGCGAAATATTGAAAATTTCAATATAGTAGCACCTATATTTTAAGACCAAAAAATAATTGAATTTCATTGCATGACAAATTTTGCACAATGCTGTGAATGAGGTGATATAGAGCATGGGGCAAGACAATATTGAGCAGCATCGCCGCTATGTGGTGATTTCTTACGTGTTCATGTTTCTTGCATTATTTACAATCGTGTTTGCAGTGT
Organism: Acinetobacter sp. IK40; assembly: GCF_035615075.1. Lineage (NCBI taxonomy): Bacteria > Pseudomonadati > Pseudomonadota > Gammaproteobacteria > Moraxellales > Moraxellaceae > Acinetobacter > Acinetobacter sp. IK40. Next base: position 382,341 of record NZ_JANBOE010000003.1, on the reverse strand, counting down.
TTGCCTACCTGTTAGCACGAAAAGTTGCGATTGTGGATAATGCTGAAGTATGGATACATGCGCATGCACTGTGGATTATGCGTAATGTGCTGTTATTTATCTTGATGGCCTTTTTTGCTGCCTTATGGTTTATTCCATTATTCTTTTTTGCGTGGGACAGCGCACTCTGGGTGACTGCAATGACCGTTGCAGGTGTGGTCTTCAGTTCGATTGCCTGGTTATTTTTATTGAATGCATGGCTAAAAGGCATTGCCAAGTACTTTAAAAATAAAGCAGTTTTTTAATTTTACTGCTTTTTTATTGAATTAGACCTTGTAAATTTATCGTACAGCCCCTATTAAGGCTCTGTTGACTTTAGAAATAAAAAGTCGGCAGAGCCTATTTGTTTTTTTAGATTTGAATAAATTCCGTGAGGAGCATCGCCAACCATGGCTAAACGTGATTATTATGAGGTTTTAGGCGTTTCGAAAACCGCAAGTGATGATGAGATCAAGAAAGCCTATCGTAAGTTGGCGATGAAGTATCATCCAGACCGTAACCCTGACAACGCAGAAGCTGAAGAAAAGTTCAAAGAAGCGTCTGAAGCCTATGAAGTGCTGTCTGACGGCGAAAAGCGCAGCATGTATGACCGTGCTGGGCACAGTGCCTTTGAAGGTGGCTTCGGTGGTGGCGGCTTCGGCGGTTTTAGCGCAGAAGACATTTTCAGCCAGTTTGGTGATATTTTCGGCGGTGCGTTCGGTGGCGGTGGCCGTCAGCAACAACGCCAACGCCGTGGTTCAGACCTGCGCTATGTGATGGAACTGACGCTCGAAGAAGCGGTTAAAGGGGTGAAAAAGACCATTACCTTTACTGCGCCAGCGCCATGTGAAACCTGTGATGGTAAAGGTTCTCAAAATCCGAATGATGTCGAAACCTGTCGAACCTGTCATGGTGCAGGCCAAGTGCGTATGCAACAAGGTTTCTTCTCGGTGCAGCAAACCTGTAGTACCTGTCGTGGTCAAGGTAAAATCATCAAGAACCCATGTAAGAGCTGTCATGGTTCAGGCGTTGCAGATCGTCAGCAAACACTTGAAGTTACCATTCCTGCAGGCGTGGACAATGGCGACCGCGTACGCTTAACCGGCAAAGGTGAAGCGATCCGTGATGGTCAGGCCGGTGATTTGTACGTTGAAGTCGTGGTACGTGAACACGAAGTCTTCCAGCGCGATGGTGCGGATCTTTATATGGACGTGCCAGTCAGCATTGCAGATGCGGCTTTAGGTAAAGAAATTGAAATCCCGACCTTAGAAGGCCGTGTTAGCTTGAAAATTCCTGAAGGTACACAAACGGGTAAACTGTTCCGCTTACGTGGCAAGGGCGTTCGTCCGGTACGTAGCAGCATGGTCGGTGATTTACTCTGCCGTATTGTGGTAGAAACGCCGGTGAACCTGAACAGTCGCCAACGTGAATTGCTGAAAGAGCTACAAGCCTCTTTTGATGGGGATGGTCATGCTTCATCGCCAAAGAAAAAATCATTCTTTGATCGCCTGTTTGACTAATTGGCATTCATAAAAAAAACCTGCTACGGCAGGTTTTTTTTATGGGAAATTTTTAGCGCAAGCACAGAGTTTTGCTATAGTAGCTGAATTGTTTAAATAAAAGACTGGGAAAAATTATGTCAACTTCTCCACGCATTGGGATCTTGGGTGCAGGCGGACGCATGGGGCGTATTCTGATTCAAGCGGTACAACAGGCAGGTTACCAGCTTGCAGCCGCAGTGGAACGTCCGGAAAGCAGTCTGGTGGGTGCAGATGCAGGTGAGCTTGCAGGGATTGGCAACATCGGCGTCAAGATCGTGGGAAGTTTGAGTGAAGTATTGAAAGACTGTGATGTGGTGATTGACTTCACTGCACCGGATGCCACTGAACAGCATTTGAAGCTGTGCCGTGAAGCGGGTGTGGCCATGGTGATCGGGACCACGGGGATGTCAGATCAACAAAAGGCATTCCTTGAAGAAACTGCAACCCATACCCCGGTCGTGTACGCTGCCAATTATTCAGTGGGGGTCAATGTTTCGATTAAATTACTGGAACTTGCAGCCAAAGTATTTGGCGATACGGTGGATATCGAAATCATTGAAGCGCATCATCGCCATAAAGTGGATGCACCGTCAGGTACTGCATTCATGATGGGTGAGGCGATTGCCAATACTTTAGGCCGTAACCTGAAAGAGGTGGCGGTATATGGACGTGAAGGCTATACCGGCCCGCGTGACCGCCAGACCATTGGTTTTGAAACCATTCGTGGCGGTGATATCGTCGGTGAACATACGGTGATGTTTATTGGTGAAGGTGAACGTGTTGAAGTGACGCATAAAGCCACCAACCGTATGAACTTCGCTTCAGGTGCGGTTCGTGCAGCAGCCTGGGTAGTTGGCCGTGAAGCGCGTAAATACGATATGAAAGATGTTTTGGGCTTTAACGAGATTGAAGTATAAAACGTTCCTTTTGGGTACTATAAAAGAGCTTGTTGAGCTTTCTTTCCGTCAGGAGTGAAACAAGCTCTCGCTATCATTAAAACAATCGAGCATGACATGAATAAAAAACATATCGTCCTTGCTACACTGCTCAGTATCAGCAGCTTTACCGTCAATGCAGCAGCTGATAAGGCCAAGCTGAGCTTACATCGTAATAATATCAAGGTCTGGACCTATCAGACCGAAAATAACCCGATTATCCAATATAAAGCAGAAACCACGTTCGACGTACCACTGGAACGTGCCGCTGCCGTAGTGTTGGACGTAGAGCGTACACCGCAATGGGTACCCTATGTCGGTAAGGCAAAAATGCTGTCGCGGGATGACAAAAAAGGCGAATTTACCTTGTACATGGTACTGGATTTTCCTTTCCCCTTAAAAGACCGTGATGTGGTGATTAAGGGCAAAATGACCAAGAACGCGGATGGCAGTATCAGTATTAAAAACAATGCCATTCAGGATGATTATCCGGAACAGCCCGATGTGGTGCGTTTAAGCAAATATGCAGGTGACTGGACTTTCCAGAAACTGGCCAGTAATAAGGTCAAAGTGACCACCAGTGGCTATGCTGATCCCGCAGGTTCGATTCCACTCAGCTTTGTGAATATGTTTGTACAGCAGCAACCTTATCAAATGCTGATGAAAATGAAAAAAGAAGTGCTCAATCCGATCTATGCGCAACCGAAGTTGCCCGAGTTATTGAAGTAATAAAAAAGCCTGATTGAATCAGGCTGTTTTATATGGCTTATGCTTGAGGGCATTGTTTGAGTTGAGCCGCCGGTTTCTTGGCCAACTTGATCTGGATAAATACCAGAATTAAACCAATACCTGCCAGTACCGCACCGATCATGGAGACCGCTGTGTAGTTTAAGCCGAGACTTAAGACTGCGCCGCCTGCCGCTGCACCAATGGCATTGCCCAGATTAAAGGCGCCGATATTGACGGAAGATGCCAGTCCGGATGCTTCACGTGCAACCGACATCACACGCATTTGCAAAGGCGGTACAATCGCAAAGGCTGCCGCACCCCAGATCACCAGACCAATGGCTGCACCCAGTTGTGATTGCGCCAGGAATGGGAAAATCACCATCAAGCTGATCAGCAAGACCAGAAAACCAATCAGGGTTTTGTCGATCGACATATCTGCAAACTTACCGCCGAAATGGTTACCGATAGAGAAACCAATTCCGATCAAGACCAGCATCATGGTGATAAAGGTCGGTGAAGCATGGCTAAATTCAACCAGACTCGGCGCGATGTAGGTATACAAGGTAAACATGGCCGAAGCACCAAACACGGTGGTCAACAGCGCCAGCACCACAGGCAGGCGGGTCAGCACTTTCAGCTCCATTTTCACATTCGGTTTTTGACCGACAGAGCCCGCAGGCAGGGCTTTCCAGAGCGATAGCATGGTAATGATACCGAGTATAGAAATCGCCAGAAACGACATACGCCAGCCAATATTTTGTCCGACCCAGGTGGCGAGGGGTACACCGCCAATATTGGCAATGGTCAGTCCCATAAACATGGTCGCTACCGCACTGGCCTGTTTATTGGCTGGCACCACACTGGCTGCCACCACCGATCCAATCCCGAAGAAGGCACCATGGTTGAGGCTGGTCAGCAGACGAGCCCCCATCAAACTCATGTAGTTCGGCGCAAAGGCTGCGATCAGGTTGCCAAGGGTAAAAATTGCCATCAGTACAATCAATGCATTGCGACGGGCAAAACCACCAAACCATAAGGTCATGATCGGCGCACCGAGCATCACGCCCAGTGCATAACCCGTGATCAGCATACCTGCACTTGGAATCGACACGCCCAGATCATTGGCAATATTGGGCAACAGTCCCATGGGAGAGAACTCGGTTGTCCCAATGGCAAATGCGCCAATGGCCAGTGCCAGCAACGGCAGGTTGATGCGGCTGCTCATGTTATTTGTCCCATTCAGGCGCAAATGGTTCAGGACTCACTTCTCGACCATTACGTTCTAGTTGAGCAATCAGCTGCATTTCCTCTGCACTTAAGGTTAAGTCTTGCGCTTTTAAGTTGCTGATCAGGTTTTCACGTTTTGTTGATGATGGGATCACGGCAAAACCATTTTGCAATGCCCACGCCAATGCGACTTGTGCCGTGGTTGCCTGATGCTGTGCAGCAATTTCAGCCAAAGTTGGATCATTCAGCACTTTGCCATAAGCCAGGGTCATGTATGAGGTCACGTCAATGTCTTGTTCACGTAAGTAGTTCACCAGATTACGGTTTTGTAAATACGGGCTGAGCTCGATCTGGTTGGTGGCAATGTGTTCTACACCAATGCTGTCAATCGCTTGCTGGGTCAAGGCAATATTAAAGTTCGAGATCCCGATCTGTTTGGTCAAACCTTGTTGTTTCGCTTCCAGAAGTAGTTGCATCACACTCGGAATCGAGACGCCCAGTGCTGGAGCCGGCCAGTGGATCAGGGTCAGATCGACGGCATCGGTACGAAGTTTTTGTAAGCTGTCTTTTAAGCTGGGAATAAATTTGTCTTCGGCAAAGTTATCAACCCAGATTTTTGTGGTTAAAAACAAATCCTGACGGGCAACGCCACTTTCAGTAATGGCTTGGCCTACAGCCGCTTCATTTTCATAAATCTGTGCGGTATCAATGGCACGGTAACCCACATCAAGGGCCGTTTTAACGGAATCAATCACCGCTTGGTCTTGAAGACGGAAAGTACCTAAACCAAATTGAGGGATACGCATATTATTCACCTAATCTTGTCATGCTCGATTGAGCGTTTTCTGTTGATGGGTAGAATTTTGCAATAATTATTGTTGCTAAAAAATAGAGGAATTTGCAAAATATAGTTGACTAAATATCAATAATTGAAGGATTCAATGAAATCAACCATTGAAGAATTACTCGCTTTTATGACCATTGTCGATACCGGTTCCTTTATTGCTGCCGCAGAAAAACTCGGACAGACGGCATCGGGTCTCAGCCGTTCGCTCAGCCGTTTGGAATCAAAGCTGGAAGTGACCTTGTTAGAACGGACCACGCGCAAATTAAAACTAACACAAGAAGGGCAACAATTTCTGAATCACGCCCGTAAAATCTTAAGTGACTTAAATGCAGCAGAAGAGGCGTTGCAAAAATCCGATCAAGATACTTCCGGTCTCATCCGGATTGATTCGGCCACACCTTTTATTTTGCATGTAATTGCACCTCTGATGCATTTGTTTCGCCAGCGCTATCCCAATATCGACATTGAGCTGAGCAATAATGATCAGGTGATTGACTTGTTACAGCACAAAGCCGATGTGGCTTTCCGCTTTGGTGAACTGCATGACTCCAGCCTACACGCCAAACTGGTGTGCAAAAGTCGCCTTTATATTGTCGCCAGTCCCCATTATTTAGCCACCCTATCAGAACCGCCAACCCTAAATACATTAGCCCAGCATGATTTGATCGGTTTTACCAAACCCTTGCATTTGAACACTTGGCCGTTAAAAACCAAGGATCATTATTTTACTGCGCAACCTACGATCAAGGCATCAAATGGAGAGACGGTACGTCAGCTGGCGATCCGGGGACATGGGATTACCTGTTTGTCTGAATTCATGGTATGGCAAGACCTAGAGAAGGGCTTATTAGTGCCTTTGTTTGAAGAGCAGATCGAACATTCTTATCAACGCATCCATGCGGTGTATTATCAGCAAGAACACTTGCCAAAACGTATCCGTTTATTTATTGAGTTTTTGACTGAGCAATTAAGTCAGGGCTTCTCGGTTTGCCAATAGCATCATTTTGAAGCTGCACATTCAGGACCGGAATGGACGGACCTGTTTTCGGCAGGACAGACACCACAATATGTTGCTGTTGTAGCTTGCATTCCAGTTCTACTGTTGGCAATAAGTTACTGGCTAGCATGACCCCATTTTCATTGGGTTTTTTATAGGTCATCTTGATGATACGACTCTCTGCAGTGGCTGCGCCTTTTTCCATTTTCCATAACTCATAAGTCGGTTGATTCTGCAGGCGTAGGTAACCTTCCGAGAGTGACTTACACACCTGCTGTTGTGGGTAGGTGGCTTGGTCACTGAGTTCACAGCCGCTCAGTAAAATTATGCCGAATATAAATAAGATATTATTTTTCATTGGTTTATCCTGTGGCAGTTGATTTTTATAGCTTAACGGTGTTGTATAAACCAATACAGATACAGAAATTTATAAAAAAGCAGTACAGAGATGACCTTCCAATATCAACGTCTGGCAGAACAGCTGGCGCATAAGATTTATCAACATGAATTACAGCCACAACAGAAGCTGAGTTCTTTAAGGGAATTTGCACGTCAGCACAGTATTAGCCTGAGTACGGCGCAACAATGCTATGAGTTGCTGGAAGCCAAGGGGTTGATCTACGTCAAAGCAAAATCGGGTTATTTTGTCAGTTCGAGACAATATCAAAGTCCGGTACCAGACAGTCCCGGTTTTGAGTCGATGAGTCGGCAGGTTTCAAATTTAGACCTGCAGAACCAGATCCAAACCGCTTCGATCCAGAACCATTTAACCCCTTTGGGTGCCATTCAGCTATCTCCCCATCTGATTCCAGTTGAGGGCTTGCGCCGTTCCTTGCAACGTGCGCTAAAACACTGCCAGCCGGAAGATTTTCTGTATTGCAATAAACAGGGACACCAACAGCTGCGACAGGCATTATCGGATCATTGGCGTGAGGATGGTATCTATGTGGCCACGGACGATATTTTTATTAGCAATGGCTGTATGCCCGCCTTATCGTTGTTGATTCAGCAGATCACCAAGCAAGGCGATAGTATTCTGATTCCAACCCCTACCTTTAACGGGCAGTTACAGATGCTGGCCAGCCTGAAACGCAAGATTATTGAAATTCCAGCCGACCATCGTGGCATTGATCTGGAACGTTTAGAGCATTTTATGCAACAGGGTAGTGCCAAACTGTGTTTGATGACTGCCAATTTTCAGAATCCCTTGGGCTATTGCCTCAGCAATCAGGAAAAGCAACACATCGCCAAACTGGCTCAGCAGTATGAGTGTTTTATTCTGGAAGATGATATTTATGGAGAGTGCAGTTTCCAGAAGGAGCGACCTTTGCCGATTCGCTATTGGGATCAGGATGGCTATGTGATCTGGTGTGGCTCGGTGTCTAAATCCTTATCAGCGGCTTATCGTGTTGGCTGGTTCTGTTTAGGTCAGCAATTACAATATTTAAGACCACGTTTATTGGCCAATAATATCGGGGTAAATACCCCTTTACAGTTGGGGCTGGCTGATTTTATTTATAGCCGGGGTTATCGGGAGCATCTCGATCAACTGAGACCTAAACTCATGCAACAGGTGCAACAGTATCGGGCATTTATTCTAGAGGCGTTTCAGGGAATTCCGATCGCCTTGAGTCAGTCACAGGGCGGTTATGCCTTATGGCTACAACTTCCGGCAAGCATTACCGGTCTGCAACTGTATTATCTGGCGCAAGCGCAGGGCATTAATATCGTGCCAGGGGAAGTGTTTGGCGAAGACCGACGCTATCAGCATTTTCTGCGTTTAAATGCAGGCCATGCCTTAACCGAAGAAATCCGCCAAGCGATACAGCAATTGGCGGACTGGACGCGTAAAAGCCTGAACTAGTTGAAGTCTGCTTTTAGAACGATGCGATAACGTGCCTGACCTGAATGCAGTCGTTCAATTGCCTCATTCAGCTGCGACATCGGGTAGAGTTCAATCTGTGGGGCAATATTTTTGCGTGCGGCAAACTGTAACAGCTGGCGCAGTGCCAAAGGGGAACCCGTAGGTGAGGAGGTGACTGATTTGGCACCATTCATCAAGCTTCCAACCGACACCGGAATCGGTTCTAGAGTCACGCCCAAGAAATGTAAACTGCCATTCGCTGCAAGCGTACTCAGGTAGGCTTGCCAATTCAGCGTTACATTCACGGTACTGAGCAACAGATCGAACTTGCCGCGTTGTGCCTTGATCGCTTGGGCATCACGACTATTCACCACATGATCTGCGCCCATGGCTTTGAGCTCTTCGGTCTTGTCCGGACTCGAACTAAAAGCCGTAATTTCACAGCCCCAGGCCTTGAGTAACTTAATCGCCATATGACCTAAGCCACCAATCCCAATCACCCCGACATGATGGGTGGCTTGAATTTTATGTTTCAATAACGGATCAAATACGGTAATCCCGCCACAGAGCAGTGGCCCGGCACTTTCCGGATCTAAATCTTCTGGCAGTGGAATCACCCATTGCCAGCCAGCACGGACTTTATCGGCAAAGCCGCCTGCATGTCCGACGATGGTTGAAATCTTTTCACCGGTACAGAGCACCTGATTGCCGCCAATACAGGGATCACAGGCTTGACAGGTTTCAGCGGTCCAGCCAATCCCGACACGTTGGCCGATCTGTAAACCCTTGGCTTCGGAACCGAGTGCGATGATAGTGCCGATAATTTCATGGCCTGCGACAACCGGATACACCGATGAGCGCCATTCATTATCAATCACGGAAAGATCGGAATGACACAGACCACAGTACTCAACTTTGACTTCCACCTGATGCGCCTGTAACTCGCCTGCATCAAATTGATAAGGAACTAACTGCTCGCCCGCCTGCATGGCGGCATAAGCACGAATCTGGTTATTGCTCATTGGGGGGAACTCCTGTTGAAGGAAAATTTATGCTTTATGATTATTTAAAATGGCAATGATTTTCATGGTCATTGACCATACCAACCGCTTGCATAAAGGCATAGCAGGTGGTCGGGCCGACAAATTTAAAACCATGCTTTTTGAGGGTTTTGGAGAGTTTCTGGCTGGTTTCAGTTTGTGCAGGTGCTTCGCGATAATTGATGACATCATTATGTTCAGTTTGCTGATCCACAAAGCTCCATAGCCAGGCCGGAACATCGCTGACTTGATCTTTAAGCTTGAGCCAGGCAATGGCATTGTCGCGAATCGCTTTCAGCTTGCCGATATGACGGATTAAACCAGTATCACTGAGCTTGAGCTGTAGTTGCTCATCGCTCAGTGCTGCAATTTCGGTAAGCGGATGGTCGAAGAAATGGGTGCGGTAGTGTTCACGTTTTTTTAGCACCGTGATCCAGGACAGGCCAGCTTGCTGACCTTCCAGGCAGAGCATTTCAAACAGGTGTGCTTCATCGTGTTGGGGCTTACCCCATTCTTTATCATGGTAAGCGATATATAGCGGATCATCGGAGCACCAGCCACAGCGTTGAGTTGACATATTGGATGCTCCTTATTGTTATGGGGACGAATAATTAAAGTTTGAATGCCACCCATTCATTTGGGCGTGTATCCCAATAATACAGTTCTGCGCTGCTTAAATCAGCAAATTTAAGCCAAAAGTCTTTACCTGATTTATCCGCAAAACCGGTACTGATCAGCAGGGCATCCTCACTGATTTCCATGATCCAGCCTTGATAGCTGGTGCCATTGATGATGATCTTTTGCTGGTTACCCGACTCTGCAAACTCAACCAGACGTTCAATCAATGCTTCTGACATTGTATGTTCCTAACGTAAATATGGGTATGGATTGACTGCTCCACGCCCTTTGCCATTCAAATAAATACCATAGTGTAAATGTGGAGCGGTATAACGCGCATTACCGGTATTGCCCACATAACCGATCAGATCGCCCTTGCGAACGTAATCCCCGACATTGAGCCCACGCTTGTGGCCGTTGAGGTGGGCATAATAATGCCACGAACCTGCTGGACCCATGATCCAGATGACCTTGCCACCTAAATTATTATTACGTAAATCAGCAACTAAGCCTTCAGTTGCACTATACACTTTGGTGCCACGCTCTGCCATGATATCAATGCCTTCATGGTTACGACCCTGACTGCGGGCAGCGCCCCAGGTGTCCCGTAATTCATTGCGGCTGACACCTTTGACCGGAACAGGCAAGCGGCTATCCAGTCGCATGTTTTTTAGTTTATTGACCTGTGCATTCGGTAACGGTGTTGCTTTCTTCGGCGCTGTGGCACAGGCTGAAAGTAAAATAATCAACACACCCAGCAACGTATAAGAAATCGGATGGCGCACAAAAACTCCTTATCTTTTGAAATCCAGCAGGGAGGATATTTAAGCTTTTTGCTTTGCTGTAATCAGTTTCTTCATCGCCGTAGGGACCCCTCTGGCAATGGCGGCCTCAGGACTCAGCCAAACGCCATTCAGTTCAATACTGAGCTGTTCTTTTTGGTCATGTTCCACGTGGAACAGCCGCTCATTTAGCAACCAGGTGAAATGGGTAAAGCTATGGCTAATCTGCAACGATGATACTTGAGCTTGCAATTTAAAGTGCTGCTCAATCTGTTGTAATTCGGTTGCTTGCTCAATGATCGGCAGGCAGTATAAGCCGCCCCAAAGTCCATGGGCTTCCCGTTGTTGCCACAGCCATTCATCACCTGACTGAATCACTAATAGATTCGCTGTCCTGACCGGAACAGGTTTCTTGGCTTTTTTAAATGGCAGTTCCTGTTCTAAGCCTTGTTGATAGGCCTGACAGTGTTGCTGCATCGGGCAATATAAACACAACGGTTTTTTCGGCGTACAGATCGTTGCCCCCAGGTCCATGATCGCCTGCGTGTAATCATGGTTGCGTTCTTTTGGACAAAGTTCTTCTGCAAACTGCCAGAGGGCCCGTTCATGTTGCGGTTTGGATAGATCATCTTCAATGGCAAAAAAACGCGCTAAAACCCGTTTAACATTACCATCCATAATCACGCCGTACTGGCGTAAACCGAGTGACATCAGTGCTCCAGCGGTTGAGCGGCCAATGCCGGGTAATTCTATCCATTGTTCAAGTGTTTCTGGAAATTTACCTTGCTGGCTGACAATGCCTGCAGCTTTATGCAGATTGCGTGCACGGGCGTAGTAGCCGAGTCCTGCCCAATAGGGTGCGACATTATCCCAACTGGCCTGTCCCAGATCTTTGACTGTTGGAAAGCGTTCAATAAAACGGTCGAAATATTGCAGTACCGTTTTGACCTGGGTCTGTTGCAGCATGATTTCTGAGACCCAGACCTTGTAAGGATCATCGGCGATTTGCCAAGGTAAGTCATGGCGACCGTGTTGGTCGAACCAGTGAAGCAGGGCATCAGAAAATGAGAAATCAGGCATGAATCAGGTCAGTAAAAAGCAGGGCTGTAGTATAGCGGAAATGCGGCTTTTTGCGGCGTTAAAATTCTGTTGAAGCATAAACAGGGTATAGATCGCAAAGTATTTCAAACTTGTATTAAATTTCAGTCGTTATTTGTGTTTGGGTAGGCGGCATGGATGCCGCCCGTTGAACTGTAGTATCAGCTCAATAGAGAATTTTTGCCTACCTTGCGGAGTATACTCCTCACCTATGAAAAGTAAGTAATCGAAGACATATCCTGAAATTCGATCAGAACTCGCTATGACTCTGTAATGCAGTCCAACAGGCGGCATCCATGCCGTCTTGGCACGAGCTTAAATATCAGGGCAATATTGACTGGGATTGACGTTTTGAAAAATCATTTACCGATTACTTCAAATGTTTATCCAACAGCTCATACATTGCTTCAAGCCCTTGGCGCTCTGCTTCTGCGTTATAACCCAAGTCAACATTGTTGGCTTTGGCGCGTTCATCCGCAAGCGGGTTACTGAAACCATGCTTGGCATCTTCAAAAATAATCACTTCATGGTCGACTTCAGCATCATGCATTTCCTGACGGAAGCTGGCCACATCGTCCAAAGTAACCATACTGTCCAGTTCACCATGCAGGACTAAAATCTCGGCCTTGACCTTGCCTTTTTCAGTCGGTGCTTTCGGGCTTAAGACTGCGTGAAAGGTCGCAACTGCTTCGATTTCTGCGCCTGAACGAGCTAGATCCAGCACCACCTTGCCACCATAACAGAAACCAATGGCCGCCATTTTTTTAGCATTGACTTCCGGTTGAGTGGCTAAGGTCTGTAGACCTGCCTGTGCACGCTCTACAATGGTCTCTGGCTGTTCAAAGGTCTGGTTCATCCACGCCGATGCTTCCGGTACAGCCGTCGTGACTTTCTTATCGCCATACATATCAATCGCGAGCGCGGCAAAACCATGCGCTGCCAGCTCACGTGCGCGCTGTTCGGTATATTCATTACGGCCCCACCATTCAGGCGCAACAATCACCCCAGCAACTGGTTGATCAGTGACGGGTGTTGCGAAATAACCAACCAAGCGTTGGCCGTCTGGAGCGGTATATTCAATTTCACGGGTATTGATCGAAAAGCTCATACGATAATCCTGATCTGTATTGTGAGAATGCATTGATTAAAACATAAAAAAGCTCAATTGGAGATATGGTCAAACAACAGATGCCGCGGTTTGGATTTTGCTCAGGTATAAAAAAAAGAAGAATACGGAGATTCTTCTTTTTTTATTTTAGGGGTTAAATCCTTAGACTTTACCTCGTGATATAAAGCCGACAATGGCTAGAATCACCGCTACAACCAGCAAGATTACAGCGAAATCTTTCGATAAACCGGCAACACCACCAAAACCTAATAAGCTGGCAATGAGTGCGATTACAGCAAAAATAATGGCCCAACGGAACATGTCGTGTTCTCCTAATTTTTCGTTATGAATCTAATATAGCGTGGCTTTTTTGAACAAAATGTGGTGTTTCTGTGGTTCAAATGTTTAATACTTAAAGAAATGTTAAGTGAAAAAAACAGATTGAAAGAAAGAGATGGGGTAGCAATGCTATAATCATAAATTCGCTTGAAATAGAAACAACTGGTATGTCCGTCGAACTGCGCCCTAACTTCTGGAAACAATATTCGCTTGATCAGCTTAATCAGGCGGAATGGGAAGCATTGTGTGATGGCTGTGGTTTATGCTGTCTGGTCAAACTGGAAGATGAAGAGACTGCCGAAGTTGCCTATACCAAAGTGTCATGTAAGTTACTGGACTGTAAAACTGCGCGTTGCTCGGATTATCCTAACCGTCAGCAGCAAGTACCGGATTGTATCCAGCTTACCCCAGAGCGGCTCACCACGATTTCATGGTTACCGCCGAGCTGTGCCTACCGTCGCTTGAGTGAAGGCAAGAATTTGCCCTCATGGCATTATTTAAATACCGGTTCGCGTCAAAGCGTGATACGGGCCAAGAAATCTGCCGCGGGACGTTGTATCTCCGAAAGCGAGATCGATGAAGAGCAGATCGAAGACTATGTCGTGCGTTGGGTGCGCTAACGGCATATTGAACCCGATGTTCAAAATCTGCTTTGCATAAAACAACATTTTTACAGTATTTTGATGGGCATATCTCCGTAAGATGAGTCTTATAACGAGGGAGATAAGCAATGAATAAAGTATTGATAACACCTTTGATATGTAGCAGCTTTTTATTTTTGTTGGCCTGTGGCCCCAACAATACCAATTCCAAAACCCCTGATCAAAATGCTGAGCAGCAGACCTCGTCCACTACCGCACAGCAGAGATACCGCACTGAGACGGTGGCTTCATTTAATGAGCCTTGGGCAATCGCCAGTTTGCCTGATCAGCGTTTGCTGATTACCGAGCGCAAAGGACAACTAAAATTATTTGATCCGAAAACCAAGACCAGCCTAAATGTTTCAGGTGTTCCGGCGGTGAGTTATGGTGGACAGGGTGGTCTTGGCGATGTGATATTGCATCCCGATTTTCAGAAAAATCAATGGCTCTATTTGAGTTATGCCAGCAAGGGACAAGGTGGATACGGCGCGGAGATTGCACGTGCCAAACTGGATTTATCCAACCCGCAGCAACCTAAACTGACCGAGGTAAAAACCATCTGGCAGCAAGTACCGAAGGTTTCGGGACAAGGGCACTATGGCCATCGCATGCTGTTTGGTTCAGATGGAAAGTTGTGGGTCAGTTCAGGGGAGCGACAAAAGTTTGATCCAGCTCAGGATCTAAAAACTAATCTCGGTAAAGTGTTGCGCCTGAACGATGATGGCACCCCTGTGGCTGGTAATCCATTTCAGCAGCAAGGTGGCGTGACGGCAGAAATCTGGTCACTGGGTCACCGGAATCCACTCGGCATGGCCTTTGATGAAAACGGACAACTCTGGGTGGTTGAAATGGGACCTAAAGGTGGTGATGAACTGAATCTGATCCTGAAAGGGGCCAACTATGGATATCCAAAAGTCTCCAATGGCGATCATTATTCTGGTTTGCCAATTCCTGACCACAGTACCCGTCCCGAGTTTAAAGCTCCGGCAATTGACTGGACACCCGTGATTTCACCGTCCAGCCTGATCATTTATTCAGGTCAGCAGTTCCCCTTATGGCAACATAAGGCACTTGTCGGTGGATTATCTTCCAAAGCGATTGTGGTGGTGGACCTGAAAGCTCAACCGGTGCAAGAGATTCAGCGACTGGAGATGAAACAGCGGATTCGTGGTTTGCATCAGGCTCAAGATGGTTCGATCTGGGTCATTGAAGATGGTCCACAGGCCAAGTTACTTAAACTCAGCGCTTCTTAACGATTAACTTAAAGTGAAATGATCCATGCTAAATTCAAAATGTCTCTCTGGACCTGTAAAACAATTGCTTGTACTTGCTGGACTTCTATCTGGCAGTGCGCCACTTTGGGCACAACAGTTATCCGAGCAGCAGGTTCAGGCGATCGTTGATCAGCAATTCAAACCGCTTTTACAGCAATACAAAATCCCAGGAATGGCAGTTGGGATCACCCTGAATGGACAACATTATTTTGTCAATTATGGGGTGGCTTCCAAACAGAGCCAGCAACCCATCCGCAACAGTACCTTATTTGAACTTGGCTCGGTGAGTAAGACTTTTAATGCAACCTTGGCAGGCTATGCGCAGGCACAAGGCAAATTGTCATGGTCTGACTATCCTGTCAAATATTTCCCTGAATTGAAAAATAGTGCAGTGAATCGTGCCACCTTATTGAATCTGGGCACCTATACTGCGGGCGGTTTTCCGTTGCAGTTCCCGGATGAGGTGGTTCAGCAACAGGAGATGATCAAGTATTTTCAGGCATGGCAGCCGAAGACCACCGTTGGCGCTGCGCGTCAATATTCTAACCCAAGTATCGGCTTGATGGGCTATGTCACGGCCTTGGCAATGAAAAAGCCCTATACCGAATTGCTAGAAAAAACACTTTTCCCTCAGTTAGGCCTGAAACAAAGTTTCGTTCAGGTGCCTGAGCAGCAAATGCCGAACTATGCATGGGGGTATAAGGCTGATCAGGCCATGCGTGTCTCGCCTGGGATGTTTGATGCTGAAGCCTATGGCGTGAAAAGTAGCAGCGCAGACATGCTGAAATTTCTGGATACACAAATCAATCCGCAACAGTTGCAGCAGCCACTGCGGAAAGCCATTGAAAATACCCATGTCGGTTATTTTAAAGTCGGTGCGATGACGCAGGGGCTGGGCTGGGAGCAATATGCCTATCCGGCGAAATTGGAAACCCTGTTACAGGGTAACTCCAGCAAAATGGCCTTAGAAAGCCATGCGGTGACGCCCATCGCGCAGCCAAAAATTGCCCCAGCAGCGACCTTCTTCAATAAAACCGGTGCGACCAATGGATTTGGTGCCTATGCCGCCTTTATTCCACAACAAAAGATCGGCATCGTGATGTTGGCCAATACCAATTTCCCCAATGAAGAACGGATTAAAGCCAGCTACCACGTGATCCAGCAACTGCTTCAGCACAACAGTGCGCAATAGAATGACGCAGTCAGTGCAGATTCAAATTGTAGATTTGTGTCAGACACAATAGACTAGGATAAAACAGCATAAAGCCATTGATGATGTCAGATACGCATATTCCTTTACCTGAACGTTTACGTCCTCGTGATTTGTCAGAAATTATCGGGCAGGATCATTTACTGGGCGACAACGCACCTTTACGTCAAATGATTGATCAGGGGCATTTGCCTTCGATTATCTTCTGGGGACCGCCTGGGGTAGGAAAAACCACGATCGCATTATTACTGGCGCAAGCGGTGGACCGTCCTTTTGTGAGTCTGTCTGCGCTGAATACGGGCGTGAAAGAGCTTCGGGAAGTGATTGCCGAAAGCGGTGATCTGTTGACGCCTGTGGTGTTTATTGACGAAATACATCGCTTCAACAAGTCGCAGCAAGATGCCTTACTCAATGCTGTTGAGAAAGGCAAAATCACCTTGATTGGCGCGACCACGGAGAATCCTTCCTTCGAAGTGAACAGTGCGTTGCTGTCGCGCTGTCAGGTCTATACCTTGAACAGTCTGGATGCAGACGCGATTCAAACCTTGCTGAATAAAGCGATTCAAACGGATAAGTTTTTAAAAGAGCGTTTTATTCATATCGAAGAATATGATGCATTGATTCAATTTGCAGCGGGTGACGCGCGCAAGGCATTGAATCTGATTGACCTGATCGCCAGTACTTTTGAGCCTGACGTGGAAAATATGGTCACCAATGCGATTGTGGTCAAAGTGGCGCAGCAAAATATTGCCCGCTATGATAAATCCGGTGAGCAGCATTACGATCTGGTGTCGGCATTTATCAAATCCATTCGCGGGAGTGATCCGGATGCAACGTTGTACTGGATGGCCCGTATGCTGAAAGGCGGTGAGGATCCGGTGTTTATCGCACGTCGTATGTTGATTGCCGCATCGGAAGATATTGGTAACTCTAATCCTAATGCCTTGTTGCTGGCGGGTGAATGTTTCCGTTCAGTACAGGCAGTAGGCATGCCGGAAGCACGGATTATTTTGGGTCAATGCGCTGTTTATCTGGCGACCAGTCCGAAAAGTAATAGTACTTATCTGGCGATTAACCGTGCCCTGGAGCTGGCAGAAAAAACGGCGAACCTGCCTGTGCCTTTACATCTGCGCAATGCACCGACCAAGTTGATGAAACAGCAGGGCTATGGCGTCGATTATCTCTATCCGCATAATTATCCTGAACATTTTGTATTACAGGAATATTTGCCACCTGAGCTACGCGGTACCAAGCTGTATGAGCGTGCCCTGAATAAGCGTGAAGTTGAAGGCGAGCGTTTACAACAGCGCCGTTGGCAGCAGCAAGATCAGCAACAATAAATTATCTCTAGTTTTATAGCGCTGGATGGTCACAGCTTTGGCGATCCAGTGCTGCATTACATCAATTTCATTTATTCATAAAAACCGCTACATCTCTCACATTCTTTTTGGCTTATCGTGGTTTTAAAGAACATAGCGAGACGGCAGATGAGTAGCAGAACAATCAATATTTACGGCGCGCGGCAAAATAATCTTAAAAATATTTCATTAAAAATTCCCAAAAACAAAATTGTTGTGTTCACGGGTGTTTCAGGTTCAGGTAAATCTTCACTGGTTTTTGAAACCATTGGAGCCGAAGCGCAACGCCAAATCAATGAAACACAAGACAGTTTTGTGCGCAACCGCTTGCAGCATTTTGGGGTGGCGGATGTCGATAAAATTGAAAATCTGAATGTTCCCGTGATCATCAACCAGAAGCCCTTAACCGGAAATATCCGCTCGACCATCGCCACCATTACCGATATATATGCCAATTTAAGGTTGTTGTTTTCACGCATGGGTGAGCCTTTTGTGGGCTATTCGCATGTTTTTTCGTTCAATCATCCCAATGGCATGTGCCCGCAATGTGAGGGGATTGGTCTGGAACAGACCATTGATATCTATAAAATTCTGGATCTGGACAAATCTCTGAATGAAGGCCCCATCGACTTTCCGACCTATCAGCCACATGCTTGGCGCTGGACCCGTTATGCCGACTCGGGCTATTTTGATCTGGATAAAAAGCTTAAAGATTATGATGCGGAAGAGTGGGAGCTTTTCTTACATGCAGCGCAGCATAAACCGCGCCATCCTCGCCAAGACTGGAGAAAAACCGCCTTATATGAAGGTCTGATCCCACGGTTTGAGCGCAATTTTCTAAAAGGCGAAGCCCAAGAGCGTAACCGTTATCGCCATATTCTGGACAAGGTCATTATTGTCAAAAAATGCAGTCTCTGTCAGGGACAACGTCTGAATCAGACTTCGCTGAGCTGTAAAATACAGGGTAAAAATATTTCCGACTGCACCGCCTTGTCGGTGGTTAAATTACTGAATTTTATCGATTCGATCGAGAATGAAAAGCTGGAGACGGTATTACATGAAATTCGTAATAAACTGCATTATCTAAATCTGGTTGGGCTGAGTTATCTAACGCTAGATCGGGTCAGTAATACTTTATCGGGTGGCGAGTCGCAACGGATCAAAATGGTCAAGCATCTAGGCAATAGTCTGGTCGATCTGCTCTATATTTTCGATGAACCCAGCATGGGCCTGCATCCTAAAGATCTGGAAAATATTATCCAGATCATTCAAAAAATCAGGGACAAGGGCAATAGTGTGCTGTTGGTAGAACATGACCCAGACCTGATCCGGATTGCGGATCATGTGATTGATATGGGACCTTTTTCCGGAAAAAACGGGGGTGAGGTGATTTATCAGGGCAGTTTTGCCGATCTGAAAAGCTCTTCGGGTTTAACCGGACAGTTTTTCCAGCGCCCCAATCACTATAAACAGGTCCCACGCAGCAGTCCGGAAAAAATGACCATAAAAAATGCGCGGCTCTTTAACCTGAAGAATATTAGTGTCGATATTCCCAAGCATTGTCTGACTGTGGTAACGGGCGTTGCGGGCTCAGGTAAAAGTACACTGATGAGCAAAGTATTACCGCAACAATATCCGGAAGCCAAAATCATTGATCAATCCGCCATAACTGCAACGATCCGGTCAAATTTACTGACTTATCTGGACCTGCTGGATAGCATTCGCCAGTTATATGCGCAACAGAATAAGGTCAGCGCGAAACTGTTTAGTTTTAACAGTGAAGGGGCCTGTCCGCAGTGTAAAGGTTCAGGGATTGAGAAAATTGAGCTGGCCTTTCTAGATGATGTCGAAATGGTCTGTGAGGTCTGCCATGGCTCAGGCTATGCAGCGCAGGTCCTCAACTATCTTTATAAAGACAAGAACATTGCTGATGCTTTAAAAATGACGGTGGCAGAGGCGTATGAATTTTTTGAAGAAGCCAAATTAAAGCAACAATTCAGGACCTTGATGGATTTAGGACTGGACTATATTGCCATCGGGCAACGCCTGAATAGCTTTTCCGGTGGCGAGCGACAACGCCTGAAACTCAGCCGTGAGCTTAACCAGACCGATAATATTTTTGTACTGGACGAGCCGAGTACAGGTTTGCATCCGTCTGATACGGTTAAACTGATCCAGCTGCTAAATCGCATCGTTGATCAGGGCAACACGGTTATCGTGATTGAGCATAGTCTGGAAATCATGACTCAGGCAGACTGGATTATTGATATTGGCCCATTGGCGGGTGAACAGGGCGGAGCACTGATGTTTGCCGGTCCTGTGAGCCTGTTATTAGAACATACCGAATCTTATACGGCGCATTATTTAAGAGATTATTTAAATCGCTAATATCAAAAGATGGCAGGGTCTACCAGCAAGCCAGGCTCATGTCATCACTTGGTATCGAGCATGATATTTTTGTAAGCGGCCCCTAGACACTCTGGATAAAAGGTCGCATCATCCCCGCTTATCAAGGATGATCAAGCTTCAGCATGACCACAAACAAAATTAATGCAGCGGAAAGTATCCGGGGCTTGGCATGTCTCGCCGTTGTGTTGTCACATTTGTCTTTAACCTTCTTTCCCCAGATGCATAATTTTGGCTGGAGCAAGGTTCCCGGATATCCTGTTTTTGCACAATTACATCATTCTCCCTTGGCCTTCTTCTATTCAGGCACCGGTGCGGTTTTTGTCTTCTTTGTCTTAAGCGGCTTTGTCTTGGCCTTGTCCAGTTTTAAAAAACAGAATACCGCCATTCAGCTGAAAAAGTCACTGATCAAGCGTTATCCGCGTTTGGCGATTCCAGCCTTTGTCTCTTGTATTGTGGCTTATCTGGTCTGTTTTGTGCCGGTTGATGTGACGCATGTTTCAGAATGGGGGGCTGCTTTAGCCAATCCTCATCCCCAACTGACCACGGCACTTTATGAGGGCAGTATCGGTGCATTTCTGTTTGGCGATTCAAGCTACAACTGGGTGTTGTGGACCATGCAAATTGAATTACTTGGCTCACTGGTGATTTATCTGGCCAGTTTCCTATATGGCAAACAGCCGATTTTATCTGGCCTCTTTTTGCTCCTCAGTGTTGCAGCCGCTTCCATGATTTCGCAAACCGTATTGCTTGGCATACTCAGCTTTATTTTGGGAATGGGGCTATTTCTGTACGCGGCAGAGTTAAGCACCGCTATATCTATACTGTTGTTCTTGTTAGGACTGTATTTTTGCGGGGCACATAATAGTAGCTTGAGCTATCAGTTGTTTAGATCATTTCTGGGCGAACAGACCTACGATTATCTGAATTTTCTTGGTGGCTTTCTGGTTGTATATGCCGTGTTAAAAGGCAAATGGCTGGCCCAGTGTTTTGATCGACGTGCCTTGGTGTTTCTGGGGAAAGTGTCTTTTTCAATTTATCTGATTCACTTGGCGATCCTGTATGCCTTGGGGATTCCATTCTTTAATCTTTTACATGTGCAACTGGCGTTCTCTTATTTCAATGCAGGATTGCTGGCGAGCCTATTTACGATGTTGGTCAGTATCGTTTTGGCGCAGTTATATAGCCGTTATATTGATGATGCCGCGATTAAGCTATCGAACAAACTGGCGAAATTATTTTAGTCTTTGGGACGAGATCAGATTCTGTGCTGTAGCGCTTAAAAAATTGAACAAACATTACAAAAATAATCAGTGAATACTTTCTATTCGGCACAGAATCCGTTTTAATCGGAAAAGGCATAATAAAAATATGGGTTTAAAAATATGAACCGTAATCATCTACGTCAATGTGCATGGGCCACTTCTTTTTCAATTATTCTATCAGGCTGTGCAACGTCATCCATCCCCGTCAGTTCCAGCGAAAAACTGTTTTATGGTGGGCCGATTCTGACCATGTCGGGCAATACACCTGAATATGCAGAAGCGCTGTTAGTGAAAGATGGAAAAATCCGTTTTGTGGGTGCAAAGCAGCAGGCTGAACGCTTGGCAGATAAAACTGTTCAAACCATTGATCTCAAAAATAAAACTTTATTGCCAAGCTTTATTGATGCGCATAGTCATGTAAACATGGTCGGTTTTCACCAGATGGTCGCCAATCTATATCCGCAACCTGATGGACAGGTCTCGGATATCAATTCACTGGTCAATGTGTTGAATCAATGGAAAGCCCAGAATCCAGCTGTGATTAAAACCATGGGCGGCTGGATTTTGGGGAATGGCTATGATGATGCGCAACTCAATGAAAAAAGACATCCTACCGCAGCCGATCTCGATCGCGTCTCAACCAAGCAGCCGGTGATGATTTTGCATCAATCCGGACATCTGGCCTCTGTAAATCATAAAGCCCTTGAATTGCTGAAGATTGATCAGAATACGCCGAATCCAGCGGGTGGGGTGATTCGCCGTGAAGCCCATTCAAATGTTCCAAATGGCGTGTTAGAAGAATCCGCTTTATTTAGCGCCATTGGCTCAATTTTTAAAGATGTGCCTCCTGCGGTAATGTTCCAGATTGCAGAAAAAGGCATAGATGCCTATGTGAAAAATGGTTTTACCACCGTGCAGGAAGGGCGGGCAGATCAGGGCACCACGGAAATGTGGCACACTCTAGCCAAGCAGAATCGACTGCCAATAGATGTGGTGTCTTATCCGGATATTACCACCAGTAAGGACTATATGCTCAAACAGGGCAGCAGCCATCACTATGATCAGCATTTCCGTGTTGGTGGGGTGAAAATCAGTCTGGATGGTTCACCTCAGGGCAAAACCGCCTGGCTGACACAACCCTATGTCGTGCCGCCTGAAGGCAAGGATAAAAGCTATAAAGGCTATGCGGCAATCAGCAATGATCAACAGGTGAAGGACTATATCAATTTAGCCTTTAAACAAGGCTGGCAAGTCCTTGCGCATGCCAATGGTGATGCAGCAATTGACCAGTTTATTGCAGCGGTAAAAGATGCGACTGTGAAACAAGGACCAGCAGATCGGCGCAGTGTACTGATCCATTCGCAAACCATCCGTGATGATCAGCTGGATCAGCTTAAGGCCTTAGACATTATTCCTTCCTTCTTCTCGCTACATACTTTTTACTGGGGAGACTGGCATCGTCAGCAAACCTTAGGCGAAACTCGAGCTGCCCATATTTCGCCAACCGCAACCGCTTTAAAAAAGCATCTGATCTTTACCCAACATCATGATGCACCTGTGGTACCCCCGAGCAGTATGATGATGCTCGATGCGACCGTAAACCGAGTCACACGGAGTAATTATGTCTTGGGTGCAGATGAGCGCATTAGCCCTTATCTGGCATTAAAGTCCATGACAGACTGGGCTGCCTATCAATATTTTGAAGAGCAGCAGAAAGGAACATTAGTCCAGGGTAAACTGGCAGATCTGGTGATTCTAAATCAGAACCCGTTGACTGTCCCGAATCGAGAGATTAAAAACATTAAAGTGCTAGCAACCTATAAAGAAGGCAAACTGATTTATCAGGATTCAACAAATTAGGGCTATAAAGAACCGGGCAGAAGGCCCGGTTTTTGCTTCATTACCAACGATAATTGATCTTGCCGTAATAGAACGCGCCATTAAAGCCAAAAGGCGAGAACTGGCTATAAGGCAAGCTGCCGCCAGTCGGTTGGTTGATATCGTAGACATCTCGATCAGGATAAACATCGGTAATATTGTCGCCACCGACAGTGAAGTTCCAGTTTTGATATCGATAAGACAACGCTAAATCCAGTAACCATTTGGCTGAGAATTTTTGGTCTTTGGCTTCGCCAGATTTACTAAAGGTTTTAAAGCTGCCATAGCGGGTGAGATTGGTATTCACCGTGAAGTTGCCAAGTGTATAGTCATTGGCTAAGCTGAATTTATGTTCAGGGGTACTGCCAGCCAATAAACCGTATTGCTCTCGACGATCCAGACGCGTGAGGTTGATACCTAGGGCATCTAAAATAGCGGGATTACCATCCACATGGGTCACTTTATTCTTATTGTAATTGTAGGCCAGTGAGCTATTCAGTTGGCCATAAGGTAAATCTGTCCATTTATAGGTGGCAACTAAGTCAACACCACGCGTGCGGGTATCGCTGGCATTGTTGAAATAACGAATGGTACTGAAGTTGGTGTCGGTGATGCCTTTTGAGTTCAGGTATTGGCGCACGGTCGCGCTGCTGGCATTGATATTGGAAGACAGGCTGATCCGGTTATCAATATCGATCTGATAGGCATCCAGGGTCACATACAAATGATCGGTAGGTGTGAATACCAATCCTACGCTATAGTTTTTCGACTTCTCAGGTTTAAGTTGTTCCGCGCCAAGCAGTTGAGCAACATTTGCGCTTGTAGGGAAGGTTCCTGCTTCAGCAAATTGACCATTGACCAGTTGTGAGGAGGTCTGTGCAAAATATTGTTGAGCCAGACTTGGCGCGCGGAAACCTGTAGAGGCGCTACCGCGTAGTGCAAGCGCAGGATGAATGGCATAACGCAAAGACAATGACGCATTATCGGTATGACCAAAATCATTGTAATATTCATGGCGATAGGCTGTAGAGGCAGACAGTTTCTCAGTTAAGTTGGCCTCCAGGTCCAGATAAGCTGCATAACTGTCGCGAGACCATTCACCTGCATCGGCAGCACGGAAGCCTGCTAGTCCAGAAGAACCACTTTTATAATAGGAAGCTGGATCACCAGCTTGGATCTGATATTTCTGATTTAGATATTGCGTACCAAAGGCAACATTCAACGGGCTGGCGAGTGCGGCCAGATTAAACTCACGGGAAAGATCAACATTCACGACCGTCTGAGCATTTTTCAGCGTACCATTTTGGAAGCCAAAAGGTGTGGCAGCAGTGTCTTTATAAAGATCGACATTGATGGTTTTGGTATCGACATCATAACGATTCGAACCATAATTCACCGAGGCATCATAATGCCATGCAGACCAATCGCCTTTGATCCCTGCAACCGCAGCAAAGTCATCAAGTTGGCCCTGAATAATGGGTAGATAGCCGTTTGGATAAAGGGCAGGAATATTATTGGAGGCATTGCTTAAGCGATAGAATCCAGCGGTCTCTGCATTACGGTGGCTATAGGTTGCAAAGGAATACAGTTCAGTATGATCGCTGAGATCATAACCCAGATTGACGGCTGCCTTGACCTCGTCAGAATCAGGATCCCCAAAACGGAACGTACGCTGCCCATAGGTGGTTGATTTGGGATCACGCAGGTCAGGGCCAGCACGATTGGTGGCTTGGCTATCCTGCCATTCCCCTGAAAAGATTGCATAACCATAATTATTCAGTTTGCTGCCACCAGAAACAAAGGATTGCTTTTGTTCACCATCGCCTTTGTTATAAATCCCGTACTTAATCCCCGCTTCGCCATGTTTGGGATTGGATTTCAAAATAATATTAATCACCCCAGCAATCGCATCGGAACCATAGCGAGCTGATGCACCTTCACGCAGGACTTCGACACGGCTAATCGCGGAGATCGGAATCGCATTTAAATCGGTTGGGGCAGAACCACGACCAATGGTACCGCCAAGGTTAATAAAAGCACCTGTATGGCGCCGTTTGCCATTCACCAGAACCAACACCTGATCAGGTGCCAGCCCTTTCAGCTGGGCAGGACGGACCAGTTCAGTGCCATCTACCACGGTTGGACGTGGAAAATTAATCGAGGGAATAATGCGAGACAGTGCCGTGCCTAATTCATTGGAGCCAGTACGTTCAGTCAGTTCTTTGGCACTAATCACATCAATCGGCTGTAAGGATTCCGTTTGCGAGCGATTGTTAGCACGGGTTCCTGTGACGACAACGGTCGCGAGAGTTTTGACCTGTTCTGGATCATTCGGAGGGTTCTCGGATGCGTGCACCGTGCTATATAGTGCAAGCAAAATCAGGCTCGCACTCAGACTTAAAGGAAAATTTCTAAAAATAGGAGAATTCATTTTTGTGTTCTGCCCCAAGTTCTGTAAACATTTGTGAACATGGTAGGAGGATCAAAAAAAATTCAAAAACAATATAAAAACATAAGGTTAGAACAAAACTCGCAAAGCAATCGCTATGAATTTTAAGTTAATGATTTATATGGTATTGATTTTCAAAATGAAGTTGCTCATTTTTGAATAGGCAATAAAAAAAACCAGCCCGAATGGACTGGTTTTTTCTTTAGAAGGAATTGCTTAGCCAGACTTAGATGTCATCTAGCTTAATGCCTAAACGTGCAGCAACTTCTTCATATGCTTCTACCACACCACCTAAACCTTGGCGAAAACGGTCTTTATCCAGTTTTTTCTTGGTATCTTTATCCCATAAACGGCAACCGTCTGGAGAGAATTCATCACCCAATACGATACGGTCGTGGAACACGCCGAATTCAAGTTTGAAATCGACCAGAATCATATTACCCGCATCGAATAATGCCTTAAGCACATCATTGACCTGGTAAGTGAGTTCTTTCATTTTTTCCAGCTGTTCAGCAGTCGCCCAACCTAAAGCAATCGCTTGAGATTCATTCACCATTGGATCGCCAAGCGCGTCATCCTTGAAGAATAACTCAAATGTTGGCGGGGTGAGTTCCTTACCTTCTTCAACGCCTAAACGACGGCAAAGTGAACCAGCAGCATAGTTACGAATAACGCATTCCACCGGGATCATCTGAAGTTTTTTAACCAATACTTCAGTTGGAGAAAGCAATTTTTCAAAATGCGTTTCAATACCTGCTTCAGCCAGTTTATCCATGATGAAGGCGTTAAAACGGTTGTTGACCTTGCCCTTACGATCGAGTTGCTCGATTTTTTCGCCATTGAATGCCGAGGCATCATCACGGAAGACTAAAATCAGGTGATCAGCGTTATCTGTTTCATATACAGATTTAGCTTTACCAGTATAGAGCAAGGTTTGTTTTAACATGAGGGAACCTTTTGAAAAAAATGCCTAGTAAACGACTAGGCTGGCCAGTTTTGGTAAATCTGGGCTAATACTTCCGTTGCAACCGCAGGGTCTGCAAAGGTTGTATCAAGTTTGAACAATGCAATGGTATTGCTTGAGCCAACAGCTGTAAGCTTGAGTAGATAGCTTTGCTCACCGACTTGAATGGTGGCTTCATAGCCATGATCTGCCTGAGAGATGACTTTGTAGTTAAGGCTGCTCACCGTTGCAAAGGTATATTGCCAAGCCGTTGCAGTCGGACCATCCACTTTCAGCAATGGATTTTTATTTCCGTCCATCACCAGTTGTGGGCGACCCAGGCTGGTTGCTGTCGCTTCAGTTGTGTTGCTAGGTGCAGTTTGCACTGACTCTGGGCGAGGAAGTGCATAACGGTTGCCGGTCTTGTTTTCAAATGTCGGCGCATGTTCAATCGCAAGCGGGTCAACCGTTGGTGCCGGATACAATGGCGTAAATGGTCTTACCGTTGCATTCTCAGGGAACTTGAGTGGTTCAAGCGCTTGCGCTTTTTTATAATCTAAAGAATGATTATTGAGGGCAAAACGACCACAACCAGCCAAACTTAAAGCTGAAATGACTAGGACAACACCAAGACGTAATTGCATCATAAATTGCTCGTATTAAATAATTCCCGCAGTTTTCAAATCTGTGCGGAGAGGTTCACGATATTGTTCTGCTAGAGCGGTTAATGGCAGGCGTAAACCTGTACTGATATATCCCATCTCATGCAACGCCCATTTCACAGGAATTGGGTTTGATTCGCAAAACAAAATATTGTGTAGATTTGCAATTTGCTGATTCAGACTTTGTGCTTTAGCTTGATCGCCCGCTAATGCAGCTTCACAAACTTCGCTCATTTGTTTTGGTGCGACATTGGCAGTCACCGAAATATTACCTTTCGCACCACGCAAGATCAGTTCCCAAGCCGTTTCATCATCACCTGAGTAGACTGCGATTTTACCTTTTAAACCTTCGATGAGGGCTTGACCGCGAGGTACATCGCCGGTTGCATCTTTAATCCCAACAATGTTTTGAATATCAGCAAGACGAATCACAGTCTCGTTTTGCATATCTACGCCAGTACGACCTGGAACATTATAAAGAATCTGTGGAATATCAACTGCTTCAGCAATTGCTTTATAGTGTTGATATAAGCCTTCTTGGGTAGGTTTATTATAATATGGCGTAACGAGTAAGGCTGCATCTGCACCGAGTTCTTTTGCTGCTTTGGTCAGCTCAATTGCTTCGCGTGTGGAGTTTGCACCAGTACCCGCAATAATCGGGATGCGTTTATTGGCTACACGGATCACTTCTTTGATGACTTGTGTATGTTCTTCCATGCTTAATGTTGAGGCTTCGCCCGTTGTGCCAACAGCAACAATACTATGTGTACCTTGTTGGATGTGCCACTCAACGAGCTTCTCCAGGCTCTTCCAATCTACGCGACCATCTTCAAACATAGGGGTGACGAGTGCGACAATTGAGCCTTGAATATTCTGTGCTAGCTGAGTCATTTTAAAAAACTATCCTATTTTCCCATCCGAGATTGAATTAGTTGAAACGAAATAGTGGATGGTTGCAGTATTTTGATTCGTCGTCCAATAATGAATTCGATTGAATGACAATTATGCAAATTATGACTGATCAGCGCCATAAGAACAATATGCTTTAGTCAAACAGCCGAAAACTTTAATTCAACTTTTACCTGAATAATTTTCATGTTAAGAAAAGTTCAGTTGAAAGTAGCCAGACGATAAAGAGCAGCGTATGTTAGAAAGGAGCCAGCAATCCAGAATGAATCACAATATGCATACACATGCGAAACACAGCGCACTCATTGTTGTGGATGTACAAAACGGTTTTACCCCGGGTGGAAACTTGGCAGTCACCGATGCCGACCAGATTATTCCACTGATTAACCGGCTAGCGCGACAGTTTGAACTGGTGGTGCTGACCCAAGACTGGCATCCGGATCAGCATATTTCCTTTGCCGATAATCATGAAAATAAAGCACCTTTTGAAACGATTGAATTGCCTTATGGAACCCAAGTATTGTGGCCCAAGCATTGTGTGCAGGGCACAGCGGATGCCGAATTTCATCCGGCGCTGGATATTCCAACGGCGCAGTTGATTATCCGTAAAGGTTTTCATCCCGATATAGATAGCTATTCTGCTTTTATGGAGGCAGATCGTAAAACACCGACCGGTCTCAACGGCTATTTAAAAGAACACCAAATTGATACGGTTTATATTGTGGGAATTGCCACTGATTTTTGTGTGGCATGGACAGCACTGGATGCCGTACAGATGGGTTTTACAACCTATGTGATTGAGGATGCCTGTAAAGCTATAGATTTAAACGGTTCATTGCAGAGTGCATGGCAGAGTATGTTGGCACAGGGCGTACAGCGTATTCAGTCGGGTGCGATTTTGGCATCAGCTTGAGCTGTCTGAGCGAAAGGCGTTAAACTGCTGGAAAATGATGGATCAGCATCCGCTAAATCATAACTTAAGGCAGAATTGAGCATTTTATGACAGTCGAACTCGATGATTTTGATCAGAAAATTATTCATCACTTACAAATGAATGGACGTTTGGCCAATCAGGAACTGGCTGAACTGGTAGGTTTGTCGACCTCGCAATGTTCACGCCGTCGTGTGCAGCTGGAACAGAAAAAAATCATTACCGGCTATTATGCGCAAATTGCATTGAGCGCTGATCCTGCGCCAATCATGGGCATTATTGAAGTGAAATTACAGAATTATCATGATGCGACCCATGATCGTTTTGTGGAGTTTCTTCTGAATGAACCGGCAGTGAAAGACATTCATAAACTGACCGGAAGTTATGATTTTGCCCTGAAAGTTGCGGTGAAAAATCTGGATGAAATGGTCAAATTGATCGGTATTCTTTCTTCTCAAACCTTTGGCGTCAGCAATCTGAATACTTCGATTGTTTTGGAAAAGCTCAAGGAAAACGGGATCGCGATTAAATAAAAACGGATTTCCCATCAACGGGGAGCAAGCGCTGATTGCAAATAGGCTGTTTATATCGAATGGCTTATTTTGAATATAAATTGCATTTATGGCAAAAATATAAGAATAAATTGCGTATTTAGAATAAAAATGATCAAATATGCCGCCCTTTCTTTGAAAGGCGTCTCTCCCTTCTGCTGTTCCGTGATTGAGTTGTATCTTTATGAATACCGAGCAAAATGTATCTCTGGTCAGTCCAGTCGTGCCTATTATTGACCAACATTCCAAAATTGAAGATGCGTTGGCACTGTTGACGGGAACATTTATCCTTTCTTTTGCCATGACCTTATTACAGCAAGCCGGCATTATGACGGGTGGTACAGCAGGTCTGTCTTTGCTACTGCATTATATTACCGACATCAAATTTGGTATTTTATTTTTCTTTATCAATATCCCGTTCTATTATTTTGCCTATAAGAAAATGGGGATGGCATTGGTGGTAAAAACCTTTATCGCTGTTGCCTTATTGGCCGGGTTTACTGCCCTCATTCCGCAATTTTTTCATCTCTCTGACGTTCATCCGATTTATGCGGCGATTTTTGCCAATGTCTTGATGGGAGTGAGTTTCCTGATTTTATTTAGACATCGTTCCAGTTTAGGCGGTATCAATTTACTGGCTTTGTATTTACAGGAACGCTTCAACATTCCAGCAGGTAAGGTACAGTTGGGAATTGATCTGGCAATTTTGCTCACGTCACTGCTATTTGTCGACTGGAAGTTGATTCTGGTTTCTATTATGGGCGTGGTTATTCTTAATTCGATTATTTTGCTGAATCATAAAACCACACGCTATATTGCATAAAATTATTTTAAATTATTGTTTTTATATGAATTAATAAACTGTAAAAGCAGAGAAGAAGGGCGAACCCTTCTTCTCTTTCTATTTTTACTCTACCGTTACGCTCTTGGCAAGGTTACGCGGTTGATCGACATCGGTCCCACGTAATACGGCCACATGGTAAGACAACAGCTGTACCGGGACGCTGTAAACGATCGGTGCTAACCATTCATTGACAGCTGGAACATGCACAACATGCTGACGGTCTTTGCCATGGATACCGCTATTTTCATCTGCGAAAACAAACAATTCACCGCCACGGGCCTGTACTTCTTCCATGTTCGATTTGAGTTTGTCGAGCATGTCATCCTGCGGAGCTAAAATGACCACCGGCATTTCATTATCTACCAAAGCCAGTGGACCATGCTTCAATTCACCTGCGGCATAGCCTTCAGCATGAATATATGAAATTTCTTTTAGCTTCAATGCGCCTTCAAGTGCAATTGGGAAATGCGTACCACGACCCAAGAACAGGCAGTGATTTTTTTCAACGAACAGCGCAGACAAACGCAGAATTTCAGTATCACCCTGTAAGGTATCCAAAATCACTTTCGGGCAGTGCCATAATGCAGTGGTGATTTCATTGAGCTGTGCATCAGACAGGCGTTGTTTCACCTGACCGATTTTCAGGATCAATAACATCAATGCTGCAAGTTGCGTAGTAAAGGCTTTGGTTGAAGCTACCCCGATTTCAGGGCCCGCCAGTGTCAGTAAATGATGATCTGTTTCACGGACCATAGAGGAGGTCGCAACGTTACAGATGGTCATGGTGCTGATGGCAATGTTATTGGCTTTGGCACGTTTTTGGGTTTCACGTAATGCAGCCAGGGTATCTGCCGTTTCACCAGATTGAGAAATACAGATATACAAGGTATTTGCCACAATCACAGGGCTGCGGTAACGGAATTCGCTTGCGATTTCAACCTGGCACGGTACGCCAATTAATTGTTCAAACCAGTATTTGGCAATCATGCCGGCATGGTAGCTGGTACCACAGGCAATAATTTGAATTTGCTGGATTTTATTGAAATCTGCATCGGCATGATTGAGGAAATCTTCGCGTAAGCTATTGCCATTCAATGCCTGAGAAATAGTTTGCTGAATCGCTTCAGGTTGCTCATAAATTTCTTTGAGCATGAAGTGCTTATATTCACCCTTAGACGCATTGCTAACGGTCGCATCTAATTCCTTGACCGGACGCTGTACAGGCTCGCCGTTAACAAAAACTTCAATACTGTTACGGGTTAAGCGTGCAATATCGCCTTCTTCTAAATAAACGAAGCGATTGGTCACAGGTAATAAGGCCAACTGGTCAGAACTGATAAAGTTCTCGCCGATACCGACCCCAATCACCAGTGGTGAACCTTCACGTACGGTGATCAACTCGTCTGGGTGGGCGGTATGCACAATACCCAGTGCATAAGCACCTTTCAGGCGAGGAGTAATCTGTTGTACTGCTTCTAGCAGACTATCGGTTTGCTTGAGTGCATCATTCACCAGATGCGCCACAACTTCGGTATCGGTTTGTGAGGTAAAGACATAGCCCAAAGCTTGTAATTCGTCTTTAAGTTCTTGATAGTTTTCGATAATACCGTTATGGACTACTGCAACATTGCCAGAAACGTGCGGATGCGCATTGTTTTCAGTCGGCTTGCCGTGGGTTGCCCAACGGGTGTGTGCAATCCCTACATTGCCGGTTAAATGTTGTTCTGCTACAGCTTCAGCCAGATTAGCCACTTTACCCACGCGACGTTCACGCAAGATTTGCTGTTTATTCAATAAGGCTAAACCTGCAGAGTCATAGCCACGATATTCCAGACGCTTGAGACCTTCGATCAGAATCTCGGTTACACAACGTTCAGCAACGCCACCAACAATACCACACATAATTTTATCCTCTTATTTTTTCAGTTTTTGGGGACGTTGATAATCCGCTTTTTCAAACTGCTTTGATCGTTCCACAGCCAAACTACGCTCAGCTACATCTCGTGTTAAGGTAGATCCCGCACCTGTAGTCGCACCCTGACCGATTCTGATCGGTGCAACCAGTGAGTTATTGGTTCCAATAAAGACATGATCTTCAATGATGGTACGGTGTTTGTTGGCACCGTCATAGTTGCAGGTAATGGTGCCTGCACCAATATTACAGCCTGCACCAATGTCAGCATCACCTAGATAAGTGAAATGATTGGCCTTAGAACCCAGACCGATATTGGAGTTCTTGACTTCAACAAAGTTGCCGATATGGACGTCATTGGCAAGATTGGCGCCTGGACGTAAGCGTGCGAAAGGCCCAATCTGGGTATTCTCGCCAACAACCGCATTTTCAAAAATACTGTAGGCTTGTACTTTGGTTCCGGCAGCGATACGGGTGTTTTTTAAGATACAGCCTGCACCGAGCTGGACGTTATCACCCAGTTCACAGTCACCTTCAATAATGACATTGATATCAATCTGCACATCCTGACCGCACTTGAGGTTGCCACGTAAATCAAAACGATTCGGGTCAATCAAATGCACGCCCTGTTCCATCAGTTCTTTGGCTTGCTGTTGCTGGAATTGACGTTCCAAAGTCGCCAGCTGGAGACGGTTATTGACACCATCCACCTCAAAGGCTAGTTCTGGTTCAACTGAGGCAACTTCCAGACCGTCCGCAATGGCCATTGCCACAATATCGGTCAGATAATATTCGCCTTGGGCATTTTCATTGGAAAGTTGAGGCAACCACTGATGCAGTTTTGCGTTGCTCACCGCATAAATACCCGTATTAAATTCTTTAATCTGGCGTTGTGCCTCGCTGGCATCTTTATGCTCAACAATGGCCTGGATTTTACCGTCTTGACGGACAATGCGGCCATAGCCTGTGGCATCTTCTACGGTCAGTGTTACCAGGCCAATGCCGGTCTGTGTAGCGGCATCTAATAATTTTTGGAGGGTATTGGCATGAATACACGGAACATCACCGGATAAAATCAGCGAAATACCCTCTTGTGGTAGTACTGGTAAGGTCATTTGGACCGCATGGCCGGTACCTAATTGTTCTGCTTGCTCAACCCATTCAACCTGTTCAGTTGCAAAGCGTTGTTGAACCAGCTCGCCGCCATGTCCATAAATCGTAATAATATTATCGGCATGTAACTTTTTAGCGGTCTGGATCACGTGTCCAAGCAATGGACGTCCTGCAAGTGGTTGTAATACTTTTGGTAATTTTGAACGCATTCGCGTTCCTTTTCCTGCTGCAAGAATAATAACAGTTGTTGACATAACTAACTCTAATTCAATGGCTTAAGTCAAAATATAAAAATGGATAATAAAAATACATAATGCTGCCCAGAGACCTGCAATCAGATCATCCAGCATGATTCCGAAGCCGCCAGAGACTTTCTGGTCTGCCCAGTTGATCGGGAAAGGTTTCCAGACATCAAATATACGGAATAGAATGAAACCGGCAATGACCCATACCCAGTTTACTTGTTGTAAATAAAGTAAAGGCAGCAGAGTAATGGATTGTCCTGCAAACTCGTCCCATACAATACGTCCATCGTCGTGAACGTTGATCACTTTTGCGGTATGTCCACAGATGTAAATACCAATCAAGGACATGAAAATCACGATAATAATGCTGGCAGGCAGACCGAGATAAACCCAGAGCGGGGTAAATAACAGGGCAAAGGCCGAACCAAATGTCCCCGGTGCTTTAGGCGCTAAACCAGAACCGAAACCGACACCGCAAAACACGATGAAACGGTCAAACCAAGTCATTTGGTTAAAGTGAATGGGAGGTTTATGCAAAGTGTTGGTATCCATGAACATGTAACGGGCAGGGTTTGCCCTGATACTCAAATAACAATCCAGTTTGTTGGGTAATTTCGCCAATTATTGTAATCGGAACATCTAATTGTTGTCGCGACAGTTCTTTAAAGTTTTGCGGTGATATTGTAAAGCATAATTCGTAATCATCACCGCCAGCAAGGGCATAATGCCAAGCCTGTTGCAGATCGAGTTGTTTTAGTGATGAATCCAACGGAAATTGGTCGAGCTGTAATTTTGCACCGACATTGGATGCCTTGAGAATATGACCCAGATCCTGAGCCAGGCCATCGGACACATCAATCATGCTGGAGGCCAGGCCTTTCAACTGCTGGCCGAGTTGGCAGCGTGGTGTTGGATAATCCAGACGTTGTTGCAGGGCATGTCCAAGATGTTGCAAGCCAAAGGCTGCGTCTCCGACTTGTCCACTGACACAAATATAGTCGCCAACCTGAGCACCTGCACGCGTGATAGCCTGACCATGCTCAATCCAGCCTAGAGCAGTCACACTGATAGTCAGTTGGGTACTTTGGGTGGTATCGCCCCCGATCAGGCTGACCCCAAATTGATCGCAGCAATCGAAAAGTCCCTGGCTAAATCCGGCCAGCCAGTCATGATCTACGGTCGGTAAGCTGAGTGCCAGTAAAATACTGTGGGGTTTTGCGCCCATGGCCGCCAGATCCGATAAATTGACGGCGACACTTTTCCAGCCAATCGCATGCGCTACAGTATCTAGAGGAAAATGTCGGCCAGCAACCAGTGTATCTGCACAGATCACCAATTGTTGTGAGGGAGGGGGAGTGACGATGGCTGAGTCATCACCGATGCCTAAACTTACATCTTGAGTAGATGTGCGCTTAAAGTAACGCTCAATAATGGAAAACTCAGCCATACAACATCAAGCCTATTATTTTGCTTGTTGTTTTTCAGCTTCACGAAGTTTTGATGAAAGACGGTCTAATACACCATTGATGTATTTATGGCTGTCTGCACCACCAAAGTGTTTCGCTAATTCAATTGCTTCATCAAGTACAACACGATACGGCACTTCGAGATGATCGCGGAGTTCATAAGCGCCTAAACGCAAAGTTGCAAGCTCTACACCATCTAGGGCAGATAACTCACGGTCAAGTACCGGGATGAGGAGCTCATCTAAAGCTTCATGTTGAGCAACCACTTGAGTGAGCAATTCATGATAATAGTTGAGGTCAACTTTGTGCATCGCATTTTCAACACGCGTGCGTGCTTCAATTTCGTGTACAGGGTTATGACTCATTTGCCATTCATAAATCCCTTGTACAGCAAAACGACGTGCTTTGCGTTTCGCTGCATAAGCGGCCTGAAGTGTTTGCGACATGCTTTAAATTGCCTTTAATAAGTTAACCATTTCGATTGCAGTCAATGCAGCTTCGCTACCTTTGTTACCTGCTTTCGTACCAGAACGTTCAATTGCTTGTTCAATGCTGTCTGTTGTCAAGACACCATTGATCACTGGCATTGTGCTTTCAAGTGCAACCACACCTAAACCTTTCGCACATTCGCCTGCAACAAAATCAAAATGTGGTGTGCTACCACGAATCACTGCACCTAAGGCAATGATGGCATCAAATTTATTTGAAGCCGCTAATTTTTTCGCAACGATCGGCAGTTCCCATGCACCTGGCGCATGAATAACCGTAATCGCATCTTCTGAAACGCCATGACGTTTTAACGTGTCGATTGCGCCTTCAAGTAAATGTTCAACCACGAAGCTGTTGAAACGACCGACTAAGATCGCATAACGACCTTCGCTTGCGAGATGTAATAAACCTTCAATACGGCGAATTGCCATAGCAACCTCGATTATTTTGCTGTGATTTGATCGGCAGTGATGTATTCCACTACCTCTAAATTAAATCCTGACAAGGCATTGAAACGAAGTGGAGAACTCAACAACTTCATTTTCTCAACACCCAAGTCACGTAAAATCTGTGCACCGACACCAATGGTCTGGTATTGATGAGACAGTGCGGCATTCGATTTCAGCGGTTTTGGCTGATTCAAACTATTTAAAGCCGGACCTAAATCTTCGAGATGATCCTGACCGATCCAGACCAGCACGCCACGATCACTTGCAGCAATGGTTTTCATGGCCAGATCAAGATTCCATGCCGGTGAACCGTCTGCTTTATTCAGCTTTAACAAGTCACGAATCGGGCTGAAACCATGCACACGCACGGTGGTGACACCTTGTTTCGGTTCACCTTTGACCAAGGCAACATGAATGTCCGGATTACCGATTTCACGGTATTTGTACAATTCAAATGCGCCGTATTCAGTTTCGATGCTTTCTTGAGACAAACGTTCAACGGTTTGCTCATTGGTCATACGGTAATGAATCAGGTCTGCAATGGTCCCAATTTTTAAACCATGTTTTTCTGCAAACACTTCCAGATCAGGGCGACGTGCCATGGTACCGTCATCATTGATAATTTCACAGATCACGGATGCCGGTTCAAGACCTGCCAAACGGGTTAAATCACAACCTGCTTCGGTATGACCTGCACGGTGTAACACCCCCCCCGGTTGGGCCATCAATGGGAAAATATGCCCTGGCTGTACGATATCACTTGGCTTGGCATGGGCAGCTACCGCGGTACGAATGGTATGCGCACGTTCAGCTGCTGAAATACCGGTGCTAATGCCTTCTGCTGCTTCAATGGAAAGCGTGAAGTTGGTCGCGTGCTGTGCGCCGTTCTGATCTACCATTAATGGCAGATTGAGTTGCTTACAACGCTCGCGGCTTAAGGTCAGGCAGACCAGACCACGTGCATGGGTAATCATGAAGTTAATATCTTCAGGGCGAACATGCGTTGCGGCGATGACTAGGTCACCTTCATTCTCACGATCTTCATCATCCATCAGGATGACCATTTTGCCTGCACGAATATCTGCGACAAGCTCTTCAACACGACTCAGCGGCATTCGCTTTCACCTTTGATGTTGCCTTTTAAGGCTCTAGTATTCGATAAATCTGGCATAGTTTACCGCATTTTAAAAAATTTCGCCTGTGCTTCTTGATCAATTCAAATATGCCATGTGCAAAAGCAGATATTGGCTTGATCTGAACTGGTGGCCTTGTACTTTTTCAGCTGATTTTATGATGAATGTAGAGTGGAAAAAAATAAGGCTTTGTCATTTCACAAAGCCTTATTTAAATTTAAGCTGCGATGCTTGAATCAGGATTCAGTCGCTGCTTTGGCTTTTTTGCCCATCAGGATTTCAGTACGTAGCGTCTGTGCTACGGTTGCACAGGCTTCATTCATACCGTTAATCATGAATGCATGGCGGGTCATGATGTTGCTTGGGTTTGGCATCGCCACCAGTTCATAATTATTCTGAATGGTTTTCAGCTGATCATGATTCAGGTGTAAAGCCGCTTCTTTGGCATGTAGGTGTTGAGTTAAACGTTTCGCTGCTTCAACCGCATCCAGCTGCATGGCATCCACCGCGCCAGCAACCGCACCACGGGTTTGCAAGGCAAAACGTTTATCTTCGCGGTAACGTTTATACAGGACATCCGACAACAGCTGGAACACGGCACCGACCATCATCAGGCACTCGAGTGCTTGAGCGTGTTCTGTGTTGGTGGTGAGGGTAGCACCTTCGCTATCAAACTCTTGCGTCACCTGAATTTTAGCGGCATCGATTTGATAATGCTTGGCACATAAATCGATACTTTTATCCAGAAACAACTGGCACAGTTTAAAATACGGCACCGATACAGACTGGTTGACACTGTTCAGCAGTTGTTTTGGATCATAGAACTGAATGTTCAAAGCCAGGGCCTGATCATCCAGTTGAACCGCTTCTGCCGGACGCTTCTCGACGCGGGCCTTGCTTTGTGTTTTGGCCTGCTGTTGGGCCTGAGCGACCAACGTTACGGTATTTTGTTTTTCCAGCGCCAAGGCCTGAGTTAAACGTTGAATTTCATGCTTAAGATGATTTTCCTGATTAATACGGGCCAGATATTCACTGCGGGTTGGACGGGCAATGGCACGATAAGCCAGCCAGATCAGGCCATGAATAAATAACGACACTAAAATCGCTAACCACTGGGTACGTAAGATTTCACCGATACTAGGCTGGATCAGGGTAATTTCAACCGTGCCAACCTTTTTCTCGTTTTGCAATGCATCACGAACAAATACTTCGCCTTGGCGGGTTTTTGACATACCACTTGTAGCAAGCACTTGCTTATTGGCATCCAGAATACGAATCGAAGCAACACTTGGATTGGTGGCATAACGATTCGCGACCAGTGCCAAAGAAACGGTATTGGCGGGTTCCAGTTCCGAAAGCGTATCTGCCACTAACTGACTGGTCATCAGTTGCCCTTGGCTGGCGCGGTTTTCATTGAGTTGATGTGTCGTTGCAATCACCAATAAAAAGGTATGCAATGCAAAACTTACGATCAGTAGGCTAGCAAATAGCCCTTGGCGAGGCGCATTCAAGTTAAACTTCCAAGGCAAATAGATTTAGGTTCGGTTATGTTATGATTCTTACATACAATAGTTGTCGCTCAACCACGAGTCAATTCATGCGAGAAATCATTCTTATATCCTTTCTAGGACCCGATCAACCGAATCAGTTTACTCGATTAATGCAGGTACTATCCGTACATTCTTTGCAAATACTTGATGTAGGTCAGGCCGTTATCCACAATCAACTGACCCTCGGGATCGTTGTTGCATCGGATAATGAGACTGCTACTGCATTGGCAATGAAAGAGATCCTGATTTTAGCACATGATATTGGCCTAACAGTGCGATTTAAACCAATCTCCAACGCAGAATATGATCAATGGGTGAGTGAAGGCGGACGAACCCGTTATATCGTGACCGCACTGGCTCCGGAACTTACTGCTGCGCATTTGCAGGCGGTGACAAAAATCGTGTCCAGTCAGGGTTTTAATATTGAAACGGTCACGCGCTTGTCCGGACGTCTGGAACTGGATACCGAGAGTCCTTTCCCACGCCGGGCCTGTGTTCAGTTTGGACTGAGTGGGCAGATGCTCGATGCGCAAGCCATGCGTGCAGCCTGCTTGAGCTTGTCAGGTGAGTTGAATATTGACGTGGCGGTACAGGAAGATAATGCCTATCGCCGTAATCGTCGTCTGGTCTGCTTTGATATGGACTCTACCCTGATTGAGCAAGAAGTGATTGATGAACTGGCACTCGAGGCGGGTGTAGGTGCCAAGGTGGCGGAAATTACCGAGCGTGCCATGCTGGGTGAGCTGGATTTCCAGCAAAGTTTCCGTGCCCGTGTTGCTTTACTCAAAGGTCTGGATGCTTCAGTTTTACCTAAAATTGCAGAACGGCTAACCGTGACTGAAGGGGCGGAGCGCCTGATTTCAACCTTGAAAGCCTTAGGATACAAGACCGCAATTTTATCGGGTGGGTTCCAGTATTTTGCTGAATACCTGCAAGCAAAATTAGGAATCGATGAAGTACATGCCAATATTCTCGACGTTGAAAATGGTGTGGTGACAGGTGAGGTCAAAGGCGCCATTGTCGATGGTGCGCGTAAGGCTGAACTGCTTCGCCAGCTAGCGGAGAAAATGGGCATTTCTTTGGAACAGGCCATGGCAGTGGGCGATGGTGCCAACGATTTACCGATGCTCTCGATTGCCGGTCTCGGGGTGGCATTCCGTGCCAAACCTTTAGTTCGCCAAAATGCCAATCAAGCCATTTCCAGTGTGGGTTTAGATGGTGTTTTGTACTTGTTGGGTATGCATGATAAAGACTTGAATCGCGCTTAAGACAGCAATTTGGGGTGTGGAAATAGGGTCGCTTTTTAAGCGGCCTTATTCATTTTTAACACGTCATGATTCCGTCATATTTATGTCTAAATGTATAGAAAAACAACGATAAAAAATTTCTGAAAAAAGTTTTTTTAAGCCTAAAAACATCGATAGTTTTTTGTAATGACACGCCGCAATTGATGCTATATGGAGATTTGGGACTTTTGTAATTTTAAAAAATGTAATGACAAAAGCATATTGCGACAGCTTATGTCGTAAGGTTAATTTCAGGCTCTTTTTTTCTAAAAAAAACCCTCCATAATGCATACAGACGTTAATGCAACACCAAGTACTGTTTGAGATTACAGAACAATATAGAGGTCTGGACACAATGACAGACCATCCTTTTTAAGACGGAGGTTTCTATGGAAGCAGCGAATTTCACCATGTTGGTTGGATTTGGCTTAATCGCTGTCGCAATTATTGCTGTTTTCTTTTCTCCTTATCGTCGTTGGTTAGGTTTTATGTTGGCAGGTATGCTGTGCTGGGGACTGTTAGAAGTGGTACGCTTTGGTGCGCAAACCATATTCGAGATGTCCGTCGCCTATAGCTATCTCACCGCCTTGAGCCTTGCGATGATTATGGTTACATTTATTCTATTACGTGAAGATAAACAGGCACAAAAACAACTGGCGAATCGTCAGTATATTGAACATACCCCGGTTTATAAGGATGACCAGCAACAATGTTCTAGCAGATAAATTATAATAATATGAACAACATCAAAGGCATGCTCAGCATGCCTTTTTTGTATTAATTTTCTGCAACAAAGCTTTTACAGACAACTGGACAATTATGCTAGGATACTGTTGTCTTAAATTTCATCATAATACTGTAGGCATAATTGTCATGAAGCTTTCTTCTTTACCTGTGGTTAAGTTACCGATCGTTGATGTCAGCACGGATCCATTGGATTTGTTGGTGGCAGGTTTAGCGTTACGTATGAAGCAATTGGCACGCACTAGCCCAAAGTTTATTGAATTGGTTCATGACCGTGAGTTCCGTATCCAGATCGGTACTGATGCCGGCTTTGCCCGCCAGATTATTGTGAATCGTGGCAAAATTGATACGGTCGCTGGTCAACCGGAACAGGCTGATTTTATTCTGCAGTTTGCTTCAAGTGAGCAAGGTGTAAAAACCTTGTTGAAAGGTGACCCGACTGCATTTATGACTGGTATGCAGGATGGCAGCATTAAAATGGAAGGGGACTTCAGCTTATTGGTATGGTTTAACCAGGCCGCAAAACTGATTCCACCTAAAGTGCCAAAACCGGTAAAAGAAAAAATCCGTCAGGCACGTGCATTTATTAAAGAAAAAACAGGCAAATAAAAATGTCCTAAAAAAACTCCCATTTCGGGAGTTTTTTTATATCTTTAAATTATTCAACTTCCAGATTAAAGGTCACTGGTCCGTCATTGATTAAATGAACTTTCATGTCTGCTGCAAAAATTCCTGTTTGCACATGACTGAATTGTTGACGGGTATATTCCACCAACTGCTCATACAGTGCCTTGGCTTGGGCTGGCGGCATG
This sequence comes from Acinetobacter sp. IK40, assembly GCF_035615075.1. Lineage (NCBI taxonomy): Bacteria > Pseudomonadati > Pseudomonadota > Gammaproteobacteria > Moraxellales > Moraxellaceae > Acinetobacter > Acinetobacter sp. IK40. The sequence goes on along the minus strand of NZ_JANBOE010000003.1, from coordinate 340,678 downwards.
GCTGGACCAAAGTCTGGACGTAAGCCTTTTTGAGTTTGGGCCATCAAGGTAAATTGAGAGACCAATAAAATCCCGCCATTGGCCTGACCGACATTCCAGCCCATCTTGCCTTGCTCATCATCAAAAATCCGGTATTTCAGAATCTTGTCAATCAGCTTCTGGCCTTTCTCTAAGGTATCTTCCTTGCCCAGTCCCAAGAACACCAGTAAGCCTTGTTGAATCTCACCTGTCGTTTCGCCCTCAACGACCACTTTGGCTTCGAGGACGCGTTGAATTAATGCGCGCATAAAATTAAAGATTAAATGTTCAGTCAGTTGCGCAGTCTAGCAGATTTAATGAGGTTACAGCGTGACCCAAGAAAAGGCTCCGCAATGCTTGATCTTATTTTTCGATTTGTTTTATTAAAATTATCTTTTTTATCTATTGTTAAATTGTTTGTATAGTCCCCGTGCAGGAAAGGTATTTGATTTTGGATTTAACAGTATGTTTAAACGAACGTTTTTATTCACAATAATGGCAGCAATGTTAGGCACCGCGTATGCTGCTCCTTTAACAAAAGACAATGGTGCACCTGTCGGTGATAACCAGAACTCAACCACAGCTGGCGCGAATGGTGCAACCTTGTTGCAAGATGTCCAGCTGATTCAAAAATTACAGCGTTTTGGCCGTGAACGTATTCCTGAACGTGTGGTTCATGCACGTGGTACAGGCGTATACGGTGATTTCGTTGCAACAAAAGATTTGTCGGATTTAACTGTTGCGTCTATGTTTAAAGCGGGGACCACCACACCTGTTTTTGTTCGTTTTTCTACCGTGATTCATCCGAAAGGCTCACCAGAAACGGCACGTGATCCACATGGCTTTGCCGTGAAGTTTTATACCCAGCAAGGCAACTGGGATCTGGTCGGCAATAACTTGCCGGTATTCTTTATCCGTGACGCAATCAAGTTTCCTGATTTTGTCCATGCGATGAAGCCCGATCCGGTGACCAATGTGCAGGACCCGAACCGAATCTTTGATTTCTTAAAAAGCCAGCCATGGTCAATCAATATGTTGACCTATGTCTATTCCAATCTCGGGACACCGGAAAGTTACCGTACGCTGGATGGTTTTGGTGTGCATGCCTTTAAACTTTATAACGCCAAAGGCGAGTATAAATACGTCAAATTTAACTGGCGTTCGAAACAGGGCCTAAAAGGTCTGAATCTGGATCAGGTGAAAGAGGTACAAGGCCGCGACTGGAATCATCTGACCAATGATATGTATAAAAATGTCTATGCCGGAAACTACCCGAAATGGGACTTGTACATTCAGGTGCTTGATCCAAAAGATCTGGATAAATTTGATTTCAATCCATTAGATGCGACCAAAATCTGGCCTGAGTCGTTGGTACCTGAAATGAAAGTCGGGACCTTGACCCTAAACCGGATGCCGAAGAACTTCTTCCAGGAAACCGAACAGTCTGCTTTTGCACCCGGTAACCTGATTCCGGGCATCGAGCCATCGGAAGACCGTTTACTGCAAGGCCGTATCTTCTCGTATTCAGATACCCAGATGTACCGTTTAGGTGCGAATCATCAGCAAATTCCAGTGAACCGTCCTCGTGTTGCGGTAAACAACAACAATCAGGAAGGGGCAATGAACATGGGACAAACCGAGTCTCATGTCAATTATGAACCAAGTACGATTGAACCGAAGCCATCAACCGAGATTGCGCGTGCAGTTGCTACGCCACTCGAAGGCACGGTTATGCAACAGGCGATTCAAAAACAGCAGCCATTTAAACAGGCGGGTGAGCTTTACCGCAGTTATTCGGCGGTTGAAAAGAATGACCTGATCCGTAATCTGGCAGCGGATCTGGGGCAAGTCAAAGATGTAGAAACCAAAACCATTATGGTGTCTTACTTCTATAAGGCCGATGCCGATTATGGTACGCGTCTTGCCAAAGCGGTGGGTGTAAACCTTAAAAATGCGCAAGCCAAAGCAGCGCAGTTGAAAGACCAGTAAACGCTTTTATTGATGTGGTAACAGGTGCCTGAATGTTACCCCCAGAAAGTCCTGTAACCTCAATAGCCTTTCCTGCACCTAGGGCGAGTGTTACAGGCACTCCTTATTTAGATTTTTGAGGAATGCTCATGATCCATTTACGTTCGATCTTGTTTGCTGCGTGTTTGCTTTGCAGCAGTGTGGGGACTTCTGTCTATGCCGCAGTGCCATCTGCCACAGCCAACGGATCAGATGAAGTGATCGAGCTGTTCTTTTCTGCGGCCAAAGTGGGAAATACCGTAGTCCTACACGAGTTTTTAAAGCACGGCTTTCCGATTGATGTACAGGACCATTCGGGTTATAGCGCTTTAATGATGGCGAGTTACTATGGTCAGAAAGATGCAGTCAAACTGTTGCTGCAACAAGGGGCCAACCGGTGTCTCCGGGACAAGCGCGGACATACCGCACTGATGGCTGCAATCGTGAAAGCCGAGTGGAGTATCGCCAAGCAGTTGCGTCAGGTCGATTGTGATCTCAATGCCGCCACAACGGGTCAACTTACTGCAGAACAGTTTGCGCTACAGTTTGGACAGCAGCAGCGTTTAAAAGATATCCAGCCATCGCAATAAAAATAATACGCCCATATGCTAACGCTTTGAATTTAAAAAGTTGTCCTGCTTTTGCTGTTGTGAAAAATCATGCATTGCAATCGACAGACTCATTTCTGTGCAAAAGTATGCTTTAATGCGAGAACGAGAATAGATCCTAGTCAGTCATGTCTACACCCATTATTCAATCTTTACTTGATACCGACTTATATAAATTCACCATGTTGCAGGTGGTGTTACATCAGTTTCCACAAACGCACAGTGTGTATTTATTCCGTTGTCGAAATCTGGAAGATACGGTTTATCCACTGGTTGAGATTCTGGATGACTTAAACCAGCAGTTAGACTGGTTATGTGAATTACGTTTTGCCGAAGACGAGCTGCAATATCTGCGCTCGTTACGTTTTATTAAAAGTGATTTTGTTGATTATCTGGAACTGTTTCAGCTCAAACGTCGCTTTATTCAGGCCAGTATTGATGAGGCGGGTCGACTGGATATTCGGATTGAAGGGCCTATGGTTCAGGCCATGATGTTTGAGATCTTTGTGCTAGCGATTGTCAATGAACTGTATTTCCGCCGTATCCGCAGTGATGAGGTTCTGGCAGAAGGCGAACGTCGTTTACAGCAAAAATTGGTACAACTGCAACACTATGCCCAAGAACAACAACAGAATGATCCTCCCTTTTTAGTGTCTGATTTTGGGACACGCCGTCGCTATAGCTTTGAATGGCAAAAACATGTGGTGCAAGCGTTTCATGCTGCGGCACCCAAGGTATTTCGTGGTACCAGTAATGTGCTGTTAGCGAAACAGTTAGGAATTAGCCCGATTGGAACCATGGCACATGAATTCCTGCAGGCTTTTCAGGCGCTTGATGTACGTTTGCGTAATTTCCAGAAGGCTGCTTTAGAAGCTTGGGTACAAGAATATCGGGGTGATCTCGGGATTGCTCTGACCGATGTAGTCGGCATGGATGCATTCTTACGCGATTTTGATTTGTATTTTGCCAAGCTGTTTGATGGTTTACGTCATGACAGTGGTGACCCGTATGAGTGGGGAGATAAGGCGGCTGAGCATTATCGTAAACTCAAGATTGATACCAAGACCAAGATGCTAACCTTTAGTGATGGCCTGAATCTGGAAAAAGCCTGGTTATTGCATCAATATTTTAAAGACCGTTTTCAGGTGAGTTTTGGGATTGGCACCAATTTAACCAATGATATGGGGCAGAAGCCGTTGAATATTGTGTTGAAATTGGTGGAGTGTAATCGTCAATCCGTGGCAAAAATTTCAGATAGCCCGGGTAAGACCATGACCGATAATGATACCTTCTTGGCATATTTGCGTCAGGTGTTTGAAATTGAGGAAGTTGAGTAGAGACATTGCAGTGTCTTACCTAATTCTCATTCATTTTCAGGATAGACCTTCGGTGAGTTACTTTGGTTTTGCCCAAAGTAACCAAAGGCATTTGTTGAACTGACGGCACATCCTTGATGCCGCAGTTCAACGGGCGGCATCCATGCCGCCTCCGCACCAGTAAATTTTCTCGATAGATTTATATGGCTAACTTTCGCAATTGTCAGTAAATTTTATACTTTTAATCCATAATCTTTAAACTTTTTGCTATATCTCCTTTTCTGCTAAATCAATGCAAAAAATCAGACAAAGATAAAAAGTCGGCTATGCTAAAATTACGCATAAGGCGGATGACAAAACAGCATAACAATGACTGACGTAGATTTTAAACTGGGTTTACTGATTGAACCTGAACAACTCGTGCCCTATTTAGGACATGAGCGAATTCGTATTGTCGATTTAAGTCGTGCATCGGTGTATGAACAACTGCATATTCCTCATGCGATCCATTTGCAGCCTAAATATCTGGTGGCACAACAAGAACAAGCCAATGGGGTATTGCCAGACTTAGAAGGGTTACAGGCGCTCATCGAGAAATTGAATATTTCACCGCAACATCACTTGGTGGTATATGACGATGAAGGCGGTGCCTGGGCTGGACGATTAATATGGAATTTACATTGTCTAGGCTTCCAGCATACCAGTCTGATTAATGGCGGCATTCATGGTTGGCTCGGCGCTGGATTACCGACGACGGCTGAAGTCGATCCGGTGAAACCCGTTGCGGAACTATTGCCGATTGATTTAGCCACTGTCCAGCAATATCGGGTCGAATATCAGGAATTACTCAATCAAGTTGAAGAACAGAATATTCAACTGTGGGATTGCCGTAGTAATGATGAATATACGGGCTTGCGTCTGGCTGCGCGACGCGGCGGTCACATCCCAAATGCACTGCATTTTGAATGGAGTACTGCCCTAAACCGTGAAAATCATCTAAAATTACACCCGCTTGAACGCACACAACAACGTTTAGAACAATTAGGCTTTAATTTACAACAACCTGTGGTGGTGTACTGTCAGTCTCACCATCGTTCTGGCTTGGCGTATATTCTGGCAAGGTTGCTTAACTGGCCAGTCAAAGCCTATGATGGTGCGTGGAGTGAGTGGGGCAATCGCCTCGATAGTCCTATTATTTCAGGAGAGTCGCCGTTGTGAGTTTTGCAGCAGATTTAAAAAAACAATTATTTATCAAAGCACAAAATCTTGTGCCGCAACATCAACTCAGCCGTGTGATTGGCAAGGTTGCCGCAAGTGAAAATCTTTTGGTAAAAACTGCTGTTATTCAGGCATTTAAAGCCAAATATGGAATTGATATGAGCATTGCTGAACAAAGCAATGCGCAACACTATAAATCATTCAATGAATTTTTTACCCGTGCGTTAAAAGAGGGTGTCCGTGGCATTGATGAACAGGCAGATAGTATTGTTTGTCCTGCCGATGGTGCAATCTCACAGCTCGGTAAAATTGTAGCGGGTGATATTTTTCAGGCCAAAGGTCAAAGCTTTTCAGTGGAAAAGTTGATTGGTGATCCGCAGTTAGCCAAACCTTTCCATGAAGGGCAGTTTGCGACCGTCTATTTGTCACCTAAAGATTATCACCGTGTGCATATGCCTTTGGCAGGCACCTTGACCGAAACTTTATATATCCCAGGCGAATTATTTTCAGTCAATCAAGTGACTGCTGAAAATGTACCGGGCTTGTTTGCGCGTAATGAGCGTATGGTCTGCTTATTTGATACCGAACTGGGTCGTATGGCAGTGGTTCTGGTGGGTGCAATGATTGTCGCTGGAATTGAAACCGTTGCGACAGGTAAGGTAAAACCGACAGGCCGTGTCGAGTTACAGCATCATCAAATGCCATTGGATAAAGGTGCGGAATTAGGTCGTTTCTATCTTGGCTCAACTGCTGTGATTTTATTTGAAAAAGATAAAATGGTTTGGGAAGAGCAGTTTAAAGCCAATTCGACTGTGGTGATGGGTGAGCGTTTAGGTCATTCGGTTTAATTGATAAAATTGTAAAAAAGCCCCAAAACTGGGGCTTTTTATTTATATGCAATATCTTATATATTTTGTACCACTAGAAATAAGCTTAGATAATTTAAAATAAAGGTGAATAATGATGAAAGACTTAATACCTCAATTTTCTTTTTTTGAATTTTTAGGAATTTTAACTTCGGCAACAATATTAGGTAATTACTTACTAGACCGGCCCTTAATCAATATTACCGTTTTCATGCTGTATTGTTTTTTTGCAGCAGGGCTAGCCAGCTTAAATTTTTACTTAAGTTATAAAAGCAATTCCAAGATTAAGAATGAGTTTTGATTTTTATTATGTTTTATGTGCTCTAGATTAAATAATATGATTGAAGATATAAGATATTTAATTATTTTCGCAAAAATTGCTGAATTTGGTTCAATATCCAAAGGAGCCAAAGCACTAGGCCTGTCGACGGCAACGGTGAGTATGCATCTCGCCAAGTTAGAGAAAAATTTGGAGTGTGCCTTATTTTATCGTAATACACGAAAAATGACCTTAACACATGATGGACAAAAACTTTTAGAAACGGCCAAAGGTATGCTGGAAACCTATGAGACAGGTATTTCAGACTTTAAACAACGTTCTATTCTTAGAAAGACACAATTGCATATCTCCATCCCAGCAGTTTTTATCCATAGCGAGTTTATGCAATGTATTACCACATTTTTTGAGGCATATAAGGACTTAACTGTACACATTACTTGTGATGATAGCAGAACAGATTTGATTGCTGAAAATGTGGATATTGCTTTTCGAATTGGTGAGCTTGCAGATAGTTCATTTAAAGCTCGTTATCTGTTTCCCTTAGCCCGAAGTATTGTTGCGACCCCGGATTTTTTACGTCAGTATCCGCCCATTACTCATCCAAAACAGCTGATCAATATGAAATGGCTGGGTTTGAGTATGAGAAAAAATAAACGAATATTACGGCATCGACATACAGGAGAAGAGGTCGTAATCTCATACCAGCCTCATATTTATGTGAATAATGTTGATGCTGCTTATCGGCTGGCAAAATTAAATGCAGGACTGGCAGCACCTCCTGATGAATTAATTCAAGCTGATCTTGATCAGCAAAATATTGTAAGAGTGCTACCGGATTGGATACTTGAACCCTTGAGTGTGTATGCAGTTTGGCCTGCGAATATACCAATTAATGGTATTGCCCATGCTTTAATTGAGCGAATTTATCAATCATTTAATTCCCCAATAGTTGGATCAGCATAAAGATGGATAGTATGATTAAAGATCCGCCCATCAACATATTCAGGAGCCTGAGCTGATATGAGTTGGTTAATATTTTTGCGAGTTTATGCCCTGATACACCCCAAATAATGAAACAGAGATAGCAAGTAACGAAATAAATAAGAATAAACAGAACAAGAGGAAAATAACTGATGGGTGAGGTGAATAAGGAGATGCCCGAGAGACATGCAATCCATGCTTTAGGATTGAGCCATTGTAAGAGGAATCCCTCTGTAAAACTGGCAACAGATATATTATTTACAAGCTCAATCTCTGGTTTAGAAAGTATAATTTTTTGCCCCATATAAAAAATAAATAATGCACCTGCACATTCTAGTATTTTGAAAAAAATAGGATAATGGCTAAGAATTTGGCTAAATCCAAAGCCTAAAAATATTAATAACAAGGTAAAGCCAAGCGTTGCTCCTGAAATAAAGGGTAGTGTTTTTCGAAATCCATGCATTAAGCTGGTTGAAAGAATTGTAATATTGATTGGTCCTGGTGAAATGGACATTGTAAGTGAAAAAATAAACATGCTTATAAGAACAGAGAGTGACATTATTTTGAAATCAATTATTAAAATCCAATGATATAGCGTAATTCAAATAAGATTAGACGGGTTTTATCAAAAACTGATTTTGATTTTTTGATGTACAGTTTTGTGATTACAGCACTCTAACAATCAATTTGATTATTCTAAAAAATTAACCTGAAACTGAATCGTGAGTCTTTCAAATGGTGAACTTGGGCGAGTTTTTTTATTATTCGCGGTGAAAAGGCCTGAGACAGTGGGATAAAGGAGAAGAATTCCTAAGCATAGTTAGAAAAGATCGTCTTTGCCCGCTCATGGAAAGAGCATGACGCCGTAAAATTAGCTCTGTATGGTGTGTTATTACAATACCTGATGGATGTGAAGGGACATGTCGTGCAGATTCTGAAAGACAAGTTGAAACTTGGAAATTTGATCTATCATTAAAATTGAGTCCATAACTTATGATGAGATATGTAGCTATAGTGTTTTTATTCCTGTCAGGTATAGGTGGGTATACGATTGATAAATTTGGTCAAGATTTATGTATCAATGAATATATCGCTATAGGAACTATTACCTATTTTAAAGAATTAAATGGGGTTTCCGCTAATGATCCATCAATGTTAGCGGCGTGCGGTGTAGTATCTATTATTTTTTCAATAATTTTAATCTTCATAAAAAACAAATGCTTTTATGTAGCTATGACATTTCTACTACTTGTTTTAGAATTGATTCTATTAAATATGATCGAAACCGTATCTTATAAAGAAATTATTTATGACTCAATTACGCAGTGTGCTAATTATTCAGTGCTGATATGCATTACTTTTCAGGCTGCATTCTTAATATCCAGTTGTTTTTATCTTTTTAAAAGGAAATAAAGTTTATTTAACTTTGATGGACTTTAACCCAAACCTGTACGCTTTTACTTACATCAATCAAGGTCAATGTCCCATGTTCAACCCAACCTAAATTGCCTAATATGAACTCATCAGGAACAGGAAGTTCCAGAACATAAAACAAAAATGATAAGTTCAGGCATCAGGATGTGAGATATGACAGGAGTTGTATCTAGTGAAAGGAATACGAAAAAGCCCGACAGGATGTCGGGCTTTTTTCATTTTATTTTTTTAGAGTGCTGTTTAATTGATTGGCTTGGCATTGTAATACGCATGAATTGAGGCGGCACAGCGGTCAATCAGCAGGTCTTCATCCTTTTTCCAGATCAGTTTCACTTCACTGAGTGTATTCTCGTCCTGAATTGGAATAAGCCTGACATTACTCGGCAGAATCACTTTAAATTCTTCAGGCACAATACAAATGCCAAAGCCATTGGCGACCAGTTCCAGTTGAGACCTTTTCCTTGAATAAATTCGGGTTCTTTTCGGAGAAAAACCATTGACCAGACATAAGTTGGCAGCTAGATAGCTTAGGCCACCACGCGCTTTATGCGGTACAGAAACAAAATTCAATGCTGCTAATTCACGTATCGAAATATTTTCTTTTTCACTTAAAATCGGATCGGCAATATGGGCGGCCACATATAATGGGGCAGTGTATAAGCTAATCGAATTGACCTCATCTAAATTGTGATAAATCGGTGGCCGGATAAAACCCAGATCAATACTGCCATCTAATAAATATTCGAGCTGTAATTCAGAGGATAAAGTATTCATTTCAATATCAATATTATGGGTGTCACACAGCTGCTCAAAGACTTCCAGTTTGTTCTGATCCAGTACGATACTGCTGGAATGGGCAATTTTAATAATTCGGCCTTCACCCCGACTGATACTTTGGGCACTGACAATGGAACTTTTTAAATGATCAAGATTGGTTTTTAAACTTTTATATAGTGCTTCACCTGCAACCGTAAGTTTTATCTTCTTTTCAGAGCGGTCGAAAACCTCAAAGCCTAATTCTTCTTCTAAATTTTTAATTTGCCTGCTCAGTGCTGATTGGGCAATAAACAGCTTCTCCGAAGCGGCAATAAAGCCACCGGTTTCGACAATCGTGATTAGATAATTGAATTGTTTTAATGTCCACATATCTCAAAATTAGATCAGTACCAGCTTTTTCTATATTAGATGAGATGGGAGAAATCTTATATCTTTTTTATAGGTTCTTGATTCAGGTGGCTGAAAATGACGATGAAAAACAAGATTGTGACCTTGATTGCTGCAGTAATGATTTGTTTATTGGTGCAGAGCTATGACCATTATATGGGCATACAGCCGATCTCACAGCAGACTGATTTATCAGGAGATTAGGTAAATCTTCGCATCATGTTTGATGTCATGACCAATTTTATAAATGAGATGAGCGCATGGCGATGTACGTTTTTGCTTACACTGATTAGAGGAAATATCCCATTTTCAACCCAAGCTGAATTGCCTAATATGAACTCATCAGGAACAGGAAGTTCCAGAACATAAAACAAAAATGATAAGTTCAGGCATCAGGACGTGAGGTATGACAGGAGTTGCACCTAGTAACGAAATACGAAAAAAGCCCGACAGGATGTCGGGCTTTTTTTATTCCATATTGATTTGTTTGGTCCAGAGTTCAATCAGCATCTGGATGGTCTGGCTTAAAGGTTTGTGGCTCGGCCAGATGGCGTGAATCGGCATATCCAGTCGATTGGTGGTGTCATGAAATTCCAGTCGAACCAGACTGCCTTGAGTAAAATGTTCTTGCACGGTCGAAAGTGGAAAGTTTCCCCAGCCAAAGCCCTGTTCCACCATATTAATTGCCATCAATAAACTATCGCTATACCAGTAAGAATCAGAGACCAGGACCCGACTATCCGGGAGAGGGTAGTGTTTGCTGGCGATAATAATCTGTCTGAGTTCAGAGAGCATGGTCAATTCATTTTTATGATTGTCCTTGAGCTGTTGTGCACCTTGAGGAGAAATTGCTGCAACAAATTTTTCAGTTCCTAAAAGTCGAAAGCGCTCATTCCGGTCGAGCTCGGATGAGCTATAGGCAATATACAGATCAATTTCATTGTGATGTAAGCGTGCTTTTAATTCTTGTTGTGGCGCACTGACCATTTCAATGTCCAGTAGCGGATAGCGTTGCAGCAGATGGGCAATAGCAGGCAACAAAAGTTTCTGGTTGACGTCTGCAGCCACACCAATTGCAATACGGGTTTCCAGTCCTGTTGAAAGTTCAGTTAAATGCATTTCCAGCTGGCGCAGTTTAGTCACAATCAATCGGGCGTGTGGCTCGATGGATAAGGCAATGTCAGTGGGCGCAAGATGATTTTTACTGCGTTCAAATAATTTTAAATTTAGTTCCGCTTCTAAATTGGCAATCGCCATACTGACGGCAGAAGGTACCCGATTCAGTGCCCGGGCAGCCGCTGAAAAATTTCCTCGATCAATAATTTCAAGAATCAGCTCAAGCTGTTCACTGGTCAATTTCATTTTAATTCACTTGTCAGTTGTACTGATAACGATTGACTTTTTTTATCAAAATTAAAGCGTAAAATCCACTCATTATTGATTTTAAGGTGTGGTCATGCAAGGAACCAAGAGAAGAGTCACTTATGTGTTTTTCTATGAAGTTTTTAGCTTTTTTATCTGTGCAATGGTGCTGGCAGTGCTGTCAGGTACCACCATTAGTCATACCGGGCCTTTGTCGATCTTGATTGCAGTCATCGCCGTAACCGTGAACTTTTTTTATAACTATGTGTTCGAGATGTGGGAAAAAACCCAAACCTCGAAAAAGCGTACCGTGTTAAGACGTATTGCGCATGCGATTGGCTTTCAGATTGTACTGGTGATGATTTTGATTCCGTTGATTGCATGGTGGATGCAAATCAGTTTAGTTAAGGCGTTCTTGCTGGACTTCAGTCTGATGGTGCTGATCCCATGTTATACCTTTGTTTATAATTACTTTTTTGATCATATCTTTGGCTTACCCAGTCATTTGCTCGAGTCGACAGAGCTTAATGCAAACGCCAGTCACTGATTGCTATGATCCAGAATTGAAAAAGCCGATCCAGAAGGGTCGGCTTTTTTTATTGAAGCTAAAATTTATAGCATGCGATACAGACGTTCTTTCGGGAAGATCGCGGTAAAGGTTGAGCCTTCATTTTCTTTAGAGGTGATTTCTAGATGTGCGCCATGTTGCATCAAGACGTGTTTGACAATGGCCAGCCCTAAACCTGTACCGCCGGTTTGACGGCTACGCGCGCTATCGACGCGATAGAAGCGTTCAGTCAGGCGTGGTAAATGTTTTGGATCAATGCCGATACCATTGTCCTGTACGGTAAAGGAAGCATGGTCACCCGCTTCATGCCAGCCAATGGTGATGATGCCTCCAGGCGGTGTATATTTAATTGCATTGGTAATTAAGTTGCTGAAGGCACTGGCAATTTCAATGTCCGAGCCAATCAGGTCACAATGGCTATCAATATCCAGATTTAAAGTATGACCATAATCCAGATTGTAGGCACGTGCATCATCAAAGATCTGGTTCATCAGATTGGCCATATCAATAATCTGATTTTTCGCGACTTTCTTATTATTTTCCAGATTGGATAACAACAATAAATCATTGACCAAGGCATTCATTCGTTTGGTCTGGGACTGCATTTGCGTAAAAGCACGTTTCCAGCGCGGTGTAATGTCATCTTGATCGGTAAAGGTTTCGATATAACCACTGAGTACGGTCAGCGGCGTACGTAATTCATGTGAAATATTATCGACAAAGTCTTTACGCATTTGTTCCAGATTATGGACGCGCGTGGTGTCATGTGCGACCAATAAACGACTTTCTCCCCCAAAACGGGTGAGTTTGACGTGCACATAACGCTCTTCTTCCATCTGCGCTTGCAAACGAATCCCATCAGGGGATTGATCTGGGTTGTTAAAATATTCAATAAAACTGGGCTGGCGTAAAATCGACAATAGGTTACGTCCGCGGTCCAAAGGACTAATCCCTAACAGCTTTTCGGCTGCGGGGTTCCACCATTCGATTTGATGTTGGTCATCAATCAGAACCACGGCTTCTGCCAGAGCAACCAGAGAAGACTGGGCTCGGTCAATGAGACCGACCATTTCCGCCTGAACAATGCGTTCCTGACGTTGTGCACGATAAACATTGAACAGCAAAGCGCCCCAGATCCCGTTTAAATTGGGTGGAACATCATAGGGACGGTTTGAAATCCATTCATTGACCAGATAAAGCGAGCGGAGCTGCAGGGCGAAAAACACCACAAAAGCAATAAAAATACAGCTCCAAAAGTAGCCAACCCCAAATCCAATTAAGCTTGCAATCAATAAGAAAAAAAGTAACAGCCTTAAATCTTGTTTTGCAAACGTCCATAAACTGCTGTAGCGAAAACGCTGGTGTTCACGTGCCAGTTCAGGGACCGGATAAGGTTCGTACATAAAAGATTTTTAACCTACTGCTAAATCGGCTCGTGTCGAAAAACGGTAACCTGTGCCACGAACCGTTTGCACAAAGCGGTCAACACCAAAAGGCTCTAGCACTTTGCGTAAACGACGGATATGCACGTCAATGGTACGGTCTTCGATATAGACATTGCCACCCCACACCTGATCAAGCAGCTGCGCACGTGTATAGGCACGTTCCGGATGGGTCATAAAGAAGGCCAGTAAACGATATTCGGTTGGACCCATGTCTAAAATACTGTTGCCAAAGCTAACACGCTGACTAACCGGATCGAGTAATAAGCCATTGGCATCAATCACTTTTTCTCCGCTTAGTGCATTGGCACGACGTAATACCGCCTTGATACGGGAAACCAGTTCACGTGTCGAGAAGGGTTTGGTCATGTAATCATCTGCACCGGCATCCAGACCTTGAACTTTATGGTCTTCTTCGCCACGTGCAGTGAGCATGATCACAGGAATTTCAGACAGGTTCTCATCGCGTTTCAGGCGACGGCATAAGTCTACACCACTCACACCCCCTGGTAACATCCAGTCCAGCAAGATAAGTGCAGGACGCTGATCAACGATAATCTGATGCGCCTGTTTGGCATCCTCGGCTTGTAAACATTGGAAGCCTGCCATATCCAAAGAGGTATGGATCATTTCGCGGATCGGTAACTCATCATCGACAATTAAAATATAGTCATCTTTCACAGCGCAATACCCTTAAAATCTGTAACGGTTTAACCGTTTTGTTGTTATGACAGGCTTATTACAAAGATTAATTATGACAATATCATTGCAAAAGAGGGAATAAAGTCGAATTTAGCAATAAATTGTGACAATTGTGGGGCAGAGTCATGACCATATGATGACAACTTGCCTGATCATAAAGCAAATAAATTCATTGGGTTAATCAATCTGTCATGCGATGGCTATGACTGTCACAAAACTGTAAAACGATTTTAATTTTTTTGTGAGGTTGTTTCGATAAAGGACAAGAACACAGCACAACAGGCAGAAAGCACATCCTGAAGCGGCTGTTTAAAGCCCTCCGAAACCCAGCGAATAATAATATGGGTCACATAACCATTCAGGCCAGTTGCCATTAACGACACTTCTTCGGTGCTTTGCGGTGCATTGGGCATGGTAATCATCACAAAGCCCTGAATAATACGGTCGAACTGGGTCAGGGTTTCCTGAATGGTAGCCTGATTATGCAGGTCCTGCACCAGCATGGCATCGATATAAATAATCCGTGCCATACGAGGATCATCCTTAATCGCATTTAATAAGGCGGATAAACCGGCATTAACCATATTTTTAGGTTCAGGGGCTGCCATCAGAACCGCCTGAGTGAGGCAGGTCTGCATTTTTTCGATCATTTTCAGGAACACGGTCTGGAACAGATCTTCACTTTTCTTAAAGGATTCATAAAAGTAGCGTTCAGTCAGCTTGGCCTCATTACAGACATCCTTGACCGTGACCGAAAAGAAGCCATGGGTACCATAGGTGGCAATACCCGCTTCAATCAGTTTGTCACGACGTGCCTGCTTGCGCTCAGTTAACGAGAGACCTTTGAATTGACGCTCTTTGGTTGCTGCCTTTTTTTTCTTGTCTGTCGCTTGCTCTGGAGTTGTCATTGAAAAACCGTTCCCTAAAATGTCGCTAAATCGGATATCACGTACTTTTTTACATTGCTGTCATTTGCTGCCGATCTAGCATAACCAAATTTTGAAAATATGCCTTGTCTCTTTTACACATCTTCGGTCAAGAATGTAAATAGGCCTATTATGACATGTTAGGTGTCGGTTATTGCCATTTGTCATAAAGCTTGACTGTACTATATTGACAACCTGTATTGTCAAAATTATATTGGTTACAGGTTAAACAGCACATGACAACGCATGATTGGGGCGAATATTGTGCATATCATTCGCAACACAAAGGATAGGCAATGAAAAATTTTAAAAATAAAGTCGCAGCGATCACCGGTGCTGGTTCTGGGATTGGACAACAGCTGGCGATCTTGTTAGCGAAACAGGGCTGTCATTTATCGTTAAGTGATATCAATGAAAAAGGTTTGGCTCAAACCGTTGAATTGGTGAAGCCATACCCTGTAACAGTCACCACAAAAGTACTTGATGTCTCAAACCGTGATGCGGTAAAACAATGGGCGCAAGAGACGGTACAGGATCATGGTTCGGTCAATATGATCTTCAATAACGCAGGTGTCGCACTTGGCTCAACGGTCGAAGGCGCAAGCTATGAAGATTTGGAGTGGATCGTTGGCATCAACTTCTGGGGCGTGGTGTACGGCACCAAAGAATTCCTGCCATTTATCAAACAAACCAAAGATGGTCATATCATCAATATTTCAAGTATCTTTGGCCTAACCTCGCAGCCAACTCAGTCTGCCTATAACGCCACCAAATTTGCAGTGCGTGGTTTTACTGAATCGTTACGTCAGGAGCTGGATATTGAGAAGAGCGGTGTCAGCTCACTCTGCGTGCATCCGGGCGGTATTCGCACCAATATTGCCAAAGCAGCAAAAATGAATGACAGCTTGAAGAGTCTGGGTATGGACCCGAGCAAATCGATCAAGCAATTTGACAAGTTCCTGCGTACCCCACCAGAAGAAGCAGCACGTCAAATTCTGAATGCCGTACAGAAGGACAAACGCCGTCTGTTAATTGGTACTGATGCGCGTATTGTGGATTCATTCCAGCGCTTATTCCCGACGGGATATCAACGTATTGCAGCCCTTGCAACCAAAATGATGTAAGTCATTACTGCATAAAAAAGCCATTCTTTGTGAATGGCTTTTTTCTTTGTTTTAAATCAGGACTTTGATTTTTGATTTCTTCCAGAAGAATTGATAATAAAAGCCTTGGAAAATACATAAGCTGACGAAAGACAGCGCATAGGCAATCCAGATACCCGTTAAGCCCCACAATGAACTAAACCAATAGGCACACGGTACTTCGATCAGGAGAATGGTAAAAATATTGATCAGCATAGGAACATTGACCGTACCACTGGCACGCATGATCGAGGCAAAAATCGCACTGGCACCAAAGAATAAAATTGACCACAACACAATAAACAGCAGTTGCTGTCCCAGTACAATCACGCTGTGATCGGTAATAAACAACGCCATTAAATATTTAGAGAATAAGTAGCCCAGAATAATCAAGGTCCCCGTAAACAGGAAATTCATGCCCAAAGCCGTTCGGGTCACTTTGGCCAATAAATCAGGTTGACCTGCACCAATCGCTTGAGCCGCAAAAATCGAAGCGGCAATTGAAATCGACAAGGCTGGAAACTGGATATAGTTCAGTACCTGATTCACGGCACCATAAGCTGCGGTGGCATGTGCGCCATAATGATTAATCAGGCCGATAATTACCAGACCAGCTAAAGAGGTCGTCACCATCTGGATGCCGGTTGGAATCCCGAGTTTCAGAATTAATTTACTCAGCTCGGCATCATGGCGAATATGTTGCAATAATTGACGATCAATCTTTAAGGGATGATTTTTATGGTTCAGATAAACCGTTAAAAAAATCAGTACAAAGGCATAGCCCAGAATGGTGGCAATCGCGGGTGCGACGATACCTAATGCAGGGAAACCAAAATAACCCTTCAGCAAAACCGGGGTGACTGCCAGACCGATCAGACTGGTCAGACTTAAGGCAATTAGGGGAGTGACGCTATCGCCGACACCACGCAGAATCGAGGTATAAATAATATAAACAAACAACAGCGGACTACCGACCAGCATCCATTGCACATAAGGCAAGGACAGATGCATCACCTTGGGATCGGTGCCCAATAATTCCAGAATGTGCTTGGCAAATATCAGACCGAGTACGGCAATAATGCTCCCGCCAATCAAGGTCATAAACAGGGTCGAACCAATCACACAGCGGACTTTTTCAAGGTTTTGTGCGCCCCAGGCCTGTCCCACCAGTACAGTAGTTCCCGCTGAAATACCGATCACGAAAGCCAGCAGAAAAAACAGGATCGGGAAGAACACGGAAACAGCGGCAATGGCATCTACGCCCATCATTTGACCGACAAAGATGGTATTAATCGTACCCGACAGGTTTTGTAAAATATTGGTGGCAATCAAAGGCACCAGAAACAGAAAAAATGTTTTCCAGAGATTGGGTTGCATCACCAGCGGTTGACGTGGAGTCATTCAGTTTCCTTCACCCTTCAGCCTGAAGCGTATCTATTTTTTCCAACATAGCATCATAAGTGATGCTGGGAACTTTATCGTTCGGTTTATTTTTTGTTGATCAACACTGCAGGAGGATTTCACCGGCACGTTGTAGGGTCTGATGGGTCTTGGCAAAGCAGAAGCGGATCAGGCGCAGTGATTCTGGTGCTTTTCGATAAAATACTGAAATGGGAATCGCCACGATTTTATGTTGCTCGGCTAGGAACTGACACATCTCGACATCATTTAAGTCTGGACGAATATTGCTGTAATCCAGATTCTGGAAATAAGTGCCTTGAGACGGGGTAAATTGAAAACGTGAGTGTTGAAGCTGGGTATTAAACAGATCGCGTTTTGCCTGGTAAAAATGAGGGAGCTCTTGAATATGCTCAGGTTGCTGTTGCATGTAATCGGCCAGCGCCAATTGACACGGCATATTCCCACAGAAATTGGCAAACTGATAAATCTGGCGAAACAGTCGCATCAGCTGCGGCGAAGCCACGCAATAACCGGTTTTCCAGCCAGTGACATGGTAGGTTTTACCAAAAGAGCCAATCACAAAACTGCGATCGCGTAATTCAGGAAATTGCAGTGCGCTAAAGTGTTTTTGTCCATCAAAGACCAGATGTTCATAGACTTCATCTGAAAGCACTACAATATTTTTATCTTGAATCAGTTCAATCAGTTGTCGCCAGTCTTGTACTGACCAGATTGCGCCGGTTGGGTTATGCGGTGTATTGACAATAATCATGCGGGTTTTGGCATTGATACTGTCTTTGACTTTTTGCCAGTCCACCTGAAAAGATGGCGCTTCCAGATTGATATGAATGGATTTTCCACCAGCCAGTTGAACTGCAGGCGCGTAGCTGTCATAGCTTGGATCGAAAATAATCACTTCATCTTCTGCATGGATGCAGGCTTGAATGGCACAAAAGATGGCAATGGTTGCGCCTGACGTGATGGTGATTTCAGTGGCAGGATCAAGTTGCAATTGATTGCGTTGTAAACATTGTGTGGCGAGCTGTTCGCGCAGGGCCAATACCCCATCCCCTGCGGGATATTGGTTATAGCCTGAGAGTGTGGCTTGGTTCAGCGCATCTAGCAGGGCAGCTGGAGCCGGGAAATCAGGGAAGCCTTGGGACAGATTCAGGGCATTGAGTCTGTGTGCGAGTTCAGTCATGATGCTAAAAATGGTCACGCCTTGGCTTGGGAGTTTTGACTGAAGTTGCAACATGATTGAAATTACCTAATTAAATTTTAATGAATTATTTATTGTGGCGGTGTCTTGCCGAGTACCCACCTAATTTCAGGATAAGCCTTCAGCTGGAGTTACTTTGGTTTTGCCCAAAGTAACCAAAAGCATTGTCATTCGCAAAACCTGTTCACTTCTTGCATTGTTTCGATTACCTCGCAGAAACAACATTGAATTGAAACCACGCAGGTTGCGAATGACTTATCCTGCGTATCTTATTTAGAACAGGGAACAGGTTTTTTATTTGATATCACAAAACATTTTCCACAATAGCACGAATTACACCAAGCGCTAAACCAATAAAGGCACCGACAATCACGCCGTTAACGCGGATCATATGCAAATCACCGCCAACCTCGCTTTCGATTTTGGCAATCATTTCCCGTGAATCCCATTCATGGATACGTTCACTGATATAACGAATGATCTTGTCGCTATATTGCTCACTGAAATTGGTCGCCAAGCCCACCATTTTTTCATTCAATACCTGACGTACTTTTTCATTCTGGATCAGGCTTTCACCCAGTTGCTGAATCGCCGCCTGTAAGTTGGTGGCAATACCTGAATCTGGCTGCATTAAATCGGTCTTGATCGCATCACATAGTATCGCAACTGCACCACTGATAAAGTTCAGCACTTGTGGGCTATCCAGCAAGGCATCTTTGCCACGATTTAAACGCTGGCTGGCTTCACTGTCGGGTTCTGCCAGCTGCAGCATCAGATTATGTGTGGTGGTTTCAATATCCTGACGCCATGGATGATCAGGATTGGCCAGCATCGACTCAACTTTTTCTATCAGCGAGTCAATGGTACGTTGCTGGACGTCAATCCCGATCCAGCTGGCACCTTTGGCCAGTTTCCAGACCCCGAGTTCCTGAAACAGTTTACGTGATAAATCGCGTGCTTCTTCAGGATGAGACACCATCCATTCATGTGCCAGATCCAGTCCGCGTTGTAACACATCCTGATGGAAATCATTTTCCAGCACTGCCCGCAGCATTTCACTGGCCAGCTTATTGACCTTGGTGCTTCTGACCCATTGCACACTGTTATTCTGGACAAAATGCGCAATTTGATCCTGACTGACAAATTCAAAGATTCTTGGCACGGTGTGCTGAATCATCTGCACCACCTGCTGGTTATTCTTTGGACTGGCCAACCATTGCCCTACCGCCAGACTGATATCGGCATTTTGTAAACTGCGTTCGACAATCTGTGGTGACAGGAAGTTTTCCTGCACAAAACGTCCCATCGACTCGGCGATACGTGCCTTATTCCGTGGAATAATTTCAGTGTGATCACGTAATAACTTGGGTAAAGGCATTCTGCCAAAGGGATTGCGGAACAGTACCGTGACCGCATACCAGTCGGCTAAGCCACCCACCACGCCTGCTTCTGCACCAAGCATGAAAATATGGATGAGCCATTTATATTCAGGGAGAAAATGCGCCGCGACCATTAAAGCAATCCATGACACCACGGCAATAATCAGGGCCATGGTGGCAAAGTATTTACTTCTTTGCAGGCTAGGTACGTGGATTTCTTCGACTGAACTCATTGAGCCATCCTTTTAATTACTTTTTATTTTGAGGTGGTGCAGGCGGCTGCAACACGTCTCCTGTTGGACTCAAACCGTATTTTGGCCCCAAAGATTGCAAAATCAGTTGTGCATCAAAGGCATCTGGTGCTTGCTGCTGAGTCTTGAAACACTCAATAGTATACGACACTTGGATTGGATCAATATTGACCACTTGTGGGGTATCGTAGAAGGGATCCGGCCAAAAGGCGGGATGACGACGATAGTAACCATAAGGATAATACGACGGTGTCGGATAAATCACGGCCTGACGTGGCGCTTTATGCCGGGCATTACTCGGGTCATCCACTACAGTAAAGTAGCGGAAACCATTTTTAACCGTGGTCTGCGCAGCCTTGAGTAAGGTAATTTCCTCTGCTGTACCATAACTCAAATTATTATCCGCCTGAAAACCGACACGGTAGGTTTTGTTATTTAACGGATAAGCGGTGAACTGGCCCAACTGGTCAAAGGTTCGGGGCTTGGCAGGGACGGTTGCACAGCCTGCAAATGTCAATGTGAGCAGAAGCGGTGTGCACATTAATAACGATTTCATATGCAATTCCTAATATCAATGGTCGAGGGAGATCGACCTAGAAGCTACTATTGGGCTGGGTTAAAAACTCTGTTTCCTCTGGGGTAGAGTCTCGCCCTAAAATTTTATTGCGATGGGGATAACGACCAAAACGATCAATAATCACTTTATGCTTTTTCTCAAAGTTTAAATTAATTTCATTGCCGAGGCGCTGGAATAATTTGAGGGCAAATTCATGGATGCGTTTGGATTCGCTATGCATAAAGGGCATATATAAAAATGAGCGCTGATCAGGCCTGAGTTGCGCATCGAGTTGTAAACTAATCGCTTCTTGTGCCAAAGCCAAGGCCAGGCTGTCGTAAGCAAAGGCCTGTGCCTGATCGCGGTATAAGTTACGGGAGAACTGGTCAAGCACGATAATTTCGGCCAGACGGCCTTCGGGCGTTTGCCGCCATGACCACAGTTCCGCCTGTGCGGCCTGTTGATGAATCTCTTGAAACGACTCGCGAATTTTTGCATCAAAATCATCGCTTTTGGCAA
Source organism: Acinetobacter sp. IK40 (assembly GCF_035615075.1). NCBI lineage: Bacteria > Pseudomonadati > Pseudomonadota > Gammaproteobacteria > Moraxellales > Moraxellaceae > Acinetobacter > Acinetobacter sp. IK40. Next base: position 319,319 of record NZ_JANBOE010000003.1, on the reverse strand, counting down.
ACCAGAGGGAACGGTGGTCAGGGTCAAACCAAAAATTCAGAATGTCTTGCGCTTGCATGGGCGAGTCTCCTCTAGAAGATTTATTTTTCAATAAAATCACAATTTGAGCGTGTCTTATGTAACAAGATTGTGATAAAAATTGCCAGACTAAACAGGGATTTCTGTCGCAAGCATTTTTCAAATGTTCACAGAGCCTAGATGACTAGATCACAATTGTCGTTATAATTGGCTGAGTCGAAGGGATTGGCATTGTCATGATGCCTGTATGGTCGACGAAGTCGCTACCTTTGATGTGGTCGGCTGATCTTGAATAAGCGAGCCTATAATATGAATCAACCCAGCACACTTACTTCCTCTGTGATACCTACTTGGGTAGATGCATCGCTACTAAAAGGGATGTTACGCGGGATTGAGCGTGAAAGTTTAAGGATGCAAAGTAATGGATTTTTATCACAAAAAAATCATCCACAAGCTTTGGGTTCAGCACTGACACATCCACATATCACCACCGATTATTCAGAAGCCTTAATGGAGTTTATTACGACGCCGCAAACCACCATTGCTGCAGCTTTAAACGAATTAAGCGATATCCATAGTGTGGTACATCAGCAACTGGAAGCCGGTGAACGACTGTGGCCGTTATCCATGCCGTGTATGCTAGATGATAACGAAGAAAATATTAAACTGGCGCAATATGGCTCTTCCAATATTGGCCGTTTTAAAACACTTTACCGCCGTGGACTGGGAGTCCGTTATGGTCGCCGTATGCAGACCATTTCCGGCGTGCATTATAATTTATCTTTCCCTGACTCGTTATTTATTGCCTTACAGCAACATGAGCAAAATCCACAATTAAAACAGCTTAGCCTGCAAGATTATCGTAGCCATCGCTATTTTGGCCTGATCCGGAATTTTATCCGATTAATTCCTCTGGTCATGTATATGTTAGGCGCAAGTCCCTCCGTATGCCGCTGTTTCCTGACAGGACGTCAGCATCATTTACAGCCTTTGGTGAAAGGAACTTTATATTTACCGGAAGCGACCGCCTTGCGGATGGGACGTCTGGGGTATCAGAACTCGGCACAGAAAGAACTGGGCATTCACTACAATGACCTGCATGATTATCTGGATGGCTTGCAGAAAGCGGTGCATACCCCTTACCCAGCATTTACTGATTTAGGCCTGAATGATGAACAGGGTGAGCCAATTCAGATCAATGATCATGTGCTTCAGATCGAAAATGAATATTATAGTCTGGTTCGCCCAAAACAGGTGCCTCAAGCCGGTGAAACCCCTTCGCAGGCATTGAAAAACCGTGGTGTCGGTTATGTCGAATTGCGTGCAGTGGATGTGAATCCGTATAGCCCGATTGGTATTGATGAAGTTTCGGCCGGTTTTCTGGAGAGTTTGGCACTTTATTGCTTATTGAATGAGAGCCCAGATTTGTTTGCGGAAGAGCAGGAACAGATTGACCGGAATCAACTGGAAGTCGTGAATCGTGGCCGTGCAGCAGATGCACAGATCGAAGAAGGCGCCAGCTCGGTTGCATTAAAAGACTGGGCACAACGTCATTTAAATGCTATTCAAGGCTGCGCAGCCTTATTAGATCAAATGGATGCAACCCGGTTGTATCAGGATGCGATCCAGATCATGCAGCAACGTTTAGATGATGTTGAAGACACCCTTTCTGCGCATGTGATTGCAGATACCTTGCAACATGGTGGTACCTGGAACTTTGGCAGTGTGATGGCACAGCACCATGTCGATCATTATGACCAGCATCCACTTAGCGAAGAAACCAAACAGTACTTTGCGCAGCTGGCAGAAACGTCATTGCAAAAACAGGCGCAACTTGAACAAGATAACGACATGAGTTTTGAACAATATCTTGCACAATACCGCTAGCCTGTTGATTGATCAGCAGGTCAACAGACCCTAATATTTTTAGAGGATTTCCCATGCGTTGGAATTACCGCTTAGTGAGTGCGTTGTTGGTACTGACGAGCATTATTGGTATCTCATTTGCGTTGTATTTAGAACATGTGCAGGGTCTGGACCCTTGTCCGCTTTGCATTTTCCAGCGCCTTGGTTTGATCGGTATGGGGCTAGTTGCGCTGGTGGCCTTTATCCATAATCCTGTTTCAAGCGGATTCAAACGTTTTTATGCTTTTCTGGCGACCTTATCGATTGGCTGGTCGGTTGGTGTAGCGGCACGTCATGTCTGGCTGCAAAGCTTGCCACCGGATCAAGTGCCAAGCTGTGGCCCAGGTCTGGATTATCTAGTAGATGCATTACCGATGAAAACCGTGTTGCAGGAAGTATTGTCCGGTTCGGGTGAATGTGCGGTGGTGGATTGGACCTTCCTCGGTCAATCATTACCGGTGTGGTCTTTGCTTTATTTCAGTTTGATTTTATTCATCTGCCTATGGCAGCTGTTTAGAAACTACAACAGCACAGCAAAATAATAACGACCTTGTTGATTGATTGGCTAAAACCTGAAATGTGGCAACATATTTCGGGTTTTGTTTTCTGTATTTCTCAATAGTTTGTGCCATTTTGTTGGCCAAAAGATTTTTTTGTGGACAGATAGGTCTGTTTTTTGTAAAGTTCAGCCGATTCCCCTGTACGATCTGATTATAAAAAATGCTTTTTAATATATTTAATGTATTAGAAAAAATAGGGCTAAATGCACAGAAACGTGCCATTCACGTACAATTTTCTAATCATCTACTGAATAATCAAGTTTTTTTACAACGCATACAAGGCCAGCATCAAATCAATGTCGGGCTGGAAGCCGAATTGATTTGTCTGTCGACCAATGCCCAGATTCCTTTAAAACAATTTATAGGGGTTCAGGTCGCCGTGGATCAGGTCACCGATTCAGGACAGCTGTTCCGAACCACAGGAATGGTAACGGAAGCCAGTTACGGGCAAAGTGATGGCGCACTAACCCTGTATAAGCTGACACTAAAAGATGCGACCAGTTTATGGCATAAACGCCGTAACAGCCGTGTTTTTATGAATAAAACTGTTGTCGAAATTACTGAAGTTTTATTCAAGGAATGGCAGCAAAGAAGCGCACTTTTTGCGGCAAGTCTGAGCCTTGATCTGAATGGTTTAAGTCAGAATTATGATATTCGGCCATTTGTGATGGGGCATAATGAATCTGATTATGCCTTTCTCACGCGCTTATGGCGCAGTGAAGGCATTAGCTGGCTGATCGATGAAGCCGAGCTGTTTGTCCCGCATTCAAGTACGCCGCTCAAAGCGCAAAAGCTCAGATTAATGGATGACAATAGCGAGTATCAGGCTTTGCCTCGACGAAGTATTCGTTATCACCGTAGCAGCGCCACAGAATTCCAGGATAGCATTACCGGCTTTGTGGCGGTTCGAAGCTTGCAACCGACGGCGGTACACCTGCAACGCTGGCAACCTGATGCCTTGGCTCAAGAAGAAGGCGCAGGTTCAGTGGTCACTACTCATAACCATTCTGAAAGCTTTGATTCCGCCAGTTTGAGTCTGGAGCAGGCGTGGCATATCAGCCCGGCCTGGATGCAGGACTTAAAGGGTGAAGACCAAGCCACGGCTTCAGGTGGTAGTCAGTTAGAAAAACTGAATCAGCAACTCAATGATATGTATGCCAGTCAGGCCAAATATTTTAAGGCGTATAGTAGTGTGCGCGATAGCCAAGTCGGTTATTGGTTTAATCTCAGGGAACATCCTGAAATTGATCAACACGAAGGGGCTGATCAGGAGTTCCTGATTATTGCCAAGCATTTTTATAATCAAAATAATTTACCCAAAGATCTGCAGCAACAGGTCAGTCAACTACTTAGCCAGAGTCGTTGGGATCAACATGGCTATGATGAGGCAGAGCGTCAGGGCAATGAACTGACCTTGATTCGCCGTCAGATCAAAATCATTCCTGAATATGATCCGGAGTTGCATCGTCCGGTTGCCTATCCGCAGCGTGCCAAAGTGGTCGGGCCTGAAGGAGAAACCATTTATGTGGATGAGTGGGGACGGATCAAGGTTCGTTTTCTGTTTACCCGCAGTGAGGATCATGGCCATGATGGTGGAGCAGGTAGTAATGACAATGACACCGACTCCGCATGGGTAGATGTGCTCACACCTTGGGCGGGGGAAGGCTATGGAGCACGCTTCTTGCCGCGTATTGGTGAGGTGGTGGTCATCGACTTTTTTGATGGCAACATTGACCGTCCTTTTGTGACTGGACGTATCCATGAAGCACAACGCTCCCCGACCAAGTTTGACGTTAAGGGACAACTGCCTGACACCAAAAAGCTCAGTGGGATCCGCAGTCAGGAAGTCAATGGCAGTGGCTTTAACCAGTTGCGCTTTGATGATACCACCGGGCAAATCAGCACCCAGCTACAAAGTAGCCATGCAGCATCACAGCTGAATCTGGGTAATTTAAGCCATCCCAAATCACAAGAAACCAGTGATGGTCGTGGGGAAGGCTTCGAACTCAGAACAGATGCCTGGGGTGCGGTGCGGGCAGGTAAAGGCATGCTGATTAGTACCTATGCCCAGGAACAGGCGGTCGCCGATCATCTGGAGGCTGCTCAAGCACAATCCTTGCTGTCGCAGGGCTATGACAGCATGAAAATGCTCAGCGAAGTGGCTGCAAAGCAACAGACTGATGCGCTGAATGTGATTAACCGTTTACCGAAGTTTATTCAGTCATTGGAGCTTAAAACTACGGGACAAGCACTGGATAGCACCTTAAATCTATTTAAACAAGGAATGAGTCAAGACCCGATTCATGCCTTAAAGGATTGCGGTGGTTTTATTGAAGATATTGGTGCACTCGGGGGCGATGCCAAAGGCGCAGTGGAAGAGTTTAATAGCTTCTTTAGTGATGCCAAAGATGCGGTTGAAAATCTAAAACAGTTTATCGAAAACGTCGAAGAGCATGGTGCTGATCTTGTGAAAGGCAAGCTTGCCAGTATTAAAGACCAGATAGAGCAGAATCCGTTCGAGAGTATTAAAGAAGTTGGTAAAGTCTTGGCCAATGTCGATATTAAAGATTTTGAGCTGATGAGTACCTGTGGGACTTTTAGTAAAGGGAGCAAGTTAGATATTACACCTTCTAAGGCATTGAGTTCATTACAGGGTTTTATGGAGGGCTATACCCAAGGTCTGGAAAGCAGTTCCGATGCCAAGCAGCAAGAACAAGGCAAGATTTTCAGACAGGCGCTGATGTTGTTGGCATCCCCGAATGGGATTGCATTAACGACACCTGAAAATATTATTTTGCAGGCTTCTCAGGATATTGCCGAGAGTGCCAGTGGTTCAATTAACCTGAGTGCCCAAAAGAATATTATCGGACATGCACAGGACAAGATCAGTCTGTTTGCCGCACAAAAGGGCTTTAGAGCTTATGCAGCAAAAGGCAAGTTGGAGTTGCAGGCGCAAGATGATGCGATTGAGGCGATTGCGAGGAAGGTGATTAAGCTTATTTCTACTGAGGAAAAGATTGAGATCACCAGTCCGAAAGAGATTGTCCTGACAGCGGGTGGTTCTCAGCTGAAGATCAATGCCAACGGGATATTTTCAACCACAGGCGGTAAGTTTGAGAGTAAGGCTGGGCAGCATCTGTTTACGAGTGGCGCAACCGTAAATGCTGAACTGCCAAAAATGCCAGAAAGTGGAATCTTTAGCCGTCGATTCGATTTTAGCGAGTTGGTTAATGCTGATTTATTGAAAGATGGATTTAAATATAAAGTTATTAATCACGCTAAGAAAACAGAATACATCGGTTTTCTTGATCAGTTTGCAAGGACGGCGCGGATCTTTAGTGATAATCCTGACAGCGTCGAAATTCTTTTACTTGGTAAGAATGATGACAGTTCAGATAAGCTACAACTGGTTGAAGAAGTGATCACGGAAGGGCAAGGGCATGGTTCAGATGAGGCCTGTTGTGGTGGTGATGATGATCATAACCATGAGCACGATAGTGATGATCATAATGAAGATGCAGATTTAAAAGCAGATTTTGAAAGTTTTGGACTTAAGGATTAATTTAATAATGAACACTGTAAAGTTAATGATTGGTGCATGTATTTTGCTAAATAGTATAAATTTACATGCAGAAAGTGCTAAAGAATGTATGAAATATTGGAGCGAGCCAGCAGTACAAGTGATTGTATCAGAAGATGTTCAGTGTCCTGATATATGGGAAGATAACTTTAGTAAAGAAAACAAAAAAATAGCAAAAAACATTGGCTTTGATTTAAAAGATAAAAACTGGACATCTACAGGAACATGTAATCATGTTCAATACAAAAATAAAAATTATTATATTTATTGGGCGGAAATGAAACATAATAAAACTGATATTATTATGATATATAATGATATTAACTCATTCGCATATTCAAGGGAAATAGACCGGAAAAAAATTAAAAATGGATTTAGAAAGGAAGATTACGTAGATGTGAATTTATCTTGTAGTAAAGTTGGAGAGGATGCAAATATTGTATCCGCTTTAAATGGATATTTATTCAAAGAAACATCTATTAGTAATATTTCTAAATATAAGGTTAATGACAGGTTTAAATAATGAAAAAGACTATACAGTTTCAAGATGGATCAGTACAAGACTTTGAATTAAATAGAAATGGATTTATACAAGCTGTTAGTTATAAAGAATCAAGTGCTGATTTGAAGCAAAGCTTAAGCCACAAATCGAATATAATAGCAGCAGCCAAAAAAAGCTCAGGAGGATATCGTGGTTTTTTTCAAATGGGAGAGTCTGCCTTATTTGAAACTGGATACTATTTAGGAGATTTAGGTGTAGATTTTAGAAAACTAAACCCAGAGAAAGAGAAGCAAAGAATAGATACGATTAGAGCAACTTTTGAGAAAAATGATTGGAAAGGGGAATGGTCAGGTAAAAATGGAATTCATTCTTTCAATGATTTTCTTACAAAGCCTGAATTACAATTAATGGCAGTTAGTGATTGGATAAATTATTTATGTAAACGTATGCAGATATTAAACTTCAATCAATATTATGGGAAAATTATTAATGGGGTTGAGGTAACTGAATCGGGAGCAATAGCTAGTGCCCATTTGATGGGTGAAGGAGGACTAGCAACTTTTCTTGGCTCACCTGTATTTAAGAAAAAATCAGCTGTATCTGATGGTAATGGAACACATATTTCTTCATACTTATCAATGTTCGGTGGTTTTGATTTAGAAAGCTGTTGCAAAAGAAAAATTTATATTACTCTAAAAGATAGTGCAGGCTTAGAATTAAAAAATAAAGAAGTAACGATTGTTTCTAAAAATAATGGTAAATATATTTCAGGAGAAACAAGAGTCAAGGTTAAGAGTGATGAGAATGGTAACCTTCCTGTTATTGTTAGAAACCCAAACACAGAAATAAAAATAGTTGCTGATGGAAAAGAGTCGAATAGTATTATTCAAAAAGCAAATGAAAAACAAAAAGCAACTTTAAGTGATTTTAAAGTTACAAGCCATTCTGCAACTTTAGCAACAGATAGTGCACCTCAACCGAGACCTCAGGTTAATAAAACACCTCAAGAAGTAAGAAGTGAGCAGATGCAATCTTCAACACCTCAACAGGCAGAGTTAACTCCTGTATCTAAAGATGTAAATTTTAATATTGAAATAGTCGAAGGGGATTCTGGTAAGGCAATCTCTAATATGAATTTTTTTCTTACCTACAAAGGCAATATTAAAAAACATACAGCTGATAGTCATGGGGTCAAGCAAGGTATTATTGCGGAGGAGGGACAAGATGTTGAGGTTTCAGTAGAAGGTGATGGGCAGAAACAGGTCATACATCATTTTCAAGTTAATGCGGCATTAAAAAATAAAACAGTTAAAGTGAAATTACCTGTACATTCTTTTAATATTTCAGTAACCCAAGATGGTAAACCTGTTCCAAACACATTGTTTAGTCTCTTTTATAGAGGTCGAGAAATACCAAAAAGAACAAATAACAGTGGTGTAATGAATGTACGGATGTTAACGGGTTTTGTTTTTGGCTTTGGTATAAAAGGAAAAAGTCTAGTTTTAAGTCGTGTTGAAAAATCAAGCTCAACTAAACCCTTTATTGTAAATGGTAGTGCTGTTCAGGCATCGAAATTATATGAAGTTGCAGATGCAAAACGTAAACAGGCTGAAGATCTAAAAAGACAACAGCAGCAGAAAGATGTTCAGGAAAAGAAAGCAAAAGAAGAAGCAGAAAAAGCAAAAACTGAACCAGATAAGAAGAATCAAACGAAGAAAAATAATACGTATACTGAAAGTGGAGGAAAGCCATTAACAACGGTAAGTAATCAATCACCGCCAACAAGCGATACGACTCGATATCATATTTATCATGATGGAAAAATCAAAAGAGAGAATAAAGCGGCAACAGGTTTTGCTGAGTTCATTTATTATGACCAAAATGGTAAGACTCATAATTTAGGGAAATCTAGATATGTAGTTGCTAAAAGATGGGATAAAAAAGATGTTCATGGTACTGGAAATATTTTCTTAGTAGATGTTAGGTCTTTTTCATCATATCGTAATGGAAATGTTGGGTATAAAATGTTAATGAATTCCCAGCAACAAAGATACTATTTGGGTGGTGTGGAGATGGCTGCATTTCTTGGTGGCTTATGTAAGTCTGGTTATGATGATATTTCATTTAATGGTTTTAGTACGTCTAATGGATCACCAGGAGAAAGTTCTTCGCATATCAATGGAGAGGCTGGAGATATAAGATATTTGAGGAAAGATAAGAAAGCTGAACCTGTTATTCTACAAGATGAAATTTATGATCATCAACGAAGTTTGGAGCTTATAAATAATTTTATAAGCTTTGGATGGGGACGTTCTAAATTAATGATAAGTGAATATTTTACTAATGCAACTGCGGGAGTGAAAAGTAACTATATTTTTCCAAAGTGCTTTCAGTTAAAAAGTAAAAAACCAAGACATAATAATCACTTGCATATGCAAGGGCTTTCGGCTTATATAGAGGATATTTGATTTTGAAAAAGGCTAGTTTATTTCTATCACTAATATTATTAGTTGGTTGTGCAAAAAACGAAGTTCATGGTTTAGATAAAGATAGTTTGGATTTTCATAAATTGAATGGGATTTCTTTGGGAAGTAATTTAGAAGATTTTGTAAAAAAATACAAAGGAGATATTTTAGTTCAAAATTATAAAGACATTAGTAATGTAGTAGGCTGTGAGAATTCAAAAAATATTATTATAGATAATAATGAGACAAACTTAGATGTTAGTAGTAAAGGTTTCATAACAGCGATAAATACCACGAATCCAAGAGTGATAGATGCAAATGGAATAAGTGTTGGGCAAGATTCAAAAAAATTACTAGAATTGAAATCGATTAATAAATTAAAGAAAATGGATAACCAAGAAGGTGGTTCTTATTACGAATACAAGTTGGTTTCACAGGACTCTAAATTTTATTATATTTATACTACTAACCAAGATGATAAGGTTGACTCCATTGGATTGTTCTCTAAGGATCATATAAATTGCTATGAGGATTAAGTGTTTTATATTCTGTAAGGAAAGAGTTTTATACTAATGAATAATTTTTTTATTTGCCACTATGTTTTATTTAGCTGCATGCAATATCAAAAGGAATATTCATGAGGAAGGTATTTCATAAATATTAATTTTTCTGAAATGCTTATTATGAATAAGAAATTCTCGTTATCGTTATGCTTAATGTTGGTAGTATATGTTTTTTAAAATGTCGGAATAGTGAGTAATAGTTGCTTACAAAAAGTAATAGGTGATGCAAGGCATTAATATTAATTTTCTTAATGTATTATTAATTTTTGGTTTGAGTGCATGCTCAAATGCTGCAGATTATAAAAATCAAAGATTAGATGAGAAAATTATATATGTCAATATTGAGCATGATTTGAATAGTATATATTCTGGTATTAAAAGCTATATTGGTGACAATAAAAAAGAAGTTGACTATCTTGTTGCAACTCAGCGTTCTTGGTTGAAAAATAGAAATTTAAAATGTAGTTTTAATGGGAGAGAAGTAAATAATGAAAACTATAAGTGTCTAAGTGAATTTAATAATTCAAAAATTAAAGACTTGAAGAAGTCATATTTGGATTTTGATAGTTTAGAAGGAAACTTAATAAAACCATTTAATTATAAAGATGGTGTTGTAAAAAAATGGAAGTTGGTGGGTGTTATTGTACTGAAAATAAAATTAAAATTTTAAACAACAAGATTTATGTATATCAAGCTTGTGACAAAAGTTTAAGTAAACCACGTATATATAATGTGGTTGGTAAGAAAAAGAATGAATTTTTAGTAGAATATCAAATTGATACTAATAATAAAGTTCCAGAATTTAACTTGGTCTTTCTCACTAATGGTGAAAATGTTTGGAATATTGTTCCCAAAGTTTTTAGAAAAGAAGACTTATTGAATTTAAATTTTAAAATTCGTTATACAACTGATGTTAGTTTAAAGAGTAAGGATGTGAATTGTGATGATCATGATGAGTAATAATTTTTATTAAATTTTAGTTGTGTGTAAAAGTAATATTTAAATTTGAAGATTTGGTATTGCTTTTAAATTAAATTTTTGTAGTATTGCAAAATTACTTAAACTAATAGGATATTTAAGATGAATTTTTTCAAAAAAAAACATATCTATATCTTATGCTTGGTTAGCTTATGTGGTCTAATATCTTCATGTACGAATGCTTCAGAAAAGAAGTGCGAGTCTGATAATATAAATCAAAATCTAAGTTGTCTTTTGAAAAGCAATGGTTCTCTAAAAGAATAGTTAATAAATAAAGGAAATAGTAAAGAAAGAGATTTCAAAAAATGGGAAAAAGAAATTCAAAAAAAGTGTGAAGGGAAAATAAGTCATATAGCTGGGGAAGGTGCAGGTCTAGTTAGAAGTCAATGTTATAGAGATGAGTATTTATCTAGGTTAGCATTTTTAACTACTGGAAAAACTTCGAAAGAGGAAAAAAATATTCATGGTTTAGTTGTAACATATTTGCCCTATAATTCAGCTGATCATTTTAAATGTATTTTAAAGAAAGATATAAATAGTTGTTCTAAAGTTAATTTGGTTAGCTCATCTAATTTGATAAAATTCTATCCATCTATTTCTCCAAGTTATGGGGATGGTGTTGTTCTTCCAGAAACAGAAAGTGGTAAACAAATTATTATTTCTCCATTTGAAGATAATGAAGATGAAGGGCCACAACTTGCTATTTTAAGTATTAATACTTTTGGAATAAAAGAAAATAAATTTATTCCAGCAACTAAAAATGTATTAATTGATAAGAATTATAATTTAACTTATATGGAAGGTAATAAAGAAAAACGAATACAATTAAAATGATAATTTTCTTGAAAATACAGGTGTTTTGGCAGCTGAAAAAGAAACTAATTAACGAATTCAAAGTTAAAAAAGCCCAGCGATAAAGCTGGGCTTTTTTATTTAGGTCTCAACAATCCCTTCTAAGTCATCAAAGGTATAGTTGTTCGGTACATTGATCATATGGGTCTGTACGCCAGCTTCCACTTTCTCTCTCGCATCAGGATACAGCCAGCGCGTAATCTGCTCGGCTACGCTCGAGTGATACTGGATTTCAAAATGGTTCAGCCCGTAGAAAACAGCTTTATGCGTATCGGGTAGCTTGAGTTGAAAACGTGGATTTGGATGTTCGCCTAAAGCACTTTTGACACTGACCAGATAATCACCAATCACAGAGAGTGCTTTATTACGCAGCTTCTCAAATTCTAAAGTTCCTGCAATCAGAAACGTATTGATATGTGATGGGAGTGGCGCAGGCTTACGATTGTCATCTGCAAAACCGATACGTGCATCATTATGTTCCCAGTCATCATCACGAACGCTACCGTGACGCAGATCCAGAATACCGTTACTGCGCACATTGACCAACTGACCAATCAGGCTGATAAATGGAAATGCACCCAGTTTATCCTGTAAGACAAAGCCAAAACGCTCCAGTACTGCACCATGATGTGGTGAACCGATACAGACCAAGTTCTCGACCATATGCACCCATTGATATAGATTCTGTTTGCCATAAAACAGGGCACTGCGGGAAACCAGACCGCCCATACTGTGCCCAATCAGGTCAATACTGGTAATACGCGGATTACGCTGTACCAGATCTTCCAGCGTATTGGCAAAACTACGGCCATTGGCTGAAATCCGGCGACCTGTATTGTAGTTCAGATACAACATGGTGTTGTTATCACGTTGAGCCAGTAGGCGCTCGCCAATCCCGCCATAACGATGATTGGACCAGGTCAGATGGTTCATGCATAGACCATGTGTCAGGATCACCACACGGCCGGTTAGTTCACCCTGTTGTAAAGAACCATAGTGATCATAAAGCACCATGGGCAAGGCCATTGGATTATGTTGCTTTAAAAAGAAATCGCCAAAGATGCCATTTAGTGCGCCGACCGCAAAATGTAAGGTCGGTGTCAGCGGTTTATCATGCAGGATCGGAAATTTGGCGATAATGCGGCGTAAATTAGGGGCAAGAAAATGACTGCCGTATTTTTGCAGGGCCACATAAGAAAACTGGTAGAACTTTTGCAGTTGCGGGTGCTTTTGTAAATTCTTGGCTTTTTGTGCACTTAAACCGAGCGTTGTCCGTAATACCTCAGTTTGTACCAGTTGCACCAATTCGTGTACCCCGCTGAGGCTGGTACTGACCAACTGGGCCAAACCCTCCAGAACATCGGCCTGACTCGGGGGCGTACGGTCCCACTTGCAGTAGGTTTCATGCAGCGGTGTTAAACTTGGCATATTGTTTTCCCCATCCTTGATATATACCGAAGATTTGAAGTGATTCACTTGATACTGTTTAGGTAAACTACAACAAACGTTTACATCTTATGTCTTTCATAACTAATTTTTTTAGAATACTGATGAACGGAGTCCAGTATCGTTTTTTATGTCTGACAATGTTGAGCTTATCTGTATGTTATATTGTTATTTGTATAACAATTAAGCAAAATAATGTGATCTATTTCACTTTAAGTCAAGCCGCTGTCTTTTTTGGTGCATATGCAAATTATTTATTTACATGGTTTTCGAAGCAGTCCGATGTCGATCAAAGGGCAACAGCTGCAACAATATTGTGCAGGACGCGATGACGTTCAGGTACATTTACCTGACTTAAATCGTGCTCCTGATCAGGTACTTGCACAGCTTTCTCAGCTTATCGAAAATTTACCACATGATAAAGTGGTTTTGGTGGGAAGTAGCCTGGGAGGGTTCTACACGACATATCTTGTCGCAAAGTATGCTTGTCCTGCTGTACTGATCAATCCTGCTATGCAACCATGGCAACTCTTTCAAGATTTATTCGGTATTGAACAAATCCCGCTCAAAGTCACTGAATCATGGACACTTGATACAGATCAATTGCAGCAATTACAATCGATTGCTGACACGAAGTTAAAGCATGCTGATAAAATTCTGGTGCTGTTGCAACAAGGCGATGAAGTCTTGGATTATCATCAGGCTCAACGCTATTATAGTGCAGTTCATCCATCCTCATTGATTTTAACTGACGCTGGTGGTAATCATGCAATGGATGATTTTGAAGAAAAATTACCTTTAGTACTCGAATTTTTATCGGCAGCCCTCCAAAAAGGAAGTCCAACCCAGTGACACAATACACGGCCCAATCCCTTGAAGTTCTTTCTGGTTTAGATCCTGTTCGTCGTCGACCAGGCATGTATACCGATACCTCACGTCCAAACCATTTGGCGCAAGAGGTGATTGATAATGCAGTCGATGAAGCACTTGCCGGTCATGCCAACCAGATTTGTGTCACGGTCTATGAAGATGGTTCATTGTCAGTTGAAGATAATGGACGCGGCATGCCAGTCGATATCCATCCGGAATATGGGCAAAGCGGTATCGAAATTATTCTGACCAAGTTACATGCCGGCGGTAAATTCAGTACCGATAACTATCAGTTCTCTGGTGGTTTGCATGGTGTCGGTATTTCCGTGGTCAATGCCTTGTCGACCCGTGTTGAAGTGGCGGTACAGCGTCAGGGTAACCTGTATCAAATGGCCTTTGAACAGGGTGAACCGGTTGCCCCCTTATCGGTTTTGGAAGGCAAGGTGGCAAAGCGTGCCACAGGAACAACCGTTCGTTTCTGGCCGGAAGCCAAATATTTTGACAGTCCTAAATTTGCATTAAAGGCGTTAAAACATAATTTAAAAGCCAAAGCGGTATTAGCTGCGGGCTTAAAAATTATTTATGACGATAAAATCAATAAAGAAAAAATTGAATGGCAGTTTGAAAATGGTCTGGTCGACTATTTGATGGACGAACTGCAAGATCGTGAAATTCTGCCTGATCCGGCCTTTGTCAGTCAGGGGCAAGCGGATCGTGCAGCCTGTGAGTTTGCGATTTGCTGGAACGTGGAAGGTGGCGAACAGATTCAGGAAAGTTATGTCAATTTGATTCCCACTGCGCAAGGCGGTACCCATGTCAATGGTTTACGTTCAGGTGTAACCGAAGCGCTGCGTGAGTTCTGTGAATTACGCAATTTGTTACCGCGTAATATGAAGTTGTCTGCGGAAGATGTCTGGGATGGGGTAAATTTTATTCTATCGCTGAAATTTCAGGAACCGCAATTCTCCGGACAAACCAAAGAACGTTTATCTAGCCGTGAAGCCTCTAATATTGTATTGAATATTGCCAAAGATGCATTTGCCTTATGGTTGAATCAACATGCCGAGATTGCGACCCAGCTGGCTGAAATGGCGATTGCCAAAGCAGGACGTCGTCTCAAAGCCGCAAAAAAAGTCGAGCGTAAAAAGATTGTCGCAGGCCCAGCCTTACCCGGGAAATTGGCTGACTGTGTCGGTTTAACCCGTGAAGACAGTGAACTGTTTATTGTCGAAGGGGACTCTGCGGGCGGGAGTGCCAAACAGGCGCGCGACAAGAATTTCCAAGCGATTATGCCGATTCGCGGAAAAATCCTGAATACCTGGGAAGTGTCTTCCGATGAGGTCTTGGCTTCGCAAGAAGTACATGATATTGCCATCGCGATCGGGGTTGATCCGGGCAGTGACGATTTGTCTGAATTACGTTATGGCAAAATCTGTATCCTGGCCGATGCGGACTCGGATGGTCTGCATATCGCAACCTTATTATGCGCATTGTTTGTAAAACATTTCCCGACACTGGTGGAGGAAGGTCATCTGTTTGTGGCGATGCCACCACTGTATCGTATTGATATTGGGAAGGATGTGTATTACGCCTTGGATGATGATGAGCTAGAGACGATCTTGAAAAAAGTCAAAGGCAATAAAAATCCGCAAATCACCCGATTCAAAGGTTTGGGCGAGATGAATGCCAGCCAGTTGCGTGAAACCACCATGGACCCGAATACGCGTCGTCTGGTGCAACTGGATCTGGACGATGCCCATTTAACGGCTGGATTACTGGATAAATTGCTGGCGAAGAAGCGTTCTGCCGACCGTAAACACTGGTTAGAGCAAAAAGGTAATTTAGCAGATATCAGTGTCTAAACTCCCTTTAGAAGATCGAGATCAGCCAGACAAATGTCTGGCTTTTTCTTTGTGTAAAGTCTTTAGATTTGGGCTGAACAAATCTGCATCATTTTAGGTCGCTGCGTATTTTTTGTATGCAATGTTGTATACAAGATCAAAAAAAGCATCAGTAAAATTTATTAAAATTAAATAAAAACAATAGCTTGTTGTGTTGGCATAAAAATTGAATAACTCCATCCAGTAAAAATCACAATATTGATGGGTGGAGAGAATGATGCAAAACAAATTGATGTCGATGTCAGTGCTCATGGCAGCCATGATGGGGATGGGTCTGGTGGGCTGTTCAAAACCAGCCGAAAAAACAGAACAAGCAAAAACTGAAGCCAAAACTGCACCTGCAGCCAGCGGTGACACCATCAAGGTTGGGATTCTGCACTCGCTTTCAGGCACCATGGCGATTTCTGAAACCTCACTAAAAGACACCGCCTTGATGACCATCAATGAAATCAATGCCAATGGTGGGGTACTGGGCAAAAAACTGGAACCTGTAATTGTCGATCCAGCTTCTGACTGGCCCCTGTTTGCAGAAAAGGCGCGTCAGCTGATTACCCAAGATAAAGTCGCGGTTATTTTTGGTTGCTGGACCTCTGTGTCGCGTAAATCAGTGTTGCCTGTGGTGGAAGAGTTGAATGGCTTATTGTTCTATCCGGTGCAGTATGAAGGTCAGGAACAATCGAAAAACATCTTCTATACCGGGGCGGCTCCGAACCAGCAGGCAATTCCTGCAGTTGAGTATTTGATGGGAGATGAGGGCGGGAAAGCAGAACGTTTTGTGTTGTTGGGCACAGATTATGTCTATCCACGGACCACCAATAAAATTCTTCGGGCTTTCTTGGAATCAAAGGGCGTCGCCGATGCCGACATCATGGAAGAATACACCCCATTTGGTCACAGCAATTATCAAACCATTGTGTCCAATATTAAGAAGTTCTCTGCAGGTAAAAAGACGGCAGTGATCTCGACCATCAATGGTGATTCCAATGTGCCGTTCTATCGCGAACTGGGCAACCAAGGCATTAAGGCATCCGATATCCCGGTCATGGCTTTCTCGGTCGGGGAGGAAGAATTACGTGGTATTGATACCAAACCCTTGGTCGGTCATTTAGCGGCATGGAACTATTTCATGTCGGTCAAGAATCCTAAAAATACCGAGTTTGTAAATAAATTCAAACAATATGCAGTGCAATACAAACTGCCAAATGCCGACAAAGTGGTGACCAACGATCCGATGGAAGCGACCTATGTCGGGATCAATATGTGGAAGCAGGCGGTTGAGAAAGCGGGCACCACTGAGGTGGATAAAGTTCGTGATGCGATGGCTGGTCAGACCTTTGCGGCACCATCAGGCTATACCCTCAAAATGGATGAAAGCAATCACCACTTGCATAAGCCTGTGATGATTGGACAGATCCGTGGCGATGGCCAGTTCGATGTGGTCTACAAAACCCCGCAAACCATCAAGGCGGAGCCTTGGAGTCCGTATATCCCTAAATAATTCGCTTCATGTCTGTTGTGTTGGCAGCAGGCATTTCTATTTTTCTGATCCATTTAAACCGTAACCATAAGGGGAGTTCTATGGCGAAACATTTTGTTTTGGCACTGCTCTGCATCATGGCACAGCTGATGTTGAGTCCAGCATGGGCAGAGGCCACATCCACAGCACCTGTGACGTCTACAGCTTCTCCAGATGCCATTCAGACCTTTGTAAAGGCTGACTTTGCGACGCGTCGTGCCATGCTCAATCAGTGGCCTGCCAGTATTGAACAACTGGATCAACTGGTGGCCTATATTGATCAAAATGAGCTTTATACCGATAGTGCAGGCAATACCTATCTGTTAAAAAATGATGACAAACTGTTTAGCTATCCTGAGCAGCAGGCGCTACAACAATGGCCTGCCGATTTATCCCAAGTGACTTTGGTCAATACCTTACGCAAGGCCCTGAATTTTGGTCAAGCCAAAGCCAAACTCAACTCCAATGATGCATCACAACGATTGGCCGCGGTCGATATTTTAGAAAATAATCTGGCTGAACTTGATGTGGCGATGGTGAAGCAGCTTTATCTGAATGAAAAAAATGATCAGGTCAAAACGCGTTTAGCACAGCTCAAAGCTCGTCTGGATTTTAACAGTGCTGATGCGTTTACCCAGCTTGAAGCCGTGAAAGTTTTGGCAGATTCCAATCGCCCTGATGTGTTCGCCTTAATTAACCAAACTCTAGAACAACCACAAAACAATCCTGCATTGAAGGCTGCCTTGCTGGATGCGCAAAATCAAATTAAAACCCGACTACAAATCAGTGAGTGGTCAGGCCATGTCTTTTCAGGTATGAGTACGGCCAGCATTTTACTGCTTGCTGCGCTTGGTTTAGCCATTACTTATGGTCTGCTTGGGGTGATTAACATGGCACATGGTGAGCTGATTATGATCGGTGCCTATACCACTTACGTGATTCAAAGCTTTTTTAAAAGCCATTTTGCAGGGTGGGTGGATTGGTATCTGGTAGCAGCCATTCCTGCCGCATTTCTGGTGAGTGCCTTGATCGGTATGTTGATTGAACGCACCGTGATTCGCCCGTTATACGGTCGTCAACTGGAAACCTTGCTTGCTACTTTTGGGGTGAGTTTGATTCTGATGCAACTGGTGCGTATGGTCTTTGGTGCACAGAATGTTGAAGTCTCCAATGTCAGCTGGTTGAGTGGTGGGATCGCGATGACACCGAGCCTGATGCTGCCATATAACCGTATGGCGATTATTGGTTTTACCGTCGCCGTATTATTGCTGTTGCTGTTTTTACTCAATAAAACCCGTTTCGGCTTATTCGTTCGTGCGGTCACGCAAAACCGTCAAATGGCACGTGCGGTTGGGATTCGTTCTGCCCGGATTGACCTGCTGGCTTTTGGTCTGGGCTCAGGTCTGGCTGGTTTGGCAGGCTGTGCCTTGGCACAGGTCGGTAATGTGGGGCCTGATCTCGGTCAAAACTACATTATTGACGCTTTCCTTGTGGTTGTGGTCGGTGGCGTGGGCCAAGTCTGGGGTGCGGTACTGGCAGCACTCGGATTGGGCATCAGTGGAACAGTGCTGGAAATTGGTTTAGGTGCAGTTCTGGCAAAAATTATTCTCTTGGTTCTTGTGATTTTGTTTATCCAAAAGCGTCCACAAGGTTTGTTTGCCATCAAAGGCCGTTTTGTGGAGTAAGCCAATGAAAATCACTGCTTTATTTGCTGACAAACCCTATAGCGCCGTGGCAATTGCGATCTGTTTTGGCGTGTTATTGCTGTTGCCATGGCTACACCTGTTGTCTCCTGACTCTGCATTTTACTTGTCCGCTTATTGGATCACCCTGATTGGCAAGATTATGTGTTTGGCTTTGGTGGCTCTTGCACTGGATCTGGTCTGGGGCTATGCCGGGATTCTAAGCTTGGGACATGGTTTGTATTTTGCCTTGGGCGGTTATGCCTTCGGTATGTATCTCATGCGTCAATCTGCAGGTGATGGGTTACCTGATTTTATGCGCTTCCTCAGTTGGACCGAATTGCCTTGGTATTGGGTCGGGACTGAGCATATTGCCTGGGCCTTGGCACTGGTCGTGCTTGTCCCTGGATTGATTGCATTTATTTTTGGTTTTTTTGCCTTTCGCTCCAAAATCAAAGGGGTGTATTTCTCGATCATTACTCAAGCCATGACCTTTGCCGCAGCCTTACTGTTCTTCCGTAATGAAACAGGCTTTGGTGGCAATAATGGCTTTACGGGTTTTAAGACCATTCTCGGTTTTGATATTACCTCGCCACCAATGCGTGCAACCTTATGCTTTGTCACAGCGTTGATGTTGATGTTGTGTTTCCTCGGTTTGCGCCAGTTGATGAATCGTCCTTATGGTCGCGTGCTCGGCGCAATCCGCGACAGTGAAAATCGCTTGCAATATCTCGGTTATCGCACGCTGTGGTACAAGCTGTCGGCATGGGTATTGTCCGCGGTGATTGCCGGTATTGCAGGGGCGTTGTATGTGCCTCAGGCCGGCATTATTAACCCAAGTGAAATGAATCCCGTCAATTCGATTGAAATGGCGGTGTGGGTGGCTGCGGGTGGACGTGGCACTTTGATTGGACCGATTTTGGGGGCAGGTTTAATCAATGCAGTGAAAACCTATTTCACTGTGGCTGCGCCAGAAGCATGGTTATTGATCTTGGGTGCGCTGTTTATCGTGGTGACCTTGTTCTTGCCTAAGGGTGTGATTGGCGTATTTGACCGTTTTAAAAAGGAGCGTGATTAAATGAGTGATGTATTAATAGACGCTGCTCAACATGGCGGTCAACTGGGTGAGGGCTATGGACGCACCAAGACGCAAGGTGCGGATTTTAGTCACGGCATTGCCTTATATCTGGAAAAAGTCAGTGTCTGGTTTGATTCATTTCGGGCCTTGAATGATTTGTCACTGTACATTGCCGAGGGTGAGTTACGTTGCATTATTGGACCGAATGGCGCAGGAAAAACCACACTGATGGATGTGATTACCGGCAAAACCCGTCCAAGCACAGGTACGGCATTTTTTGGGCAAAACTATGATCTTGCCAAAATGAGTACCGAGCAAATTGCGGAAGCGGGGATTGGACGTAAATTCCAGAAACCCACGGTATTTGAAAATTTTAGCGTGATGGAAAATCTGCTATTGGCAGCGCCACGCGATAAACGGGTGAAAAAAAGCTTTTTTTCCCGTTTAGACCCAGAAGCGCAGCTGGCCCTGGATGAAAGTCTCGAGCAGATCCGTTTAACGGAATTTGTGCAAAAGCCCGCAGGTCTGCTCTCACATGGACAAAAACAGTGGCTGGAAATCGGCATGTTGCTGATGCAACGACCCAAGTTGATTTTGCTGGATGAGCCTGTTGCCGGTATGACCGATGCTGAAACCGAGCGCACGGCTGAACTGTGTCTGGAACTGAAAAAAAATCACACGCTGGTGGTGGTGGAACATGACATGAGTTTTATTGACACCATCAGTGAAAAAGTCACGGTCTTGGCGCAAGGCGCGATTCTGGCTGAGGGCACATTGGCAGAGGTTCAGGCCAATGAAGATGTGATTGAAAAGTATTTAGGGCGTTAGGAGAGACACATGCTAGAAGTGAAACAAATTAACCAGTTCTATGGTGGCAGTCATATCCTGCGTGATGTGTCTTTTAATGCGCCTGTGGGTGAATGTAGTGTGGTGCTGGGGCGTAATGGTGTGGGCAAAACCACCTTGCTGAAATGCCTGATGGGTATTCTGCCAATTAAGTCAGGACAGATCCTGCTGGATGGTAAAGACATTGCCAAGATGTCTCCTGAACAACGGGTACGTGCCGGTTTGGCCTATGTGCCGCAAGGTCGTGATATCTTTTCGACTTTAACGGTAGAAGAAAATATTTTAATTGGCATGGCTAAATTTTCGGGTGCCAAGACGCGTAAAGTGCCGACGCATTTATATGAAATTTTCCCCGTACTTGATGAAATGAAACACCGCCGTGGAGGAGATTTATCCGGTGGTCAGCAACAGCAGCTGGCGATTGCTCGGGCGTTGGCTTCTGAACCACGGGTATTGATTCTGGATGAGCCGACGGAAGGGATTCAGCCTTCAATTATTAAGGATATTGGTCGGGTGATTCGCAAGTTAGCAGATCAAGGCGAGATGGCGATTATTTTGGTGGAGCAGTTTTATGATTTTGCCGAAGAGTTGGCCGATGCGTATAGCGTGATGGCACGTGGGCAGATGATTGCACAAGGGCGGGGGGAGGAGATGCCTGAGAAGGGGATTCGGGAGTTGGTGGCGATTTAGTATTTCTTGGCTAACAGTTACTTTATCCTTGTTCTAAGGAATGTATCTTTATGATGGACCTTACTTTTGAGAGATCAAAAGTAAGCAAAAATCTTTTGTTCGACTGACGGTACATCCTGAGCAATTCCAAAGCATGGCTTTGGAAGCAGCGCAAGGCAGTCGAACATGGCGACATCCATGTCGCCTATAACGATAGTGAATGTTGGGAAAATGCAATTTAGAATATTAAATGGTTAGCACTCGATTTATTTGTCTTCAACCTTATAAAACGTTCCGCCTGCATAGACATTATGTCCAAAGCCACATGAAGATTCGCCGTTGTGCTGTTCAACCTCAATTTTTTGTCCAAGCTTTGCGTCATTGGCGAATTGAAGTTTAATCACACAGTCTTCATTACGATAGTTCGCCTGTTTTGACTTGAGGGACATGCTGGTTTCAAACTGTCCCATATTGGGACCATAGATCAGGCCGCGTGGACCAAAATAGTAGCCATCGAAGGCAATCTGATATTGATTCTGTTTTTTGCTGACCTTGATATAGTCCCATTGCCCAAAGCCATTGGCACGGACATAAGTCCCTTGTAGACCTGGTGAGATTTGAGGCTTTGGCAGTTGTTTTAAGTTGTATTGGCTGGTTTTTGAGTCTTTATCACGTAAAAACCAGACTCTGGCCCATTGCGGCTTACCGCGTTTGGCATAACTTAACCCCACATTATTATTAGCGATTTCAATGTCCCGGTCACTGACCTGAATCCCGCTTTCATCTGCATTGGCCTGACAGAAATGTGCCCATGCGGCTTGGTTTTCGAATTGCTTGGCTGCTTTAAGATATTGCTTCTGATCGTAAAACTTTTTACCTGCTTGGGCATATTGTTTCACTTTGGCACAGCCTTGTTGCAATTCTTGCTCGAAGGACAGTTCTGCAAAGCTGGCACTTGAAGCGATTGCGATGGAAAGGCACAGACCGAGTTGAGATGTTTTAATCATTTTGGCTATTTTTGAAATCAAGTATTGCTTTCATTCTAAGCCACAATTCAGTCGTAAGACAGTAGGGTAAAAGTGAGGTTTTTATTGAGATTCTGTGAGTTGCAGTTGCATCCAGACTAAATCCCGCCATTGCCCAAACTTTTGTCCCACTTGTGGCATATAGCCTGTTTGCACAAAGCCCAATTGTTCATGCAGCACAATCGAACCCTTATTTTCACTGTCAATTGCGGCCACCATAATATGCATATTTTGCTGTTTGGCCAGATGAATCAGTTGTTGCATCAGCGCTTTTCCTAGGCCTTGGCGAGCATAACTTGGATCAATAAAAACAGAATGTTCAATGCTTTGGCGATAACCACTGATCGCACGAAACGCGGCGTAATAGGCATAACCAGCCACTTGATGGCTATTCAAGTCTTCGACCACAATCATGGGGAAGTGCTGTTGTTGCATGCCGTGAAAACGTTGCTGATAATCCCCGAGTGAGACAGCCTGATCATTCCAGTTGGCTGTGCCATTTAAAATCTCGTGATTATAAATCGTGAGGATGTGTTCGAGGTCATCTGTTGTGGCAAAGCGAATGCGGAAATGTGCGGCTAAGGTAGAAGCGGCAAGTACGATATTTTCAGACATAAGCAAAGGTCATCAAATTAGACAAAATAAACAGATGGGATGCTGACAGGACAAAAGATCAACTGACATTTATATTCAGGGATGCAAACAAAAACAGCAAGGAAATCCTTGCTGTTTTTTAACATTCTAATCTGATTAGAAGTGGTATTTGATCAAAGCGCTGACATTATTTTCGTCACGGTTTTTCATACCGAACTTGTTATTCCACACCGAATGCTCAACACCTAAATAGAGGCGAGTATCCGGTGAAATGTGTTTACCCACATTCCATTTATATTGGGTAGTCCAGTTCAGTTCACTGGCGTGATCTTTTTCACCAGTAGACCAATCAAGGAAACCATCGACGAGGAAATCTTCATTTGATACTTTAAATGGCAATGCATAAGCAATGGTCATTTGATAGTCATCTGATGTGTTTTCGTTGTTGGCACGGTAGAAGTTCACATTTGCATATTGGAAATATGGAACTGCAAGATCAAAGCCTACGCCGTACAAGAAGTTGTCAAAACTGGAAAAGTCATCATTGTTGCTTTCCCATGTGGTTGAAATCAACACATCTTTAACCGGACCAAAAGCAAGTTTGTGACCTGAAATCTCGCCTAAGCTAAAACGCGGAGAGAGTTCGAAATAAGTCACTTTATGGTCTTCATTACCACGCATACGGTCCATAAAGAAAAACATATCGGCATACTTCACTTTTGCCGCATATTCAACCGTTAAGGTTGTTTGTTTTTCATCAACAACTTCGTAGTTTTCCCCATACAAACCGGTCAGGCTAAAGTCCTGCCAGATTGGCTTTGCCTGAGCGAAAGCTGCTGTAGATACTAATAAACATGCTGCTGTAACTTGCTTCAATTGCATTTAAAAATTTCCCCCCAAAAAGGCGTGTAAAGCATACAAGGTATTAAGCAAAAATAAAGCCAAATTTGACCAAAGGTACAAAATAATTGTAGAGCTCGGGCCAAAAATAAAGTCGTGTAAAGTTAAAGCTGTTTTTGTTTAAGTTTTAATAAAAATGTCAAAAATCAGCTTGCATATTTCTGAGGAAAGACAGATATTGGAACTATAGAAGATCTTCTTACATACTGAAAATCAACAGATGCTAAGCGAGGAGACCACAAGCATTTACATAATCAAAATATACAACTGCACTGAATGACCGCATGCTCAAAGTGTGCTGAATAACAAAGTTTTGTAGCACCGTCTCACAGAAAAGAGAGGAAGATATTTATGAATATTGAAATCCGTACAGATAAAAACATTCAAGGTAGTGAACGTTTAATTAGTTATGTTCGTGCAGAACTTACACAGGAATTCCAACGTTATAGCGAGCGTATTACGCACTTTTCGGTTCATATTAGTGATGAAAACGGGGATAAATCGGGCGATCATGACAAACGTTGTATGATTGAAGCCCGTCCAGCAGGCATGAAACCTGTTGCAGTGACACATAAAGCGCCAAATATTGATCACTCGATTCATGGTGCGATTGATAAATTAAAACGCAGTCTGGAGCATCTTTATGAGAAGAAAGATCATCACCGTGGCGGTTTACCAGAATATGTCGATGCAGATGAAGGTGTCAAAGTAGACGACGAAGCGTAAAAATAAACGCAAAAAAGGCCTTAATCTGAGCTGATCTCAATAATTTGAGCAGTTTGATTAAGCAGCTTTTAAGGACCGAGTTCTGTATATAGGTAGGACTCGGTCCTTTTAATTTAAGCTTGAATTTATTGTGACTCTAATCGTGAATATATTTCTTATGGTTAGCTTTAGATCTTCACTTATTAATTCCAATAAGTATCAAACATTTCTTTAATGCCATCTTCATTCTCCAAATACTTATCAGGGGCTATTTTTAACCCAATACCACTTAAATAGAGTACAGCCTCCCATAGAAGATCCTCTGTTGTAGCAGGATCAAAGAACAATTCGTTGTTGTCCAAGGCATTCATCCTTGTTGCTGCCCACGCTTCAGCTTCCTCTCGACTAATTCTATGATTTAGCACATCGTTGAATACTTTTTGTACATCTAATAAAGTTATTTTCATTCCGACACTGTCCATTCTCATTAAATAAATAATGTGTTATTAGACTAATTTAAGGCTTTTTTTATGCCTGTATCAAATTTCTACATGATTTTTTAGATGGTTTTATAAAATCCTGTCAGGATATTCGGCATAATACATTCATTAAAAAATATTGTGAGAACTGGTCATGTTAAATAAGCAACAGCAGGCCTTGGTGCAAGCCATACAACAACTCGATTTAGACCAAGTGCAATCTTTACTTGCTGAAGGACTCGACCCGAATTTTATTGATCCTGAACAGGGGCCGCCTGTATCGGTGATTTGTGATGGTTTATTCACCTGGTGGGAAGCAATTTGTG
Organism: Acinetobacter sp. IK40; assembly: GCF_035615075.1. Taxonomy (NCBI): domain Bacteria; kingdom Pseudomonadati; phylum Pseudomonadota; class Gammaproteobacteria; order Moraxellales; family Moraxellaceae; genus Acinetobacter; species Acinetobacter sp. IK40. The sequence continues at coordinate 293,859 of NZ_JANBOE010000003.1, read as the reverse complement.
AAGCATATGAGGCAGGCCAGCCATTAAGCGAAGAAGAAAAGCAACAATCGCTTCAAGTCTATCTGGATATTTTGGATGCGCTGATTCAGGCCAAAGCCAATTTGCATTTATGGGATGCTGAAGAATTTTATGGCCCGCTTTGGGATGCAGCAAGTTCGGCTTGTGTGCCTGTGGTACAACGTTTACTCGAAGAAAAAGTAGATCCAAATACCCGTGATGAAGAGGGTTTAACCGTTCTATCTTCAATTAGCCAATTATTCTTTGATTGTGAATTTGATGAAATTGATTGGTCAGAATCATTGCCAGAAGAACGTGCAACACTGGAATTGTTACGTCAGCATGGCGCAAAAATGTCAAAAGAGCTAGGCACTTAAGCCCAGCCGATATAACAGAACGAGGAACATGATGAAAATACTTCAAACTTTAAGCGTAGTTGCCGTATCGATGATGGCAAGCAGCGCTTTTGCGGCTGATTTTTCTTTTGACCGTCCCGGTGCCGGTATGGGCACAGGCATTACCCCGGTTGGTAAACTGGCATGGGAACAAAGCTTGCCAAGCGTCAGTTATCAGGAAGGTAATGTCGATGGGGTAAAAGATAAAACCCTGACCTTAAATGGCGATATGTTGTTGCGTACCGGTCTGGCAGATGGCCTGGAATTGCAATTGGGTTGGCAAGGTCCGGTCTGGCAGCAATATAAGCGTGCCGGCATGAAAAAGGAAACCAATGGTTTAGGCGATGTCAGCATTGGTTTGAAAAAAGCCATTGATCTCAAAGATGACCGTTTATCTATGGCTTTGTTGGCAGAAGCCATCATTGCAACCGGTAATGATGAATTTACCAACCATGATGATATTTATAGCCTTACCTCCGCGGTTGCTTATGAATTTAGCGACCTGATCGGGACCTCGATTACCATGCGTTATGAAGCGCAAAACAGTGATTGGGCGGTAACTGCGATTCCAACCATTGACTATAAAATTGCAGGAAAATTATCAGGTTATTCCGAATTTGTTTACCGTAAAGCCGAGAGCCAAGACTATGAGTATGGTTTAGGTACAGGTCTGATTTATGCTTTGAATAATCGCACCCAGCTGGACGCTAGCATTGGGGTTGATCTCAATGGCGACCAGAAAAGCTATAACGGTGGCCTCGGCGTATCGGTCTTATTCTAATAATCATGCTCCTGAATACGCTTAAACTTACTTTTATAGAAGTGCCTAGCAGATTCGGGAGAAAAATAGCGAGATGAGAATGAAAAGCTCTGTTCAAGGTGGAGACGGTTCTTCACTGATGCATTATTTTCTTGGGACCTTATTGTTGTTATGTGGGTCACTGACCTATGCCCAAGAGAATACATCAGCACCCTTACTTAGCCCTGAACAGGCGTTTGCATTTACGGTTGAGTCGACGCAAGCGAATCAGGCACGGTTACACTGGTCGATTCAGCCCAACTACTATCTCTATCAGCATAAATTTGAGGTAAAGCAGGGCAATCAACCGGTTGCCTTGAATTTGCCCAAAGCGGTTGAGCAATATGATGAAAACTATGGTCATAGCCAGGTTTATTATCAACAAGCTGAATTCAGTATCCCGACTCAGGCATCACAACACTACCGCGTGACTTGGCAGGGGTGTGCCAAAGACCGTATTTGCTATCCACCACAAAATATTGAGTTTCAAACCGATGCGGATGGTTTGGTCAGTGCCCAGAATGTCAGCTCCAATACGCAAAAAAGCTTTCTGGACGTGGCCCGTTCATCCAGTGTATTGAATGCACAACAGTCAGCCAGCGATGATGAAGTACAGACTGAAACAGCTGCAGAATCAACCTCACAAGGCAACTCGGGTGTGATGGCCCAAGACCAGAAATGGTCTAGTGCACTGGAACAGCATTCCCTGGCGTATAGCATCTTATTGTTCTTGGGCTTAGGCATTCTGTTGGCTTTTACGCCGTGCTCTCTACCGATGTTACCGATTCTGACCTCGTTGATCGTACGTGACAACAAAGGTGTGAAAGCATGGTCAATTGCGCTGACCTTTGTGGTCAGTATGGCGCTGGTGTATGCGGTCCTCGGTTTAATTGCTTCCGCAGCAGGTTTGAATTTTCAGCGCTGGTTACAGCAACCTGCGACCCTGATTGCATTTAGTTTGCTGTTTGTGGTGTTTGCCCTGAATCTGTTTGGCCTGTTCGAGTTGAAATTGCCCCAGCGTTGGGTCAATCGACTTGATCAGATGCAATCCAATCAAAAAGGCGGTACCTTGGTGGGTGCTAGTGTCATGGGCATGATTTCAGCCTTGCTGGTTGGGCCATGCATGACGGCACCGCTGGCCGGCGTATTACTGTTTATCTCGCAAACGCAGAGCCAATGGCAGGGTGCATTATTACTGTTTACCCTAGGCTTTGGTATGGGTATTCCATTGTTACTTGCCAGTGTTTTGGGGGCCAAAGCTTTACCGAAAGCCGGTGACTGGATGAACCAGATTAAGGTGATCTTTGCCTTCTTGATGCTGGCCCTGAGTCTTTATTTCATTCGTCCTTTATTGCCGGAACTCGCCATTCAAATCCTGAGTTTAGTTCTGGGTCTGGCATTTATTATCTATGCGGTTTATCGCCTGTTTGGGCAGAAATCCAAGTTGCAATGGCTGTATGCGATCTTGCTGATTGTCGTGATTCCGGCCTTGGCTTTTAACCAATACCAGCACATCCAAAGCCTGAGTTCAGTTCAGGCAGACAAGCTGGCTGAATGGCATGTGGCACACACTGCGGACGAGTTTCAGCAGATTCTCGCCCATGCACCGAAAGATCGCGGCATTGTGATTGATGTCTATGCAGACTGGTGCGTGGCTTGTCAGCCAATTGAGCATCGTATTTTAAAAGATGCCGAGGTGCAGCAGGCGTTAGCGAGTTATTATTTAATTAAACTGGATTTAAGCCACTATGATGCATCGCATCAGGCACTTTTAGCACAGTGGGATATTTTAGGTCCACCAACCTATTTATTCCTGAATCAGCAACAACAAGAAGTTCGCTCGCTACGTTTAACGGGTGTATTCCAGAAAGCCGAGCTATTACAACAACTGGCCTTATTTAAAGGAAAAGAATAACAATGTACCAACTCTTTATTGGCAATAAAAACTATTCAACCTGGTCCATGCGTCCGTGGATTTTATTGAAACAGGCGGGCATACCATTTCAGGAGCAGCTGATCCGGTTTGATAGCTTTGAAGCAGATAGCCAGTTTAAAACAGAAATTCTTAAACTGAATCCAACCGGGAAAGTGCCTGCACTTGTGGATGGAGAACTGGTGGTTTGGGATACACTGGCTATTTGTGAATATCTGGCAGAACAACATCCTGAGCATGCCTTATGGCCACAAGATAAAAGCTTGCGTGCCAGAGCGCGCTGTATCAGTGCCGAGATGCATAGTAGCTTTCAGGGATTACGCAATCTTTGTCCCATGAATGTCGAAGCAGACCTGACACATATTGGTCAGCAGCTCTGGTCTGAGCATGCGCAGTTGCGTGCTGATGTGGCCCGTATTGAACAGATCTGGTCACAACGTCCAGGTGACGACAGTTTTTTGTGTGGCGAATTCAGTATTGCAGATGCATTTTACGCGCCGGTGGTGATGCGTTTTGACTGTTATCAACTCCCCATCTCGGCTTCTAGCCAAAGCTATATGCAGAAAATATTGGCTTTACCTTCAGTACAACAATGGATTGCTGAAGCCAAGCAAGAACAGCAGTTTGTGCCTTTTGATGAGCCTTATCGTCAACAGCGGGAAGAATTTTTAAAAGTCTGATTGGGACTCAAGTGAAGGCAAATCAAGGCCTTCACTTTGCTAACGGGTGATCAGGTCAGTAAAGATTCTGACCTGATTACGTCCCACCGCTTTCACCGCATATAGGGCCTGATCTGCCTGACTAATAATCAGATGTGGCTCATCGGCACTGAGTGAACTACTAATACCGAAGCTGGCACTAATACTGAACTCTTGCTTATGTTCGGTAATAAAACGTAATTGAGATATTGCCTGCCGACAGCGCTCTGCAACCTTTTGTGCCTGGGCTGTATGAGTATCGGGCAGCAATAAAATAAACTCCTCCCCGCCAAAACGGCCAATCATATCCTGTTCTCTAAGATGGGTGGTCAGACACTGTGCCACCTGAATCAGCACCTGATCTCCCATGCTATGTCCAAAATAATCATTAATATTTTTAAAATGATCTAAATCGAGCAGCACAATCGAATATTGCTGCTCTGGTTGCTGGTGTAATCTGTCCAGATAACTGCCAATACTGCGCCGGTTCAGGACATTGGTGAGGGGGTCGAGACGGCTCAACATCTGGATAGTCATTTCTCGAGTCCGCCATTGGGTCAGTAAAATTTCAAATAGAAATAAACAGGCCAGCAAGATCGGAACCAGAAAAAACAGCATACTGCCGACCCAGAAGGGATGCATGGCCACCTGATTCAGATGTTGCATGTTAAATAATGGTGCGTAGGTAAGAACCCCGACCATGCTAAGGTAATTACAAAAGAACAGCGCCAGTGTGGCTGGAATCAGGGCGCAATACACCATACGGCGGTCAAATAGCACCAGACCGACACCCACGACACTGACATAGCCCACCATGGTGGCGGGACTAAAGCTGCCGACCAGATAGCTGTTATGGCACAGCATGGCAGTAAAGACCTGCACACTAAGGATCGGGAGGACTTCCTGTGCCCAGTGTTGTTCCCTGAACAGATGGCAGGGAATAATCAACAGGATCAAAACCACCAGCATAATCAGGCTGGTCCATAATTGTGAACGGACCAGCTTGAGATGGACCCATTCTGAATAAACCGGATTCATGAGTACGAAAATGTCCCAGCTGATCCAGAACAGGTTCATTAATGCAGCAAGTATAAGTAATAAAATGCTTTTTTTAAGCATGGTCCAATTGACGACAATATGATGTTCCCAAGAAAGCCGAAAGCCCCATCGTTTTGCGTCAGTTGACCTATTAAAATGAATCTTCACCATTGGCATGCATCCTTTTATGCAATGAGATTCCTAGGAACTGTGTATCCGTCATCAAAATACGGAGGAACGCTTATTCAAATAACAATAGCATCTTTAGAATGAGAAAAAAGTCTGCATCTGGCGGATTTAGTGCAAATCAGGACGGGAAAAATATTTTGAAAAATAAGCTGTTATCAGAATATTCAATCATTTTTATTAGTTGATGACCAAACTGAATCAAGAGTGACAAGGGTCAGCCCAAGCTGACCATTTTTTACACAGATTTTGAGGGTACTTAGTCGCGATCTAAGGCATGTGCAAATTCAGCAAGATCGGCCAAAGCCTGTTTAGCCTCAGGGAACCAGGCATTAAACATCTGGAAGTTATGCCACATGCCGGTATACAGTTTAAAGTTCACTTCGACATCGGCTTTTTCAGCTTTTTCTCTAAAGCGTTTCGAATCATCCAGCAAAATTTCTTTAGAACCGACTTGAACGAGTGTTGGTGGTAAGCCGGTCAGATCATCAAATAATGGTGAAACACGTGGATCATCTGCCTGAATGCCCTCTTTCAGATAATGATTGATACCTGCCTGTAACGCTTCAATCGAGAGCAAGGCATCATGTTTCTGGTTGAAGCGCAGTGATTCACTGGTCAAGGTTAAATCCAGATAAGGCGACATCAGGATCAGACCGCTTGGCATCAGTTCAGGTTGCTGTTTCAGGCGCAAGCACAAGGCCAAGGCGAGGTTGGCACCACAAGAATCCCCCGAGATAATAATATCTTTAGGTTTGATCCCTTGTACCAGCAATGCTTGATAAACATCAAAAATCGCATCAATCGCTTCAGGAAAAGGATGTTCCGGTGCCAGCGGGTAATCAACATGAATTACCTGCATTTGCGTACGTGCCGCAATATCGGTCATCAATGCACGATGAGTATTCAGGCTACCTAAGAAGAAAGCACCGCCGTGAATATGTAAAATCAGTTGTGTTGCCGCAGCTTGCGCTTTAATTTCCTCACCACGAACACCGGCTAAGCGCAACGGTCGAATTTGTACTGTTGGATTGTGTGGAAATAGGCGACAGAGTTGATCCAGTAATGGTCGTAAAGCATTGGGTGCCAGATTAAATTGGCTCGGTGTCCGAATCGTGGCTTTAAGTAAAGATTCAGTAAAATAATATTTCCAAACAGTAGCAAATTTCATAATTTTTCCATATTGTTAGTTGGGTATACCAATAAGAAAGTTCTTGAATATAAGTAGCGCCTAGACCTCATGATAAAAACTGAAAAATTGTGCGCTATGTCACTCTTACGCAGGTTATACCAAATAGTCATAATCAAGAATTGCAATATTGATTGAACTTCTCAATACTTTCAGTTTGAAAGACCCCTTAAGGATATTACAAAAATGAAGAAAATTGCTCTAGCATTTGGATTGCTCGGTTTAACAACTTTTGCCAATGCAGCGGATGCGCTGAATGGCAGTGTTTGGCAAACCATTGATGATGAAACGAAACAGCCGAAGGCGATTGTGAAGTTTACTGAGCAAAAGGATGGAACCCTCACCGCATCTATTCAAAAATATTTAGTGGCAGGTCAGGAAAATGCATGCTCTAAGTGTGAAGGACCTTATCACAACAAACCGCTGAAAGGCGTGACCATCGTACATGGCCTGAAAAATGTAGGCGGTACCAGCTATGATGAAGGTTCGATCATCGATCCTAAAAATGGCAAAACCTATAAGTTAAAAGCTGAAATTCTCGATGGCGGCAAAAAGCTGAAATTACGTGGCTATATTGGCGTTGCAGCTTTAGGTCGTAATCAGACTTGGATTCGTACCAACTAAGCCAGATTTAAATAACAGAAAACCGAGTCTGATGACTCGGTTTTTTTATCGTTGCGATTTATTGGTTTTAAGCGGATAAATCCTGATAGGTTGCTTCATCGAAACCAATCACAAAGCCGTTTGGGGTTTGCAATACAGGACGCTTAATCAGGCTAGGCTGGGCCATCAGTGTTTCAATCAGGTTATGTTCATTGCTGGTCGCGTGTGTTTGCTCGTCCGCAGTTAATTTGCGCCAGGTCGTGCCTTTTTTATTCAGGACTTTATCTGCACCAATTTCTTTCAGCCAGATTGCTAAAGTATCGGCATCAATGCCTTGTTTCTTGTAATCATGGAACTCGTAATTGATGCCTTTTGCCTGTAACGCATCAAAGGCTTTTTTCATTGAATTACAATTTTTAATGCCATAAATTTTAAACATGAGAAAAAACCCTAGAAAGAGTGAAAAATATGGATGAAAGCCTAACGTAAAAAGCAGCTGATGCGCCAGTTGAAATTTTTTATTAAGTTTATCGGTAGAGCGGTTCAATCGTGATGCAATGATCAAAATGCGCATGTTTTTTGAGCAAAATGGCGAATGACACAATAAACAGAAAATATCTAATATCAAAAAAGAGAAAACCCGCATTTAATCTTCCTGATTATGCGGGTCTCATTTCAACGTCCAATGTCTCATCCATGCAAATAAACTTGAATCAAGTTTATTTTATCTTCCTACGGCGTCCTATCCCTTTCTGGTCATCCTGACCGCTTCCCTGTGCCGTGAAGCTATAATGCCGTTCTAGCTGGTAAATAAAAATACACAAAAGCGACAAGTTCTGTAAGCTAAAGAAGCGGTTTAAGTGAACACGTGTTCACTTATTCGTGTATTTTATAGTCGATAATCACCGGTGCATGGTCGCTAAACCATTGTTCTTTATAGACCCATGCATTCGCAGTACGTGCTTTCCAGTCTGGAGAGCAGGCATGATAGTCAATCCGCCACCCGACATTTTTCGCACGCGCCTGACCGCGATTTGACCACCATGAGTACAACTCTGCTTCAGGTCGTACCTCACGGAAGGTGTCCACATAACCCAGCTCGTCATAGATATGATCGAGCCAGGCACGTTCATGCGGCAATACGCCAGATGACTTCTGGTTCCCTGACCAGTTTTTAATATCGATGCGTTTATGCACGATATTGTAGTCCCCACACACGATGATGGATTTATTTTCGTCGCGCCATTGTTTGAGTACTTGCGCGTACTCTTTTAAGAACACGTCTTTGCGTGCCTGTGCTTCATCACCGCTTGATCCTGATGGCAAGTATAACGAGGCAATATGAACGGTTTGTGACAGTCCTAAATCAAATTCAGCCGTAATAAAACGGCCTTGGGTATCGGCCAGTTCAAAACCCAAGCCGTTGGTTACCGAGACGAAAGGCAGGCGACTATAAATGGCTGTGCCTGCATAACCTGCGCGTTCAGCAGGGAATAAGTGGGTGTACCATCCTTCAGGTTTAAATTTATCGGTCCATTGCTCATGGGTAATGCGGCTTTCCTGCATACACACCACATCTGCACCAGACTGTTCCAACCATTCGAGCAGGCCTTTGGTGACAGAAGCACGCAAGCCATTTACGTTAATTGAAACGACTCGAAGAATTTTTACATCACTTGGATAGCTATCCTTTGGTATCATACGTCTGTTTAACCTCAATTGAAGAATTTGGAGCACCTTATATGACAACGCCTGTGTCATTTCATCCGCAAGCTTTTATCGAACTCGCATTATCACGTGGAGTGCTTAAATTTGGTGAGTTTACCTTAAAATCAGGCCGTGTCAGCCCTTATTTCTTTAACGCAGGTTTGCTCAATGATGGTGAAGCACTGTCTTTGTTAGCGCAAGGCTATGCCGACAAACTGGTGCAGTGTGACAATGTCGGTGTGATTTTTGGTCCAGCCTATAAGGGAATTCCTTTTGTGGCAGCAACCGCGGTGGCTTTATCACAGGTTCATGGCAAAAGTGTACCGTGGGGCTTTAACCGTAAAGAAGCCAAAGATCATGGTGAAGGTGGCGTGTTAGTGGGTGCCTCAGTTGCGGGTCAAAAAGTCTGGATCATTGATGATGTGATTACGGCCGGTACTGCGATTCGTGAAGTCGTGACCATTTTGAAAAATGCCGGTGCTGAAATTGCTGGTGTATTGGTTGCACTCGATCGTCAGGAACGTGGTCAAGGTGAGCTTTCTGCGATTCAGGAAGTACAAAAAGAACTCGAAATCCCGGTGCATGCCTTAATTACGATGAAGGACTTGATGGATTATCTGGATGCCAAAGGCGAAAAAGACGCTTTGGCCAATATGCAGGCTTATCGTGAAAAATATGGCATCTAAGTTTTAGCTGTAAAAGAAAAGGAAGCGAAGGCTTCCTTTTTTATGATTGGGTGTGAGGTGGGAAAATACAATTAATCTATTTGGGTTAAAGAAACAGTGTTTTGTAGTTGTGCGCTATTTTCATAATGTTCAATCGCTAATTCTATTAAACGGGTAATCAGCTCAGAATAATTTAGTCCGCTCGCTTCCCATAGCTTTGGAAACATACTGATATTGGTAAAGCCAGGTAAAGTATTTATTTCATTGATAAATATCTCTCCATTTTTTGTTAAAAAAACATCAACCCTTGCCAGTCCTGTACACTCTAAAACTTCATAAGCTTTAATTGATATCTCTCTAATTTTTTCGCTAATTGCATCTGCTATGTTTGCGGGGATGGTTACTGTTGCCCCTTTGTCATTAATATATTTTGTGTCGTAAGAATAGAAGCTATCTTCCAACTCAATTTCTCCACAAACGCTTGCTAAAGGTTCGTCATTACCGATAACGGCACATTCTATTTCCCTGCCATCAATCCCTTGTTCAATCAATATTTTATTGTCGTAATTGAATGCCGTATCTAAGGCCGCCTCAAATTCATCTCGGGAAGTGACTTTACTGACACCCACAGAAGATCCCTGATTGGCCGGTTTTACAAATAAGGGGTAGCCAAGCTGAGCGCTTGCCGTGTCAAAATTAATTGTATTTCTCTCTTTTTTCGTTAATTTGATAAATGGTGCGATATTTAAACCTGCATCTCTTAATAATCTTTTTGTTATATCTTTATCCATACACATCGCGGAACTGAGTACTTGAGAGCCAACGAACGGTAAATTCACCATTCTTAGTAAGCCTTGCAAAGAACCATCTTCTCCCAGTGTTCCATGAACGATAGGAAAAATGACATCCAGTTGAGATAGGGTCTTGTTTTGAAACTCTATAATCTGCTGCTCATTTTTTCCTGGAATAAATGCGATATTTCGTCCTGATTGATGTAGTGAAATCAGTGAGGGATTATCTGAGTTTAATAGAAAATGAGTACTTTCATTGAGATGCCATATTCCATTTTTATCGATACCGATCAAGGTCACATCAAATTTTTCTTTATCTATCGCATCCACGATATTTCTTGCAGATTGTAGAGATACTTCATGTTCGGTTGATCTTCCTCCAAATATAATCCCAATATTCTTTTTCTGCATATCAATATTTCCTTGAGTATTTGTACAGTTTTTGACTTGAAACTAGAGCTTAATTTACCGCTTAACGATGTAACATTATGATGAATATTTGTGACATGTAGCGAAATTTATTTGAAGATAAAGGGAAGGGCGGTTGTAGAATAAATGGGTTACTGTTTGCTATGACTCTGTTTTTCTTTATTTATATAGCCATTAAAGTTCAATAATATTTTGATAAAGAATTAGAAATATTTAGTTTATTCTAAAGAAACAGCCTGGCCTGAATTCAAAGATATTTTGTCCTGTTGCTCATTAATCCTAACCACAGTGAGAGAAAATATCTGTGAAAAACAAGAGTGAGCAGATAAATCCTGGTGTGAAGCTTATAAAAGGATATTTCACTTCTCAAAATGAATCCCAGCTCATTTCTGAGTGGCTTGATTCGCATTTTCATGATTCTTTGGGGATTACTGCTTTTTTGGATCAGACACAAACAATTGATGCACCGTGGCAACTGTTACGATTATATGATTTAAGTGAGATAGATGCCCTTTTGGGGGTCGCCGTGGTTTTGCCAGGCGGTACTTGCTTTTGGTTGCCTCAGGAGCAGAGCTCCTCCGCTGCATTACTTTGTTCAGAGATCCTGAAATTTCAACCCCGTCGTATTGTTACCACGTTGTTTGGACGAGATCTATTACATTCTAGGTTAGGGCATGGGCATGGGCATGGGCATCAAGCGAGTATATTACGAGAGTATGATCAGTGGATTATGGTTTGTACACGCCGTTTCCCACAGGCAAATGGGCGTCTAGCAATTGCAGCCGACATTCCTCGTCTTATGGAATATCAGCATCTATACAATCAAGAACGCTCGGTGGATGAAAGATCGGATTGGGAGACACTGGTTCAGCAAGCTAAGCTTGCTGTTCATGAAGTCGATAGTCAAATTGTCGCTATCGTCCGATTTGGGATTGAAAGTAGCCGTTTAGTCAGTATAGGCGGAACCTATACTTTTCTTGAATATCGTCGACAAGGCTATGCCACCCGTGTACTCGAGTTCGCAGTTAATCAAATTATTAAAAGTGGGCGTATCGCATACCTGATTGTCGATAAAGATAATGACCCTGCGATACAGCTTTATGAACACATGGATTTTGAAAAAATTGGTTCATCTTATGTCGGTTATTTAGCATATTCATAAAAACTAAATATTTGGTCTAACCTTGCCTAAAGATCTTTAATATAAGAAAACCTTGATTTAATACACTGAGGGCAATCAAGTGCTCACCCGGGATTTTCACAGTGCCTGCAATCTATGATGAGCCACGCTTAATAGCAGAGACAAGCATTTCTTTGCCACTATTTTTTTCCATGGCTCAAAACTTTGAACGGATCAGAATGGTTTTAACATAAATCATTTGGTTGATGTCAGCAGCAGAAATGTCTTTAAAAGGCTAATGAGAAAAAGAGGTCACAACATTACAGGATCATCATTTTTATTTAACATTATGAGTTGTTTTTACAATTTATTACTCGATAATTTTATAGCTATAAAAAAACCTAAACTGTAACTCTAAATAAAAACAACGTTACGCAAATATAAAAAAATGAAATATTTTATTTTTTTCTGACCCTTATTGTTAAATAAAAAATTAAAAAATGTATATTTCTATTGTAAACGTATCGTCACTTTATTATTTCAATCAAAAAATAAAAAGAACAAGTTTGATGGCATTTTTGACAGTCCCTGAATAGGCCCTTTATAGTGGGTGAAAATTATACTATCTGAGTTTTTAATAAATAATGAGATTTTTTTACGTTGTATTGACCATCCATAACTAATCAAAAGTAAGAGGTTTGAATGAAAAAAAACAATCCAAGATCTGGTGTTCTGTATGCCATCTATATGCTGTTGAACCCGCTTCCCTTTGGCTTTTTTGCTGCAGGTTGGATTTTTGATATTTTTTATAATCAGAGTGCCGAAGTATTATGGGCGAAGGCTGCCGCATGGTGTATTACATTCGGATTGCTGATCTGTATTATTCCACGCTTGATCAATTTGTTTTATGTCTGGTTTAGGCCCGTTGTTGAGCAAAGAAAAGCTGATATTGTCGGCTTTTGGCTCTATGGTTTTGCCATTATTGCAGCGACCTTCAATGCCTTTGTGCATAGTCGTGATGCCTTTGCCATCGCGCCGGAAAACCTTATTTTGTCGACCCTGACTATTGTCCTGATTGCACTGCATTATTTATATCAATCCACCCATATCCACAACAGACTGATTGGAGAATAAACGTGAAACGATCAAATACATTATTCTTTTCAGCTTTGCTGGGTATGGGTTTATACGGCTGTTCTGGTGGAAAACCCCTTGACCCGCAAACACAATATGGCCCTGATCCGGAATTACCTGAAGCAAAGAACTTTCTGGTTCCTCCAATAAAAGTACCAAATGGGGTAGGCTGGAAAGCCAATCAGACGCCTGTGGTTGCAGCAGGTTTAAAGATTGAAAAGATTGCTGATCAGCTTGAGCATCCACGTCAGTTATATACCCTGCCGAATGGCGATATTCTGGTGGTTGAATCGAACAATCCTGGAGAGGCGCCACTGACCGCACCAAAACAGGTGATTGCTAATTTTGTTAAAAAATCTTCAGGCAAAGGTGGTAAAGGGGGAAATCGAATCACCTTGCTTCGTCTGGAAGCCGATGGCCAGTGGAAGAAATATAAGTTTCTGGAACATCTGCATTCTCCATTTGGGGTGCAATTGATTGGTAATAGTCTATATGTGGCAAATACCAATAATATTATGAAATATCACTATGACGAGAATGCAACCCAAATTACTGATCAGGGTGAGGAGCTGTCTGATTTGCCGGATACGGTTAATCATCACTGGACCAAAGCATTATTGGCCAGTAAAGATGGACAGAAGCTATATGTCGGTGTGGGCTCAAACAGTAATATCACCGAAAATGGATTAGCGATTGAATATCGCCGTGCAACTGTTTTAGAAGTTGATGTCGCCACAGGGGCAAGCCGAATTTTTGCCAGTGGGATCCGCAATCCAACCGGACTGCAATGGGAACCTGAAACTGGAAAATTATGGACGATTGTGAATGAACGTGACGAAATTGGTGCCAGTCTAGTGCCTGATTATTTAACGTCAGTACAGGAAAAAGGATTTTATGGCTGGCCGTATAGTTATTTTGGTCAGCATGTGGATGAGCGGGTACGACCACAACGTCCAGATCTGGTTGCTAAAGCGATTAAACCTGATTATGCCTTGAGTTCTCATGTTGCACCCTTAGGTTTATGGTTTGCTTCGGCTACAACCCAGCTGTCTGATCAGTTTAAAAATGGCGCATTTGTGAGTAATCATGGCAGTTGGAATAGAGATCCGCTCAATGGTTATAACGTGGTCTTTATTCCATTTAAAGAGGGTAAGCCGAATGGCAAGCCTGTTAATGTGGTTCAAGGTTTCTATTCAAAAGATGAAAAAACTTTATATGGTGCGCCTGTGGGTCTCACTGAGGATAAAAGCGGTGCTTTGTTGATTGCGGATGATGTTGGCAATACAGTATGGCGAGTTTATTCACCTTGATAGGTTTGCTGTCTGTTTTAAAACTTAGGTCAATCTGGATTGGCCTAAGTCTTTAGATATTTGTATTTAGCATTACTGGCATCAAAATCTCGTTCGAATAACTCATTAATCTATCCATATTTCTGAGAATAAGAGGCTATTATAAAAGCTTAATTTGGCTTGAGGTCAAGAGTATAATATATAGAGCCAAGAAAAGAATTTTTGTATTATTAATCCTTTATATCTAAGATTGGTTTGATTACTACTGGCTTGAGTGTTTTTCTTATATAATTACTTTACTTTTTAGGCTGATTATTCATTATGATAAAAACTAAATTATTACTTATCATTTTTTTAGGCCTGAGTATTGTCCAATTAGTGTGGTCAGCACTCCCAGAAAATAATCAAATTGCTCCAATTCTGAAAGCTGAACTTAGCGATAAAATATTAACACAGGCTGAAATTACACAAGGTGCAAATCAGATACAGATGCTTTACCAATACTGTATCCAAGAAACGGTTGAGAAACTTAAAATGATGTATCCGGATGTGGATCAAAACACTATCATCAATACAGTAAATAGTTCTTGTGTATATTCTGAGGATCATTTTAATCTTTATAGTATATTATTGGCAGCTTCGAGCATGAAAAAGCCAATGTCAGAAAAACAAGCGGCAGTGTTTATAGAAAAAAATTATGCAAAAGATGGTCGTGATCAAAATAATGCTGCCCAACGCAAGGATATTTATAAAAAGTTAGGTTTGTTGGAGTAATATTTCATTATTATCTCATTGAGATAGGTTCCGCTAGTATTGAGTACAAAACGTCTTATTGAGACTTTTTCTCCTCACACTTCTTACATTCCAGCATCATTCCTAATTTCTCTTTGCGTCCTTGCTCGGTCAACACCCAAGGGCGATTTTGCCACGGTGGATCATGACGCACATGTTGCCCATGCCCACAGGCAAGGTCTGCAACCCAATGTCCTTGCTCATCGAGATGAAAGCTCACAATCGCTTGTTGCATTTAATTGTCCAGACTCTCAAGTTTAGATTGTTCCAAACCTTTTAAAAAACGATGGCATAAGTTATGAATCGCCAGCAGATCATTCTGCTCCATGCCTAAAGCGCAGGCGAGTTTAAACGGAATACCGATAATCTCATCTTTTGAAACCAGTGCTTTTTCTAGCAACACCACTTTTTTCATCCGCTCATCTTCTTTAACTGCCACACGTTTTAAAAACTGCTTTTCTTCAAGTTTTTTAATAATTGGCGTTAGCGTTCCCGAATCAAAAAAGGTCTTTTGTCCAATCTCTGACAGCATCACATTGTCCTGCTCATACAAAGCCAGCAATACAATAAATTGCGGATAGGTCAGATCATATTCCTGAAGCAAAGGGCGATACTGGCGAATCATGGCATTGGTCGCGGAATACATGGCAAAACATACCTGATTATCCAAAAATGAAACTTCAGCCATGATGTTTTTCCTCGACTTGGTTGTTGAACATTCAGTATAAATTGGATCGTTTAAAAAGTACATTGTGTATAATTAACTTGTGCACAATATAATTGTGTGCAATATTAAGTAGCCAAGCTGAATGATTAAGCAACGTATTTTGGGTAAGTCTGCAATTTGATTGATGAGAGTATGTGTATGAGCAAGATTTATGATTTTCAGGCTGAACTGTTAGAAGGTGAACAAAAGAACCTCGCGGATTACCAAGGCAAAGTGTTATTGGTGGTGAATACGGCGAGCCAGTGTGGTCTAACGCCACAATTTGAGGGCTTGGAAAAGCTATATCAGAACTATCAACAACAAGGGTTGGTGATTCTCGGTTTTCCATGTAACCAATTTGCCAATCAAGATCCATCCAGCAATGAAGAAATCGGCAGCTTCTGTCAGCGTAATTATGGTGTGTCATTTCCAATGTTTGCCAAGATTGATGTGAATGGTCCAACCGCACATCCTCTGTATCAATACTTAACTTCTGAAGCCAAGGGAATTTTGGGCAGTGAAAGTATTAAATGGAATTTCACCAAATTCCTAATTAATCAAAATGGTGAGGTGGTCAAACGCTATTCGCCGATTACCAAACCTGAAAAAATTGCCAAAGATATTCAACGACTTCTGGGCTAAAGCAATTTTAAAATAAGGAGAGTGGAAATGACTGGTTTATAAGTTGAGTCAACTGGTGGTTTCCTTCTCCTCAACAAATTAAATGATAAAGCTGAATATTTTTAATATGTTGTAATTAATTGAACAAAATAGATTTTTTAATCTTTAAGATTTATACAACTTGTTTCACGATTGACCGCAAACTTGGTTATACTTTTTGCCAAGATTAAAAATACGAGCGTCAGATTATGCGTGTACTGGTAGTGATGGACCCGATTGAAACCGTGAATCTTAAAAAAGATTCCACCATGGCGATGTTATGGGCGGCCAGCCGTCGTGGACATGAACTGGGTTATGCATTACAGCACGATTTATATATCGATCAGGGTAAAGCGTTTGGTCTGATTTCTCCTTTAAAAGTATTTGAAGATTACAATCATTATTACGAGTTGGGTGAGCAGCGCAAAGAGTCGCTGGCCGATTACGATGTGATATTGATGCGTAAAGATCCGCCGTTTGACATGAACTTTGTCTATACCACCTATATTCTGGAACAGGCAGAACGTGAAGGTGCGTGGATTATCAATAAACCGCAATCACTACGTGACTGTAATGAAAAGCTATTTGCCACCCAATTCCCGGAACTGCAAGTCCCGACCTTAGTGACGTCTCAACAAAGCCTGATTCGTGAATTTATCAAAGAACACGGTGATGTGATTGTGAAACCGCTGGATGGTATGGGCGGTATGGGGATTTTCCGTTTGTATCAAGACGGGGTGAATATCGGTTCAACGCTGGAAATGCTCACGGAAATGGGTACACGTCCGATCATGGCACAGCGTTATATTCCTGAGATTGTAGAAGGGGATAAGCGTATCTTGATGGTCAATGGCGAACCGGTTCCCTATTGTCTGGCTCGTATTCCGCAAAATGGCGAAGTGCGCGGTAATCTGGCAGCAGGTGGCTTAGGTCAGGCGCGTCCACTGACTGAAAATGATAAATTGATTGCGGCAAAAGTTGGTCCGTTCCTGCGTGAAAAAGGCTTGGTTTTCGTTGGTCTGGATGTGATTGGTAATTACGTAACTGAAATTAATGTGACCAGTCCAACCTGTATCCGTGAGATTGATGCACAATTTGGGACATCGATTGCGGATGATTTATTTGCCGTGCTGGAAGCAGGATCTAAAAACTAAATAATTCTTATTTTTTGACCAAACTGCCCGTTTGTATTGCCTCGAATTTTGGATGCAAATGGGCTTTTAGATATCGGCGGTCTCTAGTTTTTAACAAACAATCGAAAAAAGCTCAGCTTTCTGTTGTAAACAAGTGAAATTCGCTTTTCGTGAATGAAGCTTTAGGATTAAAATAACGCTCGAAAACAATAGACGATAACCTTTTTTTGAGTTGAAGAATTAAACCGTGACCAATTCACCCCAGAACAAACCCAAACATGTCATGATGATGGCCGCTGGTACAGGTGGACATGTTTTTCCTGCGCTTGCTGTTGCCAAACAACTGCAACAAGAGGGCTGTCAGGTCTCTTGGTTGGCGACCCCGACAGGAATGGAAAACCGGTTACTTAAAGATCAAAATATTCCAATTTATCAGATCGATATTCAAGGTGTACGCGGTAATGGCCTGATCCGTAAACTCAGTGCACCATTTAAAATTTTAAAAGCAACCTTAAGCGCCATGCGCTACATGAAGCAGCTGAAAATTGATGCTGTCGCTGGTTTTGGCGGTTATGTCGCCGGGCCAGGTGGCTTGGCCGCACGGTTGCTGGGTATTCCTGTGTTGATCCATGAACAGAATGCGATTGCAGGCTTTACCAATACCCAACTGGCACGTATCGCCACAACCGTATGTCAGGCTTTTCCAGAGACATTCCCAAGTAGTGATAAAGTGGTGACCACAGGCAATCCTGTGCGTGCCGAAATCACTGCGATTTTGAATCCGTCATGGCGTTACCAAACCCGTGAACAGCAACAATTGCCACTGAATATTTTAATTGTGGGCGGTTCATTGGGGGCGCAAGCGTTAAATGAGCGTTTGCCAGAAGCATTAAAGAAGGTCAGTGTACCGCTGAATGTATTTCATCAATGTGGTCAAAATAAGCAGGATGCAACGCGTGCCCTCTATCAAGGTGCAGCTGAGCATTTAACGGTTCAGGTTGAGCCGTTTATTCATGATATGGCCAAAGCCTATAGTGAAGCTGATTTAATTATTTGTCGTGCCGGTGCTTTAACGGTAACTGAGGTCGCAACCGCAGGTCTGGCAGCGGTTTTTGTTCCTTTACCGATTGCGGTGGATGATCACCAGACTGCAAATGCCAAATTTTTGGCAAATGCAGGCGCTGCAAAGATTTGCCAGCAAACAGAAATGACCCCTGCTGTTTTAGATGAGTTATTTGCCAGCTTGCTCAATCGCCAGCTCCTTTCTGAAATGGCGGTTAAAGCACGTCAACAAGCACAACCGGATGCGACGCAGCATGTGGTTGATCTGATTAAAAAATTGTAATTCGAGTTTATCTATGTCTCCTACAAATCCAAACCAAGCCAAAAAGCTGATTAAAGTGCCAGAAATGCGCCGTATTAAAAATATCCACTTTGTTGGTATTGGGGGTGCAGGGATGTGTGGTATCGCCGAGGTATTGAGCAACCAGGGTTATAAAATTTCGGGCTCGGATATCAAAGCCTCAAAAACCACGGCTCAACTCGAAGCCAACGGCATTAAGGTGTTTATCGGCCACTCGGCAGACAATATTAAAAACGCCAATGTACTGGTGGTGTCGACAGCAATTGATCCTGAAAATCCAGAGATTAAAGCTGCAATTGAACAACGTACCCCGATTGTGCGCCGTGCAGAAATGTTAGGTGAGTTAATGCGTTACCGTCATGGTATCGCGGTTGCGGGAACACATGGCAAAACCACCACTACCAGTTTATTGACCACCATGCTGGCGGAAGAAAATCTCGATCCAACCTATGTGATCGGTGGTTTGCTGAATAGTACCGGGGTCAATGCAGCCTTGGGCGAAAGCCGCTTTATCGTGGCGGAAGCAGATGAGTCGGATGCTTCATTCCTGTATTTACAGCCAATGGCTGCGATTGTGACCAATATCGATGCAGATCACATGGACACTTATGAAGGCAGCTTCGATAAATTAAAAGATACCTTTATCCAGTTCCTGCATAACCTGCCATTTTACGGCTTGGCTGTGGTCTGTGGCGATGATGCCAATATTCGTGAGATTTTACCGCGTGTCGGTCGTCCGGTCTTAACTTACGGTTTTGACGAAGGTAACGATATCCGTGCCATTGATGTGGCGCAGGAAGGCATGCGTTCGCACTTTACCGTATTGCGTAAAGATCGTGAGCCTTTACGTGTCACTATTAATCAGCCAGGCTTGCATAATGTCCTAAATGCGCTTGCTGCGATTGGTGTAGCAACTGATGAAGGCGTTTCTGATGGTGCGATTTGTCGTGCCTTAGAAGGCTTTAGTGGTGTGGGTCGTCGCTTCCAAGTGCAAGGTGAATATGAAGTGGGCGAGGGCATGGTGAAATTGGTAGATGACTATGGTCATCATCCCAAAGAAGTTGAAGCAACCATTAAGGCCGCGCGTGCCAGCCATCCCGACCGCCGTTTGGTGATGTTATTCCAGCCGCACCGTTTTAGCCGTACCCGTGACTGCTTTGATGACTTTGTAGATGTGTTATCACAAGTCGACCAGTTATTATTATTAGAAGTTTACCCGGCAGGCGAAAAACCGATTGTGGGTGCGGATAGCCGTGCTTTGGCACGTAGTATTCGTCTGCGCGGTGAAGTAGAACCGATTCTGGTTGATCCAGTGGAAGGGAATTTACCAGGCGTTTTACAAAAAGTGTTACAAGCTAATGACCTGTTATTAACACAAGGCGCGGGTAACGTGGGAGCAATTTCGGTAGAATTGGCCCAGCATCGTTTGTATGCCCAATAATTTTGTGTTTTGAATATTAAAAGTTTTACAGTTTTAAGGATATAAACGTGTCAAATGCTGCGAAATTCGGCAAAGTTGCTGTGTTATTTGGTGGGAAATCGGCTGAGCGTGCGGTGTCATTGGACAGCGGTCAGGCCGTTTTAGACGCATTGTTGCGTTCGGGTGTGCAGGCAGAAGCATTTGATCCGCAAGATCGTAGTGTGACTGAACTGGTCGGTTATGATCGTGCTTTTATCGTGTTGCATGGTCGTGGCGGTGAAGATGGCCAGATTCAAGGCGTATTGGAATGGTTGAATATTCCGTATACCGGGACTGGCGTGCAAGGTTCTGCCATTGGTATGGACAAAGTCAAAACCAAGCAGATCTGGCAAGGTAGCGATTTACCGACTGCGCCTTACCGCATTATTACCAAAGATACCGATCTTGAACCTGTAATTGCTGAATTGGGCTTGCCTGTGATTATCAAGCCAGTACATGAAGGCTCAAGCGTTGGCATGAGCAAGGTTGAAAAAGCCGAAGACTTTGCCGCTGCGATCGAAAAAGCGACCCAGCATGATGCAGT
Organism: Acinetobacter sp. IK40; assembly: GCF_035615075.1. Taxonomy (NCBI): domain Bacteria; kingdom Pseudomonadati; phylum Pseudomonadota; class Gammaproteobacteria; order Moraxellales; family Moraxellaceae; genus Acinetobacter; species Acinetobacter sp. IK40. The sequence goes on along the minus strand of NZ_JANBOE010000003.1, from coordinate 273,229 downwards.
GGTGATGGCGGAAAAATGGATTACAGGTCGTGAATTCACGATTTCATTCCTGAACGGTCAGCCATTACCGGTGATTCGTTTACAACCACCCGCAGATGTTGCTTTTTATGACTATGAAGCAAAATATCAGCGTAATGATGTGGAATATGGTATTCCTTGCGGTCTCAGCGAGTCAGAAGAGAAAAGTCTACAGGCATTGTGTTTACGTGCTTTCCAGGCCGTGGGTGCAGAAGGCTGGGGCCGTATTGATGCGATGCAGGATGAACAGGGTCATTTCTGGTTGCTGGAAGTCAATACCGTTCCAGGCATGACCAGTCATTCTCTGGTACCAAAAGCAGCGCAAGCCGTTGGTTATAATTTCGATCAGCTTTGTGTTGCGATTTTAGAGCAAACCTTAGCACAGCCGGCTTAATTATTTATGGCTCAACTTCCTGCATCTATGCGTCGCAAAACGCGACCAGCCATTAGCTCGATTCACGAGAAACCGCCTTCGCCTAAACAAAAGATGGTGAATGCGGGGGGCTGGGCATTACTTGTTATTGCATTCGCTGTACTGGCATTAGGTCTGTTTGGCTTATATAAAGTCATGACCGATGCCAAAGTTGCAGAATTGCAGGTGGTGGGAACCAATTCTGAAGTTGAAAATCAGCAATTAGTTAAATACCTGAATCCTGTCATTAAAGATAATTATTTCACTTCGGATTTAGAGCAGATTCGGGATCAGGCATTAAAGGTTTCTTGGGTGGACCGTGTGGTGGTATCACGAGCTTGGCCAAATGCAATTCGGGTGCGGGTGATGCCGCGTCATGCGATTGCACGTTGGGGAACAGGGCGTTTGCTGAGTGATAATGGTGAGGTGTTTAGTGAAGCGGTTCCGCAAGCACATCCAAATTTGCCACTGTTACATGGGCCAGCCAGCCAATCCAAAATGATGATGCGTCGCTATAATGAAATTAACCAGTTATTTCATCCAGCGAATTTAAGATTAAAAGAACTGTATTTAACTGAGCGCATGACCTGGTTTATGCAGTTTGATTCGGGTTTACGGATTATCGTGGATCAGGATCAAACCATGAACAAGCTACAGCGCTTAAGCCATTTGGCACAGACAGATCTAAAACCTGCATGGTCTAAAATCACGGCAATTGATCTGCGTTACCGCAATGGCCTGGCCATTCAATGGAAAAACGCAGCTCCGCCGAAGATTGTGAATGGTCAGTTAGTTGTAACGATTGATGACACAAGCCTTGCAGGGGCAATTCAGGCAAAGCCATAATACGTGGCTTAAAATAAAGGGCAGTGGTCCTAAACAACACTAAAGATATGGTATTGAAGTAATGAGTGAAGCTGTTCCCTCAGTTGTTGCGATTGATATTGGGACCCATAAAGTCTCAGTCTTGATTGGTAAGGTCCATGCACCGGATAACATCCAGGTCATTGGCATGGCAACTGCTCGCAACCGAGGCATGGTTAAAGGCAAGATTGTCAGCTTGGACAAGGTCATTGCTGCGATTAAAAATGCAGTATCCGAAGCAGAGGATATGGCAGAGTGCCGTATTCATAGCGCATGGGTGTCTATTCCGAGTACTGAATTACAAAGTTTTTATGCATCAGGTCGTACCCCTGTCGCCAACCACGATCATATTATTACGACAAATGAAGTGGTGCGTGCGCTGGAGCTGGCCAAAGCCAGTCATGTCTCACCGGATTATTATCTGGCCAGCGCTGTGCCATTGGGCTTTGAGCTCGGTGATTCGGCTGAATGGGTGCAGAATCCGGTGAATATGTCTGCACATAGCATGACAGGCCATTATCAGTTGATGATGATGCCGATCAGCACCATGCAAAACCTGGATCGTGCCATGAAAGGGGCCAATATCGGGGTAGAAAAAATGGTGGTGTCTTGTCTGGCAACGGCCGAGGCAAGTCTGCTCAAAGATGAAAAAGAATATGGGGTTTGTCTGGTCGACATTGGCGCAGGCATTACCAATATTGCAGTGTATCTGGATGGTCGATTGGCTTTAGCGCGGACCTTGCCACGTGGTGGCGAGAATGTCACCCGTGATATTGCAGCGGTTTTACAAACCACCACAGAAGAAGCGGAACGCATCAAGATTTTACATGGTTGCGTCGATCTGAGTGTGGTGAAACCAGACCATATGATTCAGGTGCAAGGCATTGATGGCACACAAACCATCAGTCGTATTGAGCTTGCAGAAATCATTATTGCGCGTTATGAAGAAATCTTTGCTTCAATTCGTGAAGAACTGGAGCATAGTGGGGCGATTCATGGTTTATATCATGGTGTGGTGCTGACCGGAGATGCCTGTCAAATTGAAGGCATGGTGAATTTGGCGCGTCGTACGCTCGGTGTGTCTGCGCATCTGGGCAATCCGCCACTGCAAGTATATGCGGAGGATCAGCACTTACCGGCATTGCGTCGTTCAATGTATGCTACTGCAGCAGGTTTGTTGATGTTTAGCCAGAGTGATTTGCAGGATACGGTCGAAGAACCAGAAGAGGCCAGCGATCGTAGTTTTGTTGATCGGGTTGCCAATGGTTGGAATGCATTAAATAGCAAATTAAAGGCCATTTTTTAAGTTGTAGTTATTTTTGGGAAAATTTGTTAGGAAGTTGTTCTAAATCTGCCACTGTACTTGACAATCTGGTGATTATTGAACAGCATCCTAAACATCAGTTGTTTAAAAATCAGGGCAGTAACGGGCTGAAGTAACTGCCATTAATATTAGGAAATCTAAAGGTCATGGCCTCATTTGAATTTATAGAAGATGAACTAGACAATGGCAACGGTCAAGCCCGTTTCACAGTATTTGGTGTGGGTGGTGGCGGTGGTAATGCCGTGCAACACATGGCCCAATCGGATATTCAAGGTGTCAAGTTTGTTTGTGCCAATACAGATAAACAAGCACTGGACAGCATGAACGCGCCATTCAAAATTCAATTGGGTGAACAAAGTACGCGTGGTTTAGGCGCGGGTGCGAATCCAGAAGTGGGTCAAATCGCCGCTGAAGAAAGCCGTGATGTGATCCGTCAGCACCTTGAAGGTACTGATATGGTCTTCGTTACTGCCGGTATGGGTGGTGGTACTGGTACAGGTGCTGCACCGGTTGTTGCTGAAGTTGCCAAAGAAATGGGTATCCTGACCGTTGGTGTAGTGACAACCCCATTTAACTTTGAAGGCCGTCGCCGTCAAAAGTCTGCTGAAAAAGGCATTGATGCTTTAGAAGCACATGTTGATTCACTGATTATCATTCCGAACCAGCGCTTACTCAGCGTCTATGGCGATATCTCAATGAAAGATGCCTATAAAAAGGCAGATGATGTATTGTTGAACGCAGTTCGCAGTATTTTTGACCTTGTGGTCAATCGTGGTCATATTAACCTCGACTTCGCCGACTTGAAAACAGCGATGAGTACGCGTGGTTATGCCATGATGGGTGCTGGTTTAGGTCGTGGTGAAGATCGTGCCCGTCAGGCGGCTGAACAGGCGATCCGTAGCCCATTGCTTGATAATGTTAATATTATCAATGCGAAAGGTGTATTGATTAACATTACTGGTGGTGATGATATTACCCTGCGTGAAACCGAGATCATTACCGATGTGGTGAACCAGATTGTTGACTTGGATGAAGGTGAAATCTTCTACGGTACGGTATTCGATCCCGATGCGCGTGATGAACTTCGTGTTACGGTTATAGCGACTGGTTTAACGCGTAATGCCAGTGAAGTGGACCAGAAACGACGGACTGCTGCTTCGCATGTAAGTTCTGCTCAAGTGGCACAACAACCGGTTGATGAAGATGACGTTCCGGCGATTAGTAAACGAGCAAATGTAGACGCTCCAGCAAGTGCTACCGCAAGTTCTACGCCACGCTCATCGCCAATGAGCATTCAAGACTATCTGAAAAATCAGCAACGTAAATAATAAAATCAGTTATTTAGAGAAAGGAGGCAATCAATTGCCTCCTTTTTTATTTTTTTAAAATGGCAAAATATGCTAAGTTATATCGGTTTTTGCAAATGAAGTTGGTATGGCATGTTGAAACAACGTACTCTCAAGCGTGTGGTGAAAGCGAGCGGGATTGGTTTGCACAGTGGTCAAAAGGTGCTGATCAATTTTGTTCCACACCATATTGACGGAGGTATTGTCTTTCGCCGTATCGACTTAAATCCCCCTGTGGATATTCCAGCCAATGCCTTACTGATTCAAGAAGCATTTATGTGTTCGAATCTGGTGCGTGAGGACATCAAAGTGGGTACCATTGAGCATGTCATGAGTGCGATTGCCGGATTGGGTATCGATAACCTGATTGTTGAAGTGTCTGCTTCTGAAGTGCCGATCATGGATGGCAGTGCAGGACCTTTTATCTATCTGCTCATGCAAGGTGAGTTGGCGGAGCAAGATGCGCCAAAGAAGTTTATCCGCATTTTAAAGCCCGTCGAAGCTTTAATTGATGACAAAAAAGCGATTTTCACGCCTCATTCGGGTTTTCAGCTTAACTTTACCATTGATTTTGATCATCCCGCCTTTGCCAAAGAATACCAGTCGGCGACCATTGATTTCTCAACAGAAACCTTTGTTTATGAAGTGAGTGAAGCCCGAACTTTTGGTTTCATGAAGGATCTGGATTATCTCAAGGCCAATAATCTGGCCTTGGGTGCAAGCCTGGAAAATGCCATTGGTGTCGATGATACTGGTGTGGTCAATGAGGAAGGCTTGCGTTTCGCCGACGAGTTTGTGCGACACAAGATTTTAGATGCAGTCGGTGACTTATATTTGCTTGGTCACCAGATTATTGCCAAGTTTGATGGCTATAAGTCGGGTCACGCGCTGAACAATCAGTTATTACGCAATGTTCAAAATGATCCAAGCAGCTATGAAATTGTAACATTTAATAACGAGAATGATTGTCCAATTCCTTATGTGAGTGTGACATAAGTCATTGTCTTTTATTGGCTATGTTATATTATAACAAATGAATTTGAGAATTTTGTCACAAAATATAATGATGTATTTCGATACTGAATGTATGAAGTTTACTTTTTATTGCTTGCCAAACGTAGTAGAGCTTGGCTAAGCTTAGGGTCGCTCACATATTCAGCGGCGCTACGCAATTGCTCTTGGGTCTCTGATGTAAGTGCTTTTGTTGGGGGAGAGGGTTCACGAGAGACAACTGTTTTGTTTCTTAAACGAACTTGAATTTTTCGTAATTCCTTGAGTCCTTCGAGCTGAGCTAACTGCGCAACATAGTTGCTTTGTAAATAGCTGAGTTGACTAATCATGGCCTGATTTTCACCAGTAATGATCAAAACACCATGTTGATAACAAACAACTTGCCATTGCTCTGGTTGGGGCAATAACGGTTGAATAATTTTCGTAAGTTGTTTCCATTGCGTAACTTGCGTTGTCAGAAACGTTAAGTTTCCAGTTTTTATGTGTTGTCCTTTCTGTTGGAAAACGTTGTTAGGCTCAGACATAGAACTTCCTCGGAGGTAATGTGTCCATCTTAAGCGTTTGGTTCAGCTGTTATCAAGGAAGAGATGATAAAGGAACGTTTGAAGGACGGTTTCAAGAGGTTTTTTATGCATCATACGCGTCGTATTTTACTCGCATTTTCATTGGCTGCTTCAGCTGCTTCGGTTGCTTTTGCAGACTACCAAAATATTGGTCAGTCAACAGGTGATGACCGTCTAGAGCAATTATCAAAGACTCTCGCTCAAGGTTCTTATACTCATTCTGCAGATATGGATCTGCCTGCTATTTCGAATGTGTCAGTTAAATTACGTGAAAAAACCATTGAATTGAACAATGCAACGATCGAAAAGAAATACGGTCGTTCAGCGATTTCATCTCAAGACAATGCGCCTTCTTCGTTCTCTGCAAATACCGGTTATTCTTGGTTGGTCAGCCATCCATTACAGGAAGGTCGCGTGAGTTCTTCTTGGGGAACACGTACTTTACTCGGTTCAACCCGCCATCATTCAGGGGTTGATCTGGCTGCACCTTCAGGTACACCGATTTATTCAACAGGTCCTGGTGTTGTGACCAAATCAGGCTGGGGCACGGGTTATGGTCAATATGTTGAAATTGATCATGGCAATGGTTATATCACTCGCTATGCCCATGCATCACGTTTAATCGTGAACGCAGGCGATCGTGTTAGCGCAGGTGAGCATATTGCCAATGTTGGCTGTACTGGTCGTTGTACTGGTCCGCATTTACATTTTGAAGTTGTGAAAGATGGACAGCGTAAAAACCCTTCAACTTACCTCGCAATGTTGCCTTAATGTAATTTGTTAACAGTTGTATATAAATGTTAAGAGAAAATCGCCTTTATTGGCGATTTTTTATGTGTTTTGTTTCAGTTCGGTCAATGACTATTTTGTCAGAAAATAATATAGCGTTTCCCATTCAGCTAGGGCCATACCCCTTATAAAGCAAAACATGATAAAAATAGGGTCGACAAATAACTTAAGGGAAAAGGTGAATTGTATGGCGTTTTATGGCGACTCTGACGCGCAAGAAACCCAAGAATGGCAAGAAGCATTTGATTCTGTATTACAACACATGGGCACGGAACGAGCTGCTTTCTTACTAGAAAAACTCTATCAACGGGCAATTGCGAAACATGTGCCAATCCAGCGCTTAAATACACCTTACCTCAACACCATTTCAGTTGATGAACAACCTGCAATGCCAGGTGATCAGGATATGGAACGCCGTATCCGCGCTTTGATCCGCTGGAATGCTTTGGCAATGGTATTACGTGCGAACAAGACTGGGGATGATCTGGGTGGTCACCTTGCCAGTTTCGCCTCGTCTGCAACCTTGTATGATGTTGGTTTCAACCATTTCTTCCGTGCTGCCTCGAACAACTTTGGCGGCGACATGATTTATTACCAAGGTCACTGTGCCCCGGGTATCTATGCGCGTTCTTTCCTTGAAGGGCGTTTAAATGAAGAGCAGCTCAGTAATTTCCGCCGTGAAGTGGGCGGTAACGGTTTACCTAGTTATCCACATCCCTATTTAATGCCGGACTACTGGCAGTTCCCGACCGTCTCAATGGGTCTTGGTCCGATCATGTCGATTTATCAGGCACATATTCAGAAATATCTGATGAATCGTGGCCTGATCAAAGAAGAAGACCGTAAAGTCTGGGCTTATCTGGGCGATGGTGAGATGGATGAACCAGAGAGCACGGGTGCAATTTCACTGGCAGGTCGTGAAAAGCTTGATAACCTGATTTGGGTGGTGAACTGTAATTTACAGCGTCTGGATGGTCCGGTACGTGGTAACGGTAAGATCATTCAAGAATTAGAATCTTTATTCCGTGGTGCGGGCTGGCGTGTGATTAAGGTAGTTTGGGGCCGTCATTGGGATCCGCTCCTTGCCAAAGACAAGTCTGGTGCTTTAAAAGCTGTGATGGATGAAACCGTTGATGGTGAATACCAACGCTATCAAGTCAAAGGCGGTGCATATACACGTGAGAAATTCTTTGGTAAGTACCCAGAAGCTGCGGAACTGGTCAAAGATTTAAGCGATGAAGACATCGACAATCTTAATCGTGGTGGTCATGACCCGTATAAGGTTTTTGCTGCCTATGCCGAAGCAATGAAAGCCAAAGGTCAACCAACCGTTATTCTTGCAAAAACGGTTAAAGGTTATGGTTTGTCTGAAGAAATTGAAGCGGTGAACAAAACTCACCAAATCAAGAAAATGCAGATCGACTCTTTGAAATATGTACGTGACCGTTTCAACCTGCCATTTACAGACGATAAGTTAGAAGAACTTCCATTCTATCGCCCAAGTGAAAACTCTCCAGAAATGAAGTATATGAAGGCGCGTCGTGAGGCATTAGGCGGTTACCTACCTGCACGTCGTAAAGAGAGTGAAACTTTAGCGATTCCTGAATTATCAGTATTTGATGCGGTATTAAATGGTTCTGGTGGTAAAGAGCAATCGACCACGATGTTGATGGTGCGTTTAATTGCTGCTTTACTGAAAGAAAAAGCGATTAAAGACCGCGTCGTGCCAATCGTTCCAGATGAAGCACGTACATTTGGTTTAGAGGGGATGTTCCGTCAGCTCGGTATTTATGCCGCTCACGGTCAAAAATATACCCCAGAAGACCAAGAGCAGTTAATGCATTACCGTGAAGCAAGTGACGGTCACATGCTGCAAGAAGGGATCAACGAAGCGGGTGCGATGAGCGCTTGGGCTGCGTTGGCAACCAGTTATTCAACCAATAACTTGCCAATGATTCCAATGTACATGTACTACTCAATGTTCGGTTTCCAGCGTATTGGCGACATTGCATGGGCTGCGGGTGATGCACAGGCACAAGGTTTCTTGTTGGGCGCGACTGCTGGCCGTACCACATTGAACGGTGAAGGTTTACAGCACCAAGATGGTCATTCACATATCTTGGCAAACACGATTCCAAACTGCGTATCTTATGATCCATGTTTTGGTTATGAACTGGCTGTGATCGTACATGACGGTTTACAACGTATGTATGTCAACCAAGAGCGTGTGTTCTATTACTTAACCGTAATGAATGAAAACTACGAGCATCCGGCAATGCCAGAAGGCGCTGAGGAAGGCATTAAACGTGGTATGTACCTGTTCGAAAAAGATGACAAAGCTACGGTTCAATTAATGGGCTCAGGTGTCATTCTGCGTGAAGTGATTAAAGCTGCGAAAATCTTACGTGATGAATACCAGATTCATTCAAACGTTTGGAGTGTCACCAGCTTCAATGAGTTGTCACGTGACGGTATGGCATGTGAAGAATACAACCGTTTACACCCACTGACTGAAGAAGTGAAAGAGTCTTGGGTATCTAAACAGTTACGTGGTACCGAAGGTATCGTTGTGTCTGCAACAGATCATATGCGTGCGTATAGCGAACAAATCCGTGCCTATCTTCCAGATGGTCGTCCATTTGTTGCATTAGGTACAGATGGTTACGGTCGTTCAGATACACGTGCGAACTTACGTAGTTTCTTTGGTGTTGACGCTGCGCATATCGTTGTTGCGACATTGAAAAAACTTGCTGATGAAGGCGAAGTTGATGCGCGTTTAGTGAAAGATGCCATTTCTAACTTTGAGTTAGATACGGATCGTCCAGTTGCATGGGCACCACAAGCCCATCCGGAAGTTCAGGCCGTGGCTGAATACAATGAAACACAAACAGGTGAGGGGAAATAATCATGCAAATCCAAGCACCTGATATTGGCGTAGATAAAGCGCTCGTTGCAGAAATCCTGATCAAAGTAGGCGACCATGTTGCAGTTGACGATAGCCTGCTGGTGTTAGAGTCAGATAAGGCAACGGTTGAAGTGCCAAGCACGGCAGCTGGTGTTGTAAAAAGTATTCTGGTTCAACAGGGTGATGAAGTCACTGAAGGCGTTGCATTGATCGAACTAGAGTCGGAGTCTGCTGCGGAAGCACCTGCGAACGAAGCACCGAAAGCGGAAGCGCCAAAAGCAGAAGCAAAACCTGTCGAAGCTGAAACAAAAGCACAGCCCGCCGCTGCTCCAACAGCGACAGCAAGCCAGGTTGTGGATGTCAAAGTTCCAGATATTGGCGTAGAAAAAGCCTTGGTAGCAGAGGTGCTGGTCAAAGTCGGTGACCAGATTGAACCAGAACAAAGTATTGTTGTGGTTGAATCGGACAAGGCGACGGTAGAAGTACCAAGCTCGGTTGCGGGGATTGTAGAAGCGATCCAGATCAAAGAAGGCGACAGCATCAAAGAAGGTGTGGTCTTAATTCAGGTGAAGACAGCTGCTCATGCAGCATCGGAACCGGAACCGCAAGCTGCCCCAACTCAAACAGAAGCGCCAGTCACAACGACTGAAGCACCAGCTGCAAGCAATTCCTCAACAGGTAATGTTGAAATTGAAGTGCCTGATCTGGGTGTAGAAAAAGCGCTGGTTTCAGAAATTCTGGTCAATGTTGGTGATCGTGTTGAAGCTCAACAAAGCCTATGCGTGGTTGAATCTGATAAGGCATCGGTTGAAGTGCCAAGCTCGGTTGCAGGGATTGTGAAAGCGATCCATGTCTCTGCCAATCAAGAAGTACGTCAAGGCGTGGCTTTGGCAACGATTGAGGTGAGCGGTCAGGCTGCTGCTCCAGCAGAAGCGAAAGCTCAACCTGCCGCAGCACCTGCGACTCCAGCAGCACCAGCAAAACCACAGACAACAGCGACCGTAGCACCGAATGCGCCAGCGCAAGCAGAAAAGCTGACCAAAGAACAAGAAGCTGAAAATGCGAAGGTTTATGCAGGTCCTGCGGTGCGTAAACTGGCACGTGAATTAGGTGTTATTCTGGGGCAGGTGAAGGCTTCAGGTGAACATGGTCGTGTGATGAAAGACGATGTTTTTGCTTATGTAAAAGCGCGTCTCACGACAGCTCAGGCAGCGCCTGCTGCGCAAGCAGCGCCAGTAGCGTCGGGCTTACCGAAGTTGCCAGACTTTAGTGGCTTTGGTGGCGGTGAAGTGAAAGCCATGACGCGTTTACAGCAAGTGTCTGTACCGCAATTGTCATTGAATAACTTTATCCCGCAAGTCACACAGTTTGATTTGGCCGATATCACCGAGCTTGAAGCATGGCGTGGCGAGCTGAAGGACGGCTTTAAAAAGCAGGGTCTGAGCTTAACCATTTTGGCCTTTATTGCCAAAGCAGTCACACACTTGCTGAAAGAAGAGCCTTATTTTGCTGGCCATCTGGCGGATGATCAGAAGTCAGTATTGTTACGTAACGAAATCCATATGGGTATTGCGGTTGCGACCCCAGATGGCTTGACTGTTCCAGTACTACGTAATCCTGACCAGAAATCAATTAAGCAAATCGCGACTGAACTGGCTGAACTGAGCCAGAAAGCACGTGACCGCAAATTGTCGCCGAAAGATTTACAAGGTGCCAACTTTACCATTACCAGCTTAGGCAGTATTGGTGGAACCGCATTTACGCCATTGGTGAACTGGCCACAAGTTGCGATTCTAGGTATTTCACCTGCAACCATGCAACCGGTATGGAATGGTAAAGACTTTGATCCACGTTTGATGTTGCCATTGTCATTGTCTTATGACCATCGTGTCATTAACGGTGCGGATGCAGCACGCTTTACCAATAAGCTGACCAAGTTACTCAAAGACATACGTAGCTTATTGATCTAATTACTGTTTGAATTTAGAAAACCTCGCTTTGGCGGGGTTTTCTATTTTTAGGGTGACAAAAATATGGCTTTATTTGAGAATACTTTTGCCTAAAATAAATGCGTATTGATAACGATTTTTTGGATCAGGGAGCAAGGATGTTAATAATTTATCGGGTGATGCTACCCTTATTACTCATCGTTTTTGTATTAATGGGCTTATGGGTGAGTTTCTTGCATTTCCCTTGGGATTGGGTCATGTACGCGGTTATGGGGCTGGAGGTACTGGTCGGGACCGTAGTGATGGCCATGGAATATCAGGCACAGCATGTCAGTGGGGTAAGTGCTGGGGGCAGTTTTGGTTTTCTCGGTCTGAGTGCCTATCTGGCGTTGGTTCTGGGGCTGATCCGTCTATTGGTCTGGAGTTACCAAAAATTTTGGGCTTAAGCATTCAAAAGCATTTTATTGTTTGCTAGAATGGCTTTACTTCATTGGGGAGTAGCCGCTCTTTACGCAAAGTAAGGAGGTGATGATCAACATAATTGTTCAACCGAACATGGTCATCATAGCAAAGAACCAAGAACAGCTTTTCAGCTGTGCTTTTGTTGGCAAGACCTTTGATTTACCACTCTGCATCAATCTATTTGATTTTGGCTAGCAGGAGGGGTAGGTCATCGGTATATTTTGCTAGCCAGAGCATTCAACTATGTATGAATTCCTCATCTCCACATCAATTGTTGCCCTTGCTGAAATGGGCGATAAAACCCAATTGCTGGCATTATTACTGGCGGCGCGTTTCCGTAAACCTGTTCCGATCTTGATTGCCATCCTGCTTGCGACCACTATTAATCATGGTATTTCTGCTGTCTTAGGGCAATGGATTACCACCGTACTCAGCCCTGAAATCCTGTTGTGGATTCTCGCCCTAGGCTTTATCGGCATGGCGATCTGGATGCTGATTCCGGATGAATTGGGTGATGAAAGTGAAAGCATCAATAAATGGCAGAAATTTGGGGTTTTTGGTGCCACCTTCATCTTATTCTTCTTGGCTGAAATTGGTGATAAAACCCAGATTGCAACCGTGGCTTTGGCGGCACGTTTTGACAGTGTGTTCTGGGTTATGTGTGGAACCACGTTCGGCATGATGCTTGCCAATGCACCGGCTGTGTTTATTGGCGATAAGCTGGCAGATAAATTACCGATTTCCTTGATCCATAAAATTGGTGCTGCAATTTTCCTGGTGGTGGGTGTCTCAACCTTAGTGCAGCATTATTTCTTCTAATTGAGCTAGAACCTGAAAAAACCCGTCTAGCCATGACGGGTTTTTTTATAAATAATGATAAAAATCTAAACTCTGATTGAAACATGCATTAAATCCCATTATTTTATTATGGAATTAAAAAATATTTCATATTTAAAGAATTTTTCTGGGGTAGTTATGAGTTTCGAGCGCACAACGTCACAAATATTATTTGATAATGGCACACATAAATGCATCAGTTTTACCAGTCTGGTCAAAGGGGAAGGCATTCAGGCCAATCAGTTTTTAATTATTGACCATGATCGGGCCGCGGTTTTAGATCCGGGTGGTGACCTGACCTATGTTCCTTTAACCATGGAACTGAACCGTTATACCAAACTAAAAAATCTGGACTATGTGATGGCTTCACATCAAGATCCTGACATTATTACCTCGATGCCGCGCTGGCTGGTCTATACCGATGCCAAAGTAGTGGCTTCCAAGTTATGGGCACGCTTTTTACCGCATCTGAATTCGGCCTTTATGAGTGACCGTATGAAAGGCAATTGGGAGGAGCGCCTGATCGAGCTATCAGATACAGGGCTAGTCATTCCTCTCGGTGAAGCTTCGATTGTGGCTGTGCCTGCGCATTTCCTGCACTCGGTTGGAAATTTCCAGTTCTATGATCCGACTGCAAAAATTTTATTTTCAGGTGATATGGGGGCTTCAATTGTCGAAGATGCCAGCTTACCGATTACTGACTTTGATGCCCACATCAAAAAAATGAAAGGTTTTCACCAGCGCTATATGTGTTCCAATAAAGTCATCCGTCTCTGGGTCAATATGGTTCGGCAGATGGATCTTGAAATGATTGTGCCTCAGCATGGGACCGCTTTTGTTGGTAAAGCGATGATCAATCAGTTCCTGGACTGGATCGAAACGCTGGAATGTGGTGTAGATCTGATGAATGAATATGTGTTCAGTTTGCCGGCTGAAATGAGCTAAATGTCCGGGGTTGCAAAATGACTGGAAAATACATCAATCATTGATCAGACACTCTTGTCGGCAGGCATAAATTTTCTTAGGATTTATCGGATCAAGGATTGAATCTGATAACGAGAATTTTAATAAAATGTTGTCTCAAATTGCGACTCCCGATGCCTGTGTCAGTTGTGGTGCCTGCTGTGCAAATTACCGTGTTTCTTTCTATTGGGCTGAGGCAGAACTGATCCCTGAACACATGGTTGAGCCGTTGACTGCGGTCTACTCATGCATGAAAGGGACCAATCAGGCACAAGTCAAATGTGTGGCCTTGCAAGGTGAAGTGGGGCAGCAAGTTAGCTGTTCAATCTATTCAGTTCGGAGCTCAAGTTGCAAGGAAGTACAGATTGCCGATTCGCATTGTAACAAGGCACGGCTGGCGCATAACCTGATCCCGCTGGTCGCGATTGACCAGCAGCCCTCTGAAAATAATGACAATTATGATCAGGTTTGCTAAGGGGATGTATTTGATTCGAAGGGTAAAACTCTCTAGCTGAAAGCTTTTTAAACAACGATTGAAATTATTTTCATCATAGAAAATGAAAATCACATCGAAATTTGTTTATAATAGCTCACGGAAATTACCAGTGAGATTGTTATGCTGACCATCGTTCAAGAAGCGTTAACCTTCGATGATGTCTTATTACTTCCTGCCTACTCAACTGTTCTCCCAAAAGATGTCTCCTTAAAGACACGTTTAACTCGCGGAATTCAACTTAATATCCCTCTCGTTTCTGCTGCAATGGATACCGTGACTGAATCACGTATGGCGATTGCAATGGCGCAAAACGGTGGTATAGGTATTTTGCACAAAAACATGGATATCGCAGCACAAGCTGCTGAAGTCCGTCGTGTGAAAAAATTTGAAGCAGGTATGGTGAAAGATCCAATCACTGTATCACCTGAGACAACAGTGCGTGAACTGATTGCGATTACCCAGGCCAATAATATTAGCGGCGTGCCTGTTGTAAAAGACGGCAAAGTGGTAGGTATTGTCACCGGACGTGATACACGTTTTGAAACCAATCTTGAACAGCCTGTAAGCAACATCATGACCGGTCAAGACCGTTTGGTGACTGTTCGTGAGGGTGAATCAAAAGAAAATATCCAAGCTTTGCTTCAAAAGCATCGTATTGAAAAAGTGTTGGTGATTGGTGAGAACCATGAGCTGAAAGGTCTAATTACGGTGACTGATTTCCGTAAAGCCGAAAGCTATCCAAACAGCTGTAAAGATGATTTAGGCCGTTTACGTGTCGGCGCTGCAGTCGGTACTGGTGCTGAAACTCCAAGCCGTGTAGAGGCTTTGGTTGAGGCGGGTGTCGATGCAATTGTGGTTGATACGGCACATGGTCATTCTGCTGGTGTGATTGAACGCGTACGTTGGGTAAAAGCCAACTACCCACAAGTTCAAGTGATTGGCGGCAACATTGCAACGGGTGATGCAGCGTTAGCATTGCTTGATGCTGGTGCAGATGCGGTCAAAGTCGGTATTGGTCCAGGTTCAATCTGTACCACACGTATCGTTGCTGGTATTGGCATGCCACAGATTTCGGCGATTGACAGCGTTGCCAATGCACTGAAAGATCAGATTCCTTTGATTGCAGATGGCGGTATCCGTTTCTCTGGCGATATGGCGAAAGCGATCGGCGCGGGTGCGAGTACGATTATGGTCGGTTCACTCCTTGCTGGTACTGAAGAAGCGCCTGGTGAGGTTGAGTTCTTTCAGGGCCGTTACTACAAAGCTTACCGTGGTATGGGTTCATTAGGCGCAATGGCCGGTGTATCTGGTTCTGCGGACCGTTACTTCCAGGACGCTAAAGCAGGTGCTGAGAAATTAGTTCCAGAAGGCATTGAAGGCCGCGTGCCATATAAAGGCCCAATGGGCAACATCGTTCATCAAATGATGGGTGGCTTACGTTCATCAATGGGCTATACCGGTTCATCTGTGATTGAAGATCTTCGTCAAAATGCGAAATTTGTGAAAATTACTTCAGCAGGTATGTCTGAATCACATGTGCATGATGTAACCATTACCAAGGAAGCACCAAACTACCGAGTTGGTTGATTTTTGGTAATTTTGCCGATCGAAAAACCGTCAGTGTACTGACGGTTTTTTTTGTTTTGGTGTAAAGTGAACAGGATGAAGAAGGATATGGTTACAGGCCATATAAAAGATAAGAAAGTGAGTAAAACATGAGCTATTTTGGTACTGATGGAATTCGAGGCAAGTTTGGACAAATGCCAATTACCCCAGAGTTCGCATTAAAACTAGGTTTTGCCGCAGGAACAGTATTAAAAAGAAACAATCCTAAAAGTAAGCCGATTGTGGTATTAGGAAAAGATACCCGTTTATCTGGCTATATTCTGGAAGCGGCTCTACAGGCTGGCTTAAATGCCGCAGGTGTTTATGTGCATCTGTTAGGTCCTTTGCCAACACCAGCGATTGCGCATTTAACCCGTGCACTACATGCGCATGCGGGTATCGTCATTTCAGCATCGCATAATCCATATTTCGATAACGGGATTAAATTTTTCTCCAGTGAAGGCAAGAAATTACCTGATGCCCTTCAGGATCAGATTAACCAGGAATTAGAGAAAGAACTGGTCATTGAGGACACGGCGAATCTGGGTAAAAGCGTACGTGTCAAAGATGCCAATGGTCGCTATATCGAATTTTGTAAATCGACCTTCCCCTACCATTTCGACCTGCGTAATTTGAAAATCGTGGTGGATTGTGCCAACGGCGCTGCCTATAGCGTTGGGCCATCGGTATTCCGTGAATTAGGCGCGAAAGTTATTCCACTGTTTAATGAGCCAGATGGTTTAAATATCAATGAAAACTGCGGTTCAACCCATCCTGAACAATTGCAAAAAGCAGTAGTAGCGCATCAGGCGGATCTGGGGATTGCGTTTGATGGCGATGCAGACCGTGTGGTCATGGTTGATAAGAATGGTCAACTGGTTGATGGTGACCACATCCTCTATATCCTTGCGACACAGGCAAACCATAAGCCAGCAGGCGTAGTGGGTACTGTGATGAGCAATATGGCACTGGAACTGGCCTTACAAAAGGCCGAGGTTGGCTTTGTCCGTGCCAAAGTCGGTGACCGCTATGTATTACAGGCCTTGGAAGAAAATAACTGGGTCACAGGTGGCGAACCTTCAGGTCATATCCTGACGCTGGATAAGAGTACCACTGGTGATGCGATCATTGCGGCACTTCAAGTGTTAACCGTGATGGTGGAACAAGGTAAGGCTTTACATGAACTGGTTGCAGGCTTTGAACTGTTCCCGCAAGTCTTGGTCAATGTGCGTCTACAGGACATGATTGACCCTTATTCGATTCCCGCGCTGGTGGCAGAGTTTGAAAAAGCAGAGCAGCAACTCAAAGGCCGTGGTCGACTGTTGATTCGTAAGTCAGGCACTGAACCTGTTATTCGTGTCATGGTGGAAGGCGATCAACAGCAAGAAGTTGAAGCATTGGCGAACCATTTGGCTGATGCGGTCCGTGCTCACGCCCAAGCTGCTTAAGAGAGTCCCCGCATGAATGATGTGATTAAAGACCTGAGTGAATTGCGTTTAAGCTATGAACAAGGTGAATTACATGAAACCCAAGTGAGCGATCAGCCTCACTTGCAGTTTTTAAACTGGTTTAATCATGCCCTTGCCGCGAATTTGCACGAACCTTATGCCATGTCTTTAGCCACCGCAAATGCACAAGGCCGTCCACATGTACGTACGGTTTTGTTACGTGGTGCCACAGAAGCGGGTTATGACTTCTATACCAATTATGACAGTCAGAAAGGATTGGACCTTGCGGAAAACCCTTATGCTGAATTGTTATTCTATTGGCCGAGTCTGGAGCGTCAAGTCCGTATTGGTGGCAAGGTGGCCAAGATTTCTGAACAGGAATCGACCGACTATTACCATAAACGTCCACGTGATAGTCAGATTGCAGCGCATATCAGTACACCACAAAGTGGCGTGATTGAGAGTCGTGAAGTGCTGCAACAACGCTTTCAAGCATTACAGAGTCAAGCCCAGGCTGAGCTGGATAAACCTGAGTTCTGGGGCGGTTACCGCTTAGAGGCGGATTATTATGAGTTCTGGCAGGGGCGACCAAATCGCTTACATGATCGTTTAAGTTATGAAAAACAAGACGACCGCTGGGCCCTACAACGTTTGATGCCATAAATGACGCAGATGCAAATTCAAAAAAGACCTTTAATTACACGCCCTGAACAGTTTCAGGGCGTGCCTGCTTTTATTGCTGAAATTCTGGCCAGACGGGGCGTGCAGTCAGAACAAGAGCTTGAACTGAAACTGAAACATTTATTGCCTCCAGCGTTAAAAGGCCTGGAGACGGCAGTTGAGTTGATGGATCAAGCCATTGATCAACAGCGACAGATCGTGATTGTTGGGGATTATGATGCGGATGGTGCAACCAGCACTGCCTTGATGGTGCTGGTCTTGCAAGAAATGGGTGCCAAGGTCGAGTATCTGGTGCCTGACCGGTTTAAGTACGGCTACGGTCTGACCCCGGCAATTGCCGAGTTGGCCCAGCACAGTTATCAGCCTGAGCTTCTGATTACCGTGGATAATGGTATTTCCAGTCATGCAGGGGTGGAAACCGCTCAAGCCTTAGGCATGCAGGTGATCATCACCGACCACCACCTCACCACTAAACCGACTCCAGTTGCCGAAGCGGTGGTCAATCCGAACCAGCTGGGCTGTGACTTTCCCAGTAAGGCTCTGGCTGGTGTCGGGGTTGCTTTCTATGTGCTGGCAAGATTGGCAAGTTCACGCACTCAGCAAGGGAAAAGTAGCGCTAAAGTGACGCAATATCTGGATCTGGTGGCTTTGGGCACCTATGCCGATGTGGCGACACTGGATTATAACAACCGGATCCTGATTGATGCGGGATTAAAGCGGATTCAGCAACAGCAGTGTCGTGCTGGCATTTTGGCCTTACTGGATATTGCCGGGCGTGATCCTGCCAGCTTGCGCGCACAAGATTTAGGTTTTGTTGTTGGTCCCCGCATTAACGCAGCGGGACGGATGGAAAGCATGCGGATCGGCATTGAATGCCTGCTGGCCGCCGATATGGCAACAGCTTATCCGCTGGCGCAACAGTTGAACCAATTGAATATCGAACGCCGTCAGGTGGAAAATGAAATGAAGCAGCAGGCAATGCAAGCGCTGCAATATATTCAACTGGAAACGACCCATCTACCGGCTGCACTGGTGATGTTTGATGAACAATGGCATCAAGGGGTGATTGGCATTGTGGCAGGGCGCTTAAAGGAACAGTTCCATCGCCCGAGTCTGGTATTTGCCCCTGATGAAGATGGTGTGCATATCAAGGGTTCAGCACGTTCGATTGAAGGTATTCATATTCGCGATACCATTGAACAGGTGGCTGAGCAGTATCCGCATCTGGTCAGCCATTTTGGTGGTCATGCTGCGGCAGCCGGCTTAACCCTGAAAAAAGAACATTTTGAGGCGTTTAAAAGCGTGTTTACCCAGTCGATTGCTGAGATGGATGATGATCTATTTCAAGCAACTTTGTGGACGGATGGTGAATTGTCCGATGCTGATCTGCATTTGGGAACACTGGACTGGATCGAACAACTGGGCCCGTGGGGACAAAAATTTCCATTACCTCAATTCGAGGGACGCTTCAAAGTCATTGATTATCGCTGGTTGAAAGAACAGCATCTGAAATTGAAACTGGCGGTCGGGCCACATTCGGTCGATGCCATTGCTTTTAATGCCAAAGATCGTTTTGAATTTGATCCTATGCTGGGCCATGTCGATCTGGTCTATACACTGGAACGTAATGTCTTTAATGGCAATACCAGTCTGCAGCTGCAAATTGCCTATTTAAAACAATAAAAAATCCGCTCATTTGAGCGGATTCTTTGTTCCTGCGGAGATTAGAAACGATAAGCGGCACGAACACCGTAGTTTTTATCGTTATCGCCGAAACCAATACGGCCTTCAACACTCACTTGCTGATTTAAGAATTTCTTGGCATTAATACCCCATTCATCCTTATCAGTTAGATCATTGTTGTAGTAATCAGCACCTACGCTTAAAGTTTTATCAAGGTAGTAGTCGCCTTTAACGCGGTATTCGTCAAGATCACCAAAAGCGCCATAAGCTTCAAGGTTGATATCGTTGCCGCCGACCTGTGTTACGTATTTCGCACGAACGGTAGGATCTGCGCCATCTTTACCATTCTTCTCATCGTAACCTTTCACACCTAAAGCAAGTAATAAACCAGGCGCTGGTAAATAACCTACTTCAGCAGCATAGGTCGTTAATTTTTGGTCGTAATTGATTTTGTCAATTTCACGTTCCTGTCTTCCTACATCACCACTGAGGTAGAAATCAGAGTTTGGAACGTAGTATTCAATACCTACACCATATTGTGTATCTTTAGTCCCACTGTTATCGCCATAATTCACATGGGCGTCAACATTACTGGCACGATTTAAGAAAGCTGCTTCTGCAAGCGGTGCATTACGGGTCTGAACTGGATTGAAATAATAAGTTCCATCGACACCAAATTTACTTACGCTGTTGCCGTGATCCGGATCAAGATAATTATAAGAACCACCAACTTCAGCTTGATAAGCATGAGCAGTGCCTGTTACTGCCAAAGCAGATAATAGTGCTGATGCAATTGCTAATTTTTTCATGGTTATGCCCCTTTTGAGATAATGAACCAGATGAATGTTAATTACATGTTTTGTTACAACTACCAGTCTAATTGAAATAACAGGAGCGTCAATCGCAGGAACGTAAGCAGAGTGTACAAATGTAATGGACTTGTAAAATTGACAGGGCAAAGTTTTGATATTTAAATATAAATTTCAATTGTTTTGAATTATTAAAACTTAGTAGAGATTGTGTTTTTGGCTATTTTAAAGACTAATTTAAGTGAATTGTTAAGAAATTTTAATCAAAATTAAGGCCTAAAAATACCGTTGATTCGGCAGCCCAACTTACTTTAGAGATTATTTTTTTAAACAGATTGAGCCAGAATAAGGGTGCTGTGTCGACCAAAACAGTTATGTTAAAATAGCGGATTAAGTGAAAAAATTGTGAGAAAACACGCGTGGAAATTAATCCGTATTTAGTCCAATTGAAAGATTTATCTGATCGTAGCCAAACACTACGGGGGTATCTTTGACTACGATCTAAAGGTTGAGCGTTTAGAAGAAGTTTTAAGAGAATTAGAAGACCCTGCGATCTGGAATGACCAAAGTCGTGCTCAGGCGATCGCGAAAGAAAAGGGCAGCCTAGAAAATACCATTGGTGTATTTGATCGTCTTGCAGAACAGCTCGATGATGCCAAAGCGATGCTTGATCTTGCTGTTGAAGCAGATGATGAAAGCCTGCTGGTCGATGTACAGACTGAATTAGACAGTGCTGAACAGGCTTTAGGCAATCTTGAATTCCGCCGTATGTTTAGCAATCCGATGGATCCAAATCCTTGCTTCCTTGAAATCCAGTCAGGTTCTGGCGGTACAGAGGCGCAAGACTGGGCATCGATGTTATTGCGTATGTACTTGCGCTGGATCGAGCGCCACGGTTTTAAAGCGGAATTGATGGAAGTGTCGGATGGCGATGTGGCAGGGATTAAATCTGCGACCATTCGTGTCGATGGCGAGTTCGCTTACGGCTGGTTACGAACTGAAAGTGGTGTTCACCGTTTAGTACGTAAATCACCATTTGATAGTAACAATAACCGTCATACGTCATTCTCGGCGGTGTTCATTTCACCTGAGATTGATGACAATATCGAAATCGATATTAATCCTTCTGATGTCCGTACCGATACTTACCGTGCATCGGGTGCAGGTGGTCAGCACATTAACAAAACTGACTCTGCGGTTCGTTTAACTCACGCACCAACGGGTATTGTGGTGGCATGTCAGAACCAGCGTTCACAACACGCCAACCGTGACCATGCCTGGAAACAGTTACGTGCCAAACTCTATGAATTAGAGATGAGCAAACGTAATGAAGCGGCGCAGGCACTGGAAGATTCGAAATCTGATATTGGCTGGGGCAGCCAGATTCGTTCTTATGTCCTGGATGATTCACGTATTAAAGACTTGCGTACCAGTGTGGAAACATCTAATACCAAAGCAGTTTTAGATGGTGACCTGGATAAATTTATCGAAGCAAGTTTGAAGCAAGGTCTATAAGTTTTTATCAATTAAAACGGCAATCTCGTTCAGCATAGGCTGGTTAATCGAAAAAACATGATATTAATATCGGAAAAAATGGATATTAATATTTGAAAATTTCGATATACTGGATTTAGATGCTGAACAAAGCTTTGCCTGTTGAGAAGCGTGGTGAGTCTATGGATATTGATGTAATAAGCAAGGCCTTAGCCAATCCATTACGTCGACAGATTTTGCAATGGTTGAAAGAGCCTGAGCAATTTTTACCGGTACAGGAATGTGGTGGCAGTTTCGAACGGGGCGTATGTGCAGGGCACATCGAACGTTTAGGAAAAGTTGCACAGTCGACCATGTCGAATCATTTGTCTGTATTGCAACAGGCAGGTCTGATTAAGGTCGAAAAATATGGGCAATGGTCATATTTCACCCGTAATGAAGCTTTGATTCAGCAATATATCGAACATTTAAAACAAACACTTTAGATCAACAAGTGTAAGTTGAGGCGATCATGGCTGAACTAAATTCTGCGTTACAAGTAGGTGATTTTACCATTAAAAACCGTCTGGTTTTAGCACCTCTGACCAGAGCACGGAGTGGTGAACACCGTATTCCGAATGATTTAATGGTGGAATATTATCAACAACGTGCCAATGCGGGCCTAATTCTTACTGAAGCGACCGTCATCAGTCCGAAAGCAGCGGGTTATGCCAATACCCCTGGCCTGTGGTCGCAAGAACAGGCTCAGGCATGGCATAAGATTGTTGATGCTGTGCATGCACAGGGTTCAAAAATTGTGGTTCAGCTCTGGCATGTTGGACGTATTTCACATCCGGACTTACTGGATGGCGATACGCCTGTTGCACCAAGCGCGATTCAGCCCGCAGGTGAAGTGAGCCTGCTTCGACCAAAACGTCCTTTTGTAACCCCACGTGCTTTATCGCATGAAGAAATTCAGGAAATTGTCGCGCAATATAAACATGCGGCTGAACTGGCAAAAGCTGCTGGTTTTGATGGGGTTGAATTGCATGCCGCTAATGGTTATCTGATCGATCAATTTCTGCAAAGCACGACCAACCAACGTGATGATGAATACGGCGGTCCAATTGAAAATCGTGCACGTTTATTATTGCAAGTGGTCGATGCCTTTATTGAGGTATGGGGCGCTGGTGGTGTTGGTGTCCATTTGGCACCACGTGGTGATTCGCATGACATGGGTGATGAAAATCCGTTGGCAACCTTTGGTTATGTGGTGGAGCAACTGGATCAGCGTAACATTGGATTTATTTTCACGCGTGAATATGAAGCAGAAGATAGCTTAATGCCAAAATTACGTCCTAAATTTAAAGGCGTATGGATTGCCAATGAAGGCCTAACTGCTGAATCTGCGAAACGTATTCTGGCAACCGGTCAGGCGGATGCGGTTTCATTCGGTAAACAGTATATTGCCAATCCGGATTTGCTGGATCGTTTGCAACATGATTTGCCTTTAAATCCACTTCAGCCCCAAACCCTGTATGGTGCCGGTGCGGAAGGCTATACCGATTATCCGGTATTTGAAAAGTTAGAAGCTTAAGCCGTATTAAATGCTACAAATGACTCATGTAATTTACCAAAATTGCATGAGTTTTTTATTTAAATTCCGCATAATGAGCGGGAATCAAATTGTCAATTATGGTCTCGGATGGCGCAGCAAAACGCAGTACAGCAAACCCCGTTCTGGTATAACTTTCTACTGACGTGTCTCAAACCGTTATATCGTTGGAAAATCAAACAGCGGGCGGAAAGTGATGCACTGTTTCAGCAGGAATGTCTTGAGCGTTTTGGTCCATTCCAGCCCGTCAAAAATACGGGTGCAATCTGGTTTCATGTTGTTTCAGTGGGGGAAACCAATGCCGCCCAGCCTTTAATTGAGCATTATTTAAAATTAGGCCACCCCGTTTTGGTCACCAATACCACCAAGACCGGGCAGGCACGGGCAAAATCACTGTTTCAAAAAGCATCCTATTTGGATTTATTTCAGGCAGTGTATCTGCCTGTGGATCAGAAGCCCTTACTCAAACAGTTTTTTCAGCGTTATCAACCGAAAATACTGGCTTTGGTTGAAACCGAAATCTGGCCGAACCTGATTGCCGAAGCCAAACAACAGCAGATTCCTTGTATTCTATTAAATGCCCGCCTTTCTGAAAAATCGGCTCAAGGTTACGCTAAAGTTCGTCGTTTAACCCGGCCCATGTTGCAACAGTTGACCTGGATGCTGGCTCAAGATGAAGCTACGCAACAACGTTATGTTAGCTTGGGATTTGATCAGGCTAACAGTCAGGTGGTCGGCAATATTAAATTTGACATTACCGCGCCAGAACATTTTGTCGCGCAAGCACGGCAACTCAAACAGGATTGGCCATTGTCGGGACGTCAGATCATCACGCTGGCCAGTACTCATGCGCCTGAAGAACAAAGCCTGTTGCAACAGTTGCAACCGCATTTAAATTCAAATCCGGATTTACTCTGTATCGTGGTGCCACGACACCCGGAACGCTTTGATGAGGTGTTTCAAGTTTGCCAGCGTCTAAATTTGAAAACGCAACGCCGTAGTTTACAACAGCCGGTTCAGGCGGATACCCAAGTCTTTCTTGCTGACAGCATGGGCGAAATGTGGCTGTGGTATGGCTTGAGTCAAGCCTGTTTTGTTGGTGGTTCACTGAATGAGCCAGGTGGCGGACATAATATCTTAGAGCCAATGGTGCTGGATGTGCCGACCGTGATTGGACCACGATACTTTAATTTTCAAACGATTGTGGATGAGTTCGTGGCTGAACAAGCGATCCTGATCGGTGAGGATGCAGCGCAGGTGGTACAGCAGTTATTGAGTTGTCTGGAGAATTCTGTACACGTCTCGCAACGAGTTGAACGTGCACAACAGGTGTTGCAACGCAATCAGGGTTCCTTACAAAAACATATTCAGTTACTTGATCATTATTTAGCACAAGCCGCTTTGCCATGAATATCGTTTTACTTGACCCCGAGCAGATTGCTGGTAGTGATGCATGGAAAATTGAGTCCCCCCGTCAATTACAGCATTTACGGCAGCATCTTGATTTAAAAATTGGCGATACCTTGAAAGTGGGCATCCGCCAAGGACCGCGTTATCTTAGCGAAGTGTTGGAGATTTCAGAGCAGTGCATTCTGGTGAAACCTGTTCGGCTAGAAACCGTTCCGGAAAAGTTGCCTGTGCATTTGATTCTTGCCTTGCCTCGCCCCAAAGTCCTGCGTCGTATCATTATGGATGCCGTGACGATCGGTGTTGAACGGATTAGCCTGATTCATAGTTATCGGGTGGATAAAAGTTACTGGCAAACACCATTCTTACAACAGCTGGATGATTATGTAACTCTGGGTCTGGAGCAGGCAGGCGATACCATTGCACCTGAGATCCAATTATATAAACGTTTTAAGCCCTTTGTTGAAGATGTCTTGCCGACCTGGATCAATGCCGAGCGACCTGCTTATGTGGCGCATCCCTATGCAGAACATCACATGCCTTATGCGATTCAGCAGGGCTGTAGCCTGATCGTGGGGCCAGAGGGTGGATTTATTCCCTATGAGGTTGATCTACTCAAAAAAAACGGCTGCCAGGCAATGAGCATCGGCAACCGGATTTTGCGGACTGAAACAGCCGTATCGAATATTTTAGGTCGATTGTTTGTCTGAGGAATCGGCCTGTTCAGATTGATCGCCACGATAGACTTTGACTTCCTGTACCGGGTAGGGAATAGAGATACCTTTCTCGTCAAATGCAGTAACCACCTGTTCCTGAATTTCACTGATTGAGGTGGAGGTCGAGGTTTCGGTGGTATTGACCCACCAGCGTACGGTCAGGTTAATCGAAAAATCTGCAAGCGCCGTGACATTAACAGAGAAACCGGGCTGGCTGAGTACATTCAGGTTGCGATCCAGAATATCCAGAATGATCTGCTTGGCCTTTTGCATATCGTCTTCATAGCCAATGCCGACCACAAATTCGCAACGACGGCGCTGGTAGGCATTATTGACTGTGACCGCGCTGGTATAGACGGTTGCATTCGGAATCACGATACGGCGGCCATCAGGCGAACGTAAAAAAGTCGCGCGAATCTGGATATCTTCGACATTACCTTCCAGACCATTGACCACAATATCATCGCCAATACGGAATGGTTCACTGATCAGAATCAGGATACCTGACAGCAAGTTCTGGAAAATATCCTTAAAGGCAAAACCAATCGCAACCGAACCAATCCCCAAGGCACCAATCAGCTGGCTGGGGGTGAAGCCAGGAATGGCGATGACCAGTGCAATCAGGAAGCCGAAAAAGATAATAAAGGTGCTGCCGACGCGATTCAGGACCAGCACCAGATTCTGACGGGTATAGCTGCGATTTTCTAAAGTCTTGCGAATAAACAGTTTAAATAATTTGGTCAGAAGCCAGAAAATGACGAAAACCGTAATCGCGATCCCGATATAAGGCAAACGCTCCCAAAAGCTATCCATGATTTTATCAATCGTGGTATAGGCATCGTGATATTTTTCAGTATGAGCGAGTACGGTCTGGGTGGTTTTGGTGCCTGCCTGATGAATCAGCTCACCCGTATCTCTTGCCACTTCAGTCAATGTTGTTTGTTCATTTGCCACAGGAAAATCTCTATTTCGCAAAGGATGGAGTCAGTGAGGGAAGCAATCATAATGAATTTCTTGCGAATACGCATGCATAATTCATAGACCTGATCCCTCTAATTATCCGCTACCTTTTGTTATGTTCTAGAAATAATCGGTTGTATTTTGAATCATTTGTGTTGGGGCTTCCCACAGGTCTGGACTGGCAAAATAATAAGCAAAAGTAAACAGGCCAAACATCATCAATACTGTGACCAGAATCATGAGCCAGGCCAGCAGTTTTTCCCAGCCACGTGATGGACGTACCTCACCATAGTCATTGCGATGTGGCGTGCCCGGTGCCAGTAACACATATAAGGTAAAAAAGAACTGCAGCAGAGGTACTAGCATCAGCAGGCTGAGCCAGCCTGTTTTATTTAGGTCATGTAAACGACGGATCAAGAACACAATTTGGAAATACATTGCCACCAACCACAATGCGATCAGGGCAAAGACCGAAAAGCCTGAAAAGGCCGACATTATCGCAGCATCAATATTGACCTGATTCATGCTAAAAAGCCCGGTAAATGCAAACAGGCCAAGAAAAGCAGCCATGCACAGCAGACTGAGTAATCCGTACCAGCCAATATAGCTCAGGCGATTAAAACGGCCGTTTGGCGACAGCGGATGGTCGTTTAGTGGTGGGGATGAGGTCGGGGTATCGGGGTTGAACATAGGTGGATCCTGTTTTTTTGTTTATTAAATCTTTTAAGCTTGCTGCAATGATCAAAATAATCACTTATTTTAAAAAGAAAAAGCATAGACAAGCAGTTCAGATTTAAATTATTTTGAGTAAATTTTTGAAAATAAATGAGGGACTGTTGACACTTCAGCCATGCATTGAGAGCTTTAGCTTGCAAGGTGAAATGTTAACAGCCCCTAGTCGTAACAGAATAACATTCCTACGACCAAAGCCGCATTGTTTGCACTTGTAAATGATGCACATACTGCTAAAGAGAACAAAACATATCCAGAAGAATAGATGAGAGCATCTAGGATATGAAATAAAAGACCAAGGAAGTAAGCTATGAAAGAAATCTACCCAGTGCCTGATAAATTCAAAGAAACGGCAAGAATCTCGGAAGCAGACTATTTCAAACATTATCAGGAATCGATTGAGCAGCCCGAAGCATTTTGGGCAGAAGAAGCAAAAAATATTGACTGGATCAAACCGTTTACTCAGGTAAAAAATACCAGTTTTCAGCAAGATAATTTTAAAATCGAATGGTTTGCAGATGGTGAACTGAATGTCTCTGCAAACTGTTTGGACCGCCATCTTAAGGATAATCCATTAAAGCCAGCGATTATCTGGGAAGGTGATCACCCATCACGTCACAAGATCATTTCTTTTGTAGAACTGCATGATGAAGTGTGCCGCTTTGCCAATGTCTTGAAAAAACACGGGATCAGCAAAGGCGATCGTGTGGTGCTGTATATGCCGATGGTGCCAGAAGCCGCAATTGCGATGTTGGCCTGTGCACGGATTGGTGCAGTGCATTGTGTGGTATTCGGTGGCTTCTCGCCAGATTCACTGGCCAGCCGGATTGAAGACAGTCAGGCCAAACTGGTGATTACTGCCGATGCCGGCATGCGTGGGGGCAAGTTGCTGCCATTGAAAGAAAATGTTGATGCCGCATTAGAGATTGCAGGAACTGAAAGCGTGCAGAATGTGATTGTGGTGCATCGTACCGGTAATCCGATTCAGTTTAATGCAGCACGTGATATCTGGTATCACCTTGCCATTATGGAAGTGGATGAGCATTGTCCACCTGAGCCCATGAAAGCGGAAGATCCATTATTTATTCTGTATACCTCGGGTTCGACCGGTAAACCTAAAGGTGTGTTGCATACCACCGGCGGTTATCTGGTTTATGTCAACAGTACCTTTAGAGAAATCTTTGATTTAAAAGAAGATGATGTGTACTGGTGTACCGCAGATGTGGGCTGGATCACCGGACACAGTTACCTGCTTTATGGTCCACTCAGTAATGCCACCACAACCGTGATGTTTGAAGGCATTCCGCAATATCCGACCTGGGCGCGTATCGGGCATGTGATTGATAAGCACAACATCACTATTCTGTATACTGCACCCACTGCAATTCGTGCCATGATGCGCGAAGGTGATGCCTATGTGCGTGAAAGTGATCGCAGTAGCTTGCGCTTACTCGGTTCTGTCGGGGAGCCGATCAACCCTGAGGCATGGAACTGGTACCATGAAGTCGTCGGTGAGGGACGTTGTCCAATTGTCGATACCTGGTGGCAAACTGAAACAGGTGGCATCCTGATTTCGCCATTACCTGGAGCAACTGCACTTAAACCGGGTTCAGCGACACGTCCATTCTTTGGGGTGCAACCTGCCTTGGTGGATGGTGAAGGCAATGAACTTGAGGGTGCGACTGAAGGGAATCTGGTGATTAAAGATTCTTGGCCGGGCCAGATGCGTACCATTTGGGGCGACCCTGAACGCTTTATTGAGGCCTATTTCTCGACCTTTAAAGGCAATTATTTCACCGGTGATGGCGCGCGTCGGGATGAAGATGGCTATTACTGGATTACCGGACGTGTTGATGACGTGCTTAACGTCTCTGGGCACCGCCTCGGTACGGCTGAAATCGAGAGTGCGTTGGTTGCCCATGAAGCAGTTGCTGAGGCGGCTGTGGTCGGCATGCCGCATGAGATCAAGGGACAGGGCATATGTACCTTCGTCACCTTGCAGGCCGATGTTGAAGAATCGGAAGAACTGCGTAAGGAGTTGGTGAACTGGGTGCGTAAAGTGCTTGGGCCGGTTGCCACTCCTGATGCCTTACATTGGGCACCAGCCTTGCCAAAAACACGTTCAGGTAAAATTATGCGCCGTATCTTGAGAAAGATTGCTGCCAATGAACTGGATACACTTGGTGATACCTCAACACTGGCAGAGCCTGCGGTGGTGGATCATTTGATTGCAACGGTGTACCCGAACCGATAACCATGTTTGAATTGAAGAAGAGCGTTATCGAACGCTCTTTTTTTATATATCTTATTTAATGCTGTGCTAAAAAATCAGCCGTATTTTGTACCGTAGCAAAGAAACTCAGTGCCGATAAAAATGCAGTTTGGACATCTGCTGCTTTTACTGTTTTACCGTCATATTCGAGATCACGGGTTGCAGTGGCATCTGCAATCACAATCGGTTGATAGCCCAGCTCTTTGGCAGCACGTGTGCCCGAATCAATACATACATGGGTCATCATGCCCGTAATCACCAGTTGCTCAACCTGATGCTGTTCAAGAATGGCTTGTAGATCGGTTTCTACAAAGCTATTTGGAACATGCTTTTCCACGATAATCGAGTGATTGTTTACTTTTAACTGTGGATGTAGTTCAGCACCGACAGTATTTTCCTGAAAAAAGCTGGCAGTGGCCGGGCTAATATGTTGGATATAAATAATGGGTAAATTGTGCTGGATAAAATAATCTTCCAGCTTGTTGGTTTGTGCCAGTGCTAGATCTGGATTGACCAGTTCCATTTTGCCATGTTTAAAATAATCATTTTGCACATCGATAATCAGCAGGGCTTGTTTCATGGTTTTACTTCCAGTGTTAAGTTAAAACAAGAGTAGGGCAAGCGTGAAAAATCGGCTATATTCAGGTGAAAGCATTGTTGCCGGTTTTCTTTCGTCATGAAAAAATGAATATTGAACTTGATCCCATCGACTTAAAAATTATTGAATTGCTGAAACAGGATTCACGGTTAAGCCATAAACAAATTGGCCAGCGGGTGCATCGTACAGGGCAAGCTGTGGGGGCACGTATTGCCCAATTGATGGATGCTGGCATCATTAAAAATTACACCATTGCCCTTCAATATGAACACAAGCAGTTTATTCAACTGTTTATGAATGATCAGCAGGCCTTTATTGAGGTTGAGCACTTGGTCAAACAATATGATCAGGTCGATGAATGCTTCAAGATTCTTGGTAATGCCTGTTACATGATTGTCAGTCACTTTAATCCTGCGCAGTTGAATGATTTCATTGAGCAGTTGTCCAAATGGTGCCGTTATTCGGTTGAAACGGTGATGCGGGAAATTGCAACCACTTAAAATAAAAGACCCCAAGCCGAGTCTTGGGGGAGAGAATTTGCCCTATCTTTTCTTTTTCTTCTTGTTTCCTACTTAAGATTAAGCTGATTTTTCGATCAATAACGTCTCCTGTTGTTGCTCCAGTTGACGAACCAGCGGTAAGACTTTCTCGCCGAAATATTCGACTTCCTCAATAAAATGCAGAAAGCCAGAAAGAACCAGATCAACGCCCACCTGTTTTAAGGCCACAATCCGTTCTGCAATCTGTTGCGGTGTGCCAATCAGGTTGGTTTTAAAGCCATCGTTATATTGCACCAGATCATCAAAGGTCGATTTGGCCCAATTGCCTTCACGTTCAGGCGCAGCTGCGCCCGCTTCACGTGTGGCGTCTCCAAAAGCATTGACGGCTTCAACATTGGCCTGAGCAATAATTTCATTCAGCACTGCTTTGGCTTCTGCTTCAGTATCACGGGCGATAATAAATGCATTGACGCCAATTTTGACCTGACGATTTTCCAGTTTGGCTTTTGTCCGGACATCCTCAATCTGTTTTTTGATTTCTGCAACGCTGTTGCCATTGGTAAAGTACCAGTCGGACACACGCGCTGCCATATCACGCGCAGCACGCGAGCTACCGCCTTGAAATACTTCGATATGGGGTTGTTGCAGTGGTTTTGGTTTGAGGGTGTAATTCTGGAACTGGTAATATTTGCCGTCAAAACTATAGTTGTCTGTGGTCCAGATACCTTTGAGGGTACGGATAAACTCTTCCGAGCGTACATAGCGTTGATCATGTTCAGGCCACGGTTCGCCAATGGCATCGAACTCACCACGGAACCAGCCGCTGACCACATTAATGGCAATCCGCCCTTGGGTCAGATAGTCAATGGTGGCCAGCTGTTTAGCTGCAAGTACGGGTTTCCAGGGGCCAGGCAGGATGGCTGCGATGACTTTGAGCTTTTCAGTTTTTGCCAACAAGGCATGACTAAAACTGACCGATTCATGTTGATATTCAGCGCCGTATCCCGCGGTAAAACGGATCTGGGTCAGCGCATATTCAAAACCGTTTCGTTCTGCAGCCTGTGCCAGACGCACATTATAATCATAACTCCAGTCGGTACGTTGCTCGATATTACTTACAACCAGACCACCACTTACATTGGGAACCCAATAGGCAAATTTGATTGCAGATGTTGTTATTGTCATCGTTGTACCCTCCATAAACTATGGCTTATGCGACGTGCGTTAAATTCTTTGCAGACTTGGGATGCAGGCGTGATTCAGCCACATCCAGATTCGGTACAGCAGCGGAAGGCAAGACCTCTGCCTGTTCAATCTGTTTATTAATGCCCAGGTTTTGATTGGCCTGCTCGGTTTTGGTTTTTATGGCTGCGGCACGCTGGCCTTTGGCGGGTGCCCATTCCAAAATCGGTAAAGCACGGGCAACAGCCAGAGTAACGCGATCCGCCAGTTGCTCACTTTTGACCGTATATTCAGGGGTAAAGTCCCGATCTGTCGCGTAGACGCCAATTGGTAAAGTCTGTGCCTGAAAGAAGCTAAAGAGGGGGCGTAATTGATGTTCGAGCACCAACGCATGACGGTCACTGCCTCCTGATGCAGCCAATAGGACAGGGACATCCACCAGTGCAGTCTGTTCGACAAAGTCAAAGAAGTGCTTGAACAGGCCGGTAAATGAGGCACGATAAACAGGTGTACCAACAATCAGGGCATCTGCTGCTTCGACAGCTGCCAGATCATCCTGAACCCGTTGCGGCAATTGATTACGGTAAATGGCGCCGCCCAATAATGGTCCGATTTCACTGAGTTTGACAAAATGCACCTTGATATCAATGGCTTCTGAAAGCTCATCTAAAATGGCCTGAACCAGACTTTCAGTTTTTGATGGACTATTTAAACCACCAGAAACAGCAACAATATTCAGGGGAGTCGATACGGTATTGCGATTGGACATAATAACTGCCTAAAAAGATCATTTCGAATTGCTATTTATTTATCTATATCGGCATAGGGGCTGTAAAATAAGGAAATGCTGCAAGCTTATCTTTTTTATAGATATATCGATGTAATCGCCTTCATTTAAAATGTTCCGGATTTAATCAGCTGTTTCTATTCAGAATTTTTAAACTATTTTTTGAGTTGCCTAGGATTTAAACGGGTTATATCAATATTTGATTTATTTTGCGGGAAAAAGAAATAAATCAATGCTTGTGCTTGACCTCAGCGCTAATTGAAAATAGGCTTAGACGGATTGAATTTAAATAAACATCGTACAGTGACGTACTTGCAGACAGCTTAAGCGCTTATGAATATTTTAATTGTAGACGACCATCCTCTCTTTAGACATGCCTTGATTCAAGCGGTTCGTTATAGTTTGCCTCAGGCACAGATTCAGGAGACGGCTGATGTTGATGAATTCTATGCACGCTTAGAACATGGTGCGGAACCTGATCTGGTGTTACTGGATTTAAATCTACCGGGTGCTTCCGGTTTCTCTGCTTTGGTATATGTGCGTGCACAATACCCTGCCATTCCGATTATCATCGTTTCAGCCCATGAAGAAGTGTCAATCATCCAGCGTGCCATTGCACATGGCGCTATGGGCTATATTCCGAAATCTTCACATCCAAGCCATATTGGTGAAGCAATTAAACATGTTCTGGAAGGTGAAATCTGGTTACCGCCGAATTTACCGACGCATGCCGGTTTTGACCCAAGAGCCGCGGATGAAACCGCTTTGGCAGAACGCCTGCAATCACTGACACCACAGCAGTTCCGTGTGTTGATGATGGTGGCAGAAGGTTTATTGAATAAGCAGATTGCTTATGAACTGGAAGTCTCTGAAGCAACGATTAAAGCACATGTCACGGCCATCTTCCGTAAATTGGGTGTACAGAACCGTACTCAGGCTGTCTTGGCAATCAGTGCTTTAAATATTGAAGACAAGAAGATGTAAGAGATTGAATGACAAATTCGATTTTTAATTTTATTGAAGATCAGAAAATAAAAAACCAGTTCTTTCGAACTGGTTTTTTATTATGAATTTATTGTTCTATCGCTAGAACCACAATCCAATATTAGAAACGGAACTTCGCATTTACGCCAACAGTTTGCGTATCTACATTTGCATGTAATGCATTTGCATTTACATAGCTAGCACCAACAGCAATTGCTGGAGTGATGAAGTAGTTTACGTTCGCGCCCCAAGCAGATTTGATTGGAGAGAAGTTATCGTTAGCAGGGTTTTTGCTAAAGTTTGCTTCAGCATAAGAAGCGCCAACGCTTAACTGTGGTGTTACATAAAGATCAGTTTTTAAACCGTAAGCTTGGTTTTCGCCGTATGCAAGGCCAGTTTCAAAACCAATAGCCATGTTTGTACCGTCGATGTTACCAACGTATTTCGTACGTGCAGTTACAACGTCTTGTTTATCACCAATTGTTGCTGCATCAGCAACAGCACTGAATACGCCATTTTCAACAGCTTTGTTTGCATCTAAAGCGATTTGGTCAGCAACGCGAGTATAACCTACAGCAACCAAGAAGTTAGGTAAAACCATAGCACCAAGTTCTACAGAGTAGCGGTCGCCATTGTCTTTTTCGTCTTCAAACTTAGTTTGAGAGTGGCTATATGCAGCACTTGCGTAAGCAGGTACATAAGGAGTAGGAAGATAAACTTCACCTTTCGCACCGAAAGAGTTGTTCTTAACAGTTACTGACTCATCACCGCTTAATTTTGCATAGTTGTATGCAGCAGAAACATTAGAAGCTTGGTTTAAGAAAGCCGCTTCAGCTAAAGGACCTTTAGATGCATCTACATTTTTGAAGTAGTAAGTACCTTTAGCAGCACCAGTAAAGTCTTTGTCATTTAAGTCTTTAGCTTCGATGAATTCAGATTGACCCTGAACTTCGAATTGGTATGCATGAGCGCCGGTCATGGCTAAAACTAGAGCAGTGGCTAAACCGAGTTTTTTCATAATGATTTCCAGCTTTAAAACAAGAAAGAGTAAATTTGCAGCCATTGTATTGTAACAATTTATGAAGTCAATGTAATAAATTCGTCCTTCCGATAAACGTTCAAAATGTGACTGGTTGTCGATTAAAAAGTGAACATTTAATTGAATTGTTGTCAACCATTTATAAAGTATATAACTAACAAGGAGATAAGCTTATATTTTGAGTTTTTATAGAATGTAATAGGTATGTCGTAAATAAATAGTTTGATTGGTTTGTTCGATTATTATAATCGTTTTTTTCGTTAAGTTAAGGCTTTATTTTGTCATAAAAAGGTAATTAAAAGCGTGAGCTGAAATAACCTTATTTCGATATTATGCGAAACGGTAGGCAAAAAATTGCGTTTTTTCAAGGTGGGTTAATATAACCGAAAATAGCTCATAAATCTGATTTTTAATAACCAATTAGCAAAAACGATTGGAAATTTAATTCCGATCTATTTAATCAACTTTACTTTTCGAGAAGCAATTCACATAATAATTAACAAGAGGTATCTAATTTGCATTTTAATATCTCATAACATTTTCTTGAGTATTCTGATGTTCTAAACATCAATGTTTTACTAGCTCGGCTTTCCCCAAGGCTGAGCTTTTTTTTGTCTGCAATGGCCCATTTTGTCTAGTAAATAACGCTACAGTATAGATAAATGAAAAAGCTTATAGTCATAGGTTCTTTCTGTGTTGTTCAATTTTATAGTCATGCCGAAAAAATTAAAATTACTCTTTCTATCTGTAGTTGTGATGCCCTCAATAACACTGTTGGGCTGCCAAAATATTCAGCCACACGTTCAAACTTTAGTCGCGCAGAAACAGACTGAAGATCAGATTGCAAGTGCATTTGAAAATATCCAGACCTCCGGTGTACTGGTCACCTATGATGGCAAAGCTATTCAAAAATATGGCAATGCGCTTAACCGGGCCAATCAGCGCTATATTCCGGCTTCCACCTTTAAAATGTTGAATGCCTTGATTGGTATCCAGCATCATAAGACTTCACCGAATGAAGTATTTAAATGGAATGGACAAAAGCGGGCATTTACCAGCTGGGAAAAAGACTTGACCCTGGCAGAAGCCATGCAGGCTTCGGCTGTACCTGTGTATCAGGAACTGGCGCGCCGTATCGGTCTGGAATTAATGGCTAGTGAAGTAAAACGGGTCGGGTATGGCAATCAGTCGATTGGAACGCAAGTGGATAATTTCTGGTTAGTGGGACCTTTAGAAATTACCCCTGTGGAGGAAGTAAAATTTGCCTATGCCTTGGCGAAAAAACAACTTGCATTTGACTCATCAACCCAGCAACAAGTTAAAGATATGTTGCTGATTGAAGATATTCAGGGCACCAAAATCTATGCCAAAAGTGGATGGGGCATGGATGTAAACCCTCAGGTGGGATGGTGGACAGGTTGGGTAGAACAACCCAATGGTCAGGTCACTGCATTTTCACTGAATATGGAAATGAAAAAGGCAGCACATGCAGAAGCACGTAAAGCCATTGTTTATCAGGCCCTGCAACAGCTCGGTTTAATTAGGCAATAAAATTTTATTAAAAAAAGACCCAGCTTTTAAGATCAAGCTGGGTTCGAAAAAGGATGTTTTACATTGGGGAGAAAAACATCCTTGAGGGTTTCTGGCTAATAAAAGAATTTCTCTGCTTGATTAAATTATGTTCTTTAGAAAGTAATTTGTGAAATTGATAATTTTTATTTTTAAGATAGGGTTTTTCGATTGAGAATCACAAAGCCTTTGTCATTGCAAAGGCTAGGGGAAACTAAGTTAGGTGTAGACGTTCAAAGCAAGATGGAGATTAAGTAATGAAAGGCATATGTCTCATTGAGTCTATAAAGCGATATTTTTTTATGCTCCGATTTTGAATGAGATTACCATTCATAGCGCAATCTAAATAAATGCATATCCGGTGTATGACTAGTATCTCGGGTAAAAAGACGTTCATAATCCAAACCCAGTCCATGGCTAAAGCGCAATGCCACACCAACACCATGATCCTGACGTGAGAAATTATAGCCACTGCTATATTTCAAATAATTACCCATGACATAAGGCTGAATGTATTTGATTCCATCATGGCCAATATCGAAATTATGTCCTGCATAGTATTCAAGTCCATAAGCTTCCGTATTTAAAAATTTTTCTAGTGAATCGGAATGGGCTGAAAATTCAAAATTAGGAAGAAGGTTTTTATACCAGCCTCCTCCAGCGGAGAGCATCCAGGTTCCGTCAAAATAAAACAGGGCAGAAGCAAGTAAAGTTTGGGAAAAGCGATCTGTTTCAAGATCAGACTGAAGCTGGGCCTGATTATATTTTCCCGAGATGGCCCAGCTTAGGTTTTTATTTAAATGAATATCTACAGCAATTTCCTGTCCGGATTGCCGTTGATAACGGACCGGCCCGAGCGTCGTATGGTCTTTAAATAAATAAGACGCATATACATCAATGTTGTTGATTTTGTTCTCATATCTTAAAGTTTTCGCCGCTGCCTGAGTACCATCATGATATGCAAAAGGACTCCAGGTTTGAGGCTGGGCCAGGGTGCTATAGTCCCAAAGGTCGGTTTTGCTGCCGACCACATCGTAATAAACACTATAAATCTTTCCATATTTTAAAGTGCCATAATGTGGATTTGTGATTCCCAAGTAGGCTTGCTCTGTGCTTAGGCTCTGGTCATTTTTCTGATAATGTCCTTGCCAATCCAGAATTTTGGCAGGATTAATAAAGTTTTGATAACCTGCAATCAGGTTGAACTGATCATTGATTTTATAATCCGCATTGACGTAGATACGGCTCGTCGAACTATAGCCATTTCTGCGATATTTCTGCCCTGTATTCGATGCATCGTAGTGATCAAAATTAAGTGCCTGTAGTCGCATGCTACCTTTACTGGTCAATCTCAACTGATCATGATCGGACAAGATATGCTCTTGTTTGAGCAGCTCGATTTCAGCTTGGCTAAGCGGTGAAATTAATAAATTTAAAGCAATAAAAAGCCACTGGTACTGAAGTTTAAACTTAACCATTGTTATAACATCCATGTATCAATTTAAGTTTTTGGTTTTAATAAGTGCTGAAAATATTCATCCAGAATCGTGTAGTGATTGGTCTTGTCGAGTAATTTAAAGCTGACCTGTGCTTGATCTAATCCAGACCTGTGCTGAAAATAATTTTGGCTTTGTAAAATTAATTCGTCCAGCTCCTGCTCGCCACAGTAAATACTGTAAGGCTTTGAAATAGCATGCTGTCGTAATAGCGGACTATATTGAAGAATGTCCTGTTCTGTTAAATTCAATGCCGTATTCAGATGTGTTTGCTGGATCGGTCTCAAATCATAAATACCACTGAGCAGGACGGCTTCAGTCACTATCTCATGCTGCATCCAGAGCGCTGCCAAATGCGCACCTGCGGAATGACCGACAAGTAGCACGTGCTGCGTAATCCAGGGCTGCTGCTGGATAAAGTCGAGTGCCTGCTTAACCTGTGCGACGATTTCGGCCATCGTGCTTTGTGGCGCAAGCTCATATTCGACCAATACACACTGCATGCCTTTGGCCAGTACATCTGTGGCGATAAAGGCAAAATCTGACTTATCACACCATTGCCAATAGCCGCCATGAATAAAGACCAGCGTTGTTGTCGCCTGCGCCAAGGGGAAGACATCGAGGGTTGATCGTGGAGCTTGGGCATATCGGATTTCCTGAAGGCAAGGAAAATGTTGATAGGCCAGTCTACTGCGCTGCTGGAAGGCAGCCAAAATCTCTGCCTCATTAGCTACTGTGCGAGAATTGTCATAAAGCTGCATGATTTTCTACTCGGACACTTCAGGTTTTAAGGCGAGATCGCGTTTTTTTGCCCTATGTTTCAGTGTATAAAAAAACAGGAGCACCACAATAAACGGGAGACCAAACTGCAGGGTGGATTTAAATTCCTGTGTAAACCAGGTGGTGAGGGTAATGCTCAGAATACTGAATAAACCGAGCCATGAAATCAGTTGACTGGCCGGGATCTTAAATTTTAATGTTCTGCCATTCTTGGCCATGTTTCTTCTAAAAAAGATATGCGTGACGAAAATACTGCCCCAGGTAAATAAAGCGCCAAACATGGAGAGCGCAATCATGATTGGAAAGGCTGAGGCGGGATCAAGGGTATAAACTACACTGGCGACGGCAATCCCCATTGCAGAGAGAAACAGGGCATTGATCGGTACGCCATTGGGACGGATTTTACCAAACAATTGCGGGGCATCGCCTGCCCGCGAAAGGCTAAATAGCATGCGGGTTGAAATATACAGCATACTATTCATGGCCGAGAGTGCCGCCACAATAACGATAAAATTCAGAATACTATCTGCATAAGGGATACCGACAATGCGCATGACAGTGACGAAAGGACTGGTTGCATTCTGTCCGATCAGTTCAGTCCATGGCACCAAGGCAACAATCAAAGACAATGACAGCAGATAGAATAGAATTAGGCGCAGGGCAGTACTCTTAAATGCATACTTGACTGCTTGTTCAGGATTTGCCGCTTCGCCTGCTGCAACAGCGATCATTTCAATACTCAGATAGCTGAAAATAGAAATAATCACACCCATCCAGACTCCGCTAAACCCGTTTGGAAAAAAACCGCCGTGACCGGTCAGATTCCCCATCACATGGCTACTTTGTTGGGTATTTTGGGTAAGAATACCGATCGCTAGCAGAATGAAGACAATAATGGCAAAGACCTTGATGGTAGAAAACCAGTATTCCACCAGTCCAAATGCCTTGACACTATAGGCATTGACTGCGAGCAAGGTGCCAGAAAAGAAGACGATCCAGATCCAGGCGGGTAGTTGTGGAAACCACATTTTCATATAGTCGGCAACAGCCGTGATTTCTGTGCCGACTGCGAGCACAATACAGGCCCAATAACTATAGCGAACCAGAAAGCCAGCCATGGGATTGAGATAGTGCTCGGCATAGGCACCAAATGATCCGGAAGTCGGATGTTGCACGGTCATTTCCGCTAAACAGGCCATCAGTGCAAAGGCAATCAGGCCGCCAATCGCATAACTGAGAATTACGGCTGGGCCTGCAAAACTAATTGCAAATTTACTGCCCATAAATAGCCCGGTACCAATTGCTCCGCCAATGGCAATCATGGCCATTTGGTTGGCGGAGAGTTTCTTATGTAAACCTGCTTCACGTGCTTGAATCTTGTTAAAATTATCCATTGGCGTCTCCTTGCCAGAACTTCAATCTGAAAGTGTCAGATCAGGTCACTTCACTTCTTACCAAGTAGCGTTCATTCTTCCATTCTTGTTGCTGCATAATTGCCTTGAGATGTTGCACGGCATGCCAGATATCTTCAAAGCCCAGATAAAGCGGGGTAATGCCAAAGCGCAGAACTTCAGGCTCACGGTAGTCTCCGATCACGCCACGGGCGATCAGTGCCTGAATAATTTCATAACCATGGGGATGCTGGTAGCTGACATGACTGCCACGGTATTGATGATCTTGTGGTGTGATCAGCTCAAAACCAAATTCTGAGCACTCCTGTTCGATCAATGCCATCAACAAATCGGTTAACTGAAGGGATTTTTCACGAATTTTTTGCATATCGGTTTTCAGGAAAATATCCACCCCACATTCAATCAGACTCATCGAGATAATTGGCTGGGTACCACATAGATAGCGACGGATATTGTTGGCTGGTTCATAATGTTGAGCCATATCAAAGGGTTTTTTATGCCCCCACCAGCCGGAAAGAGGTTGCCAGAATTGATCGCGATGTTTGGGATTCACCCACAGCAATGCCGGCGAACCCGGACCACCATTCAGATATTTATAGGTACAACCGATGGCAAAGTCAGTGCTGGTTTGATTGAGATCCATCGGCACGGCACCGACAGAGTGACATAAATCCCAGATGATTAAGGCCTTTTTTGCATGGATGCGCTGGTTGATGGTGGACATGTCATAGAAGTAGCCGGTGCGATAATTGACATGTGATAACACCACAACGGCAACATCTTTCTCCAGAACCTGTTCTAACTCCTTGGCACCTTCAATCAATTCAACCTGATAGCCTTGATTGATCAGGTCAATAAAACCTTCAATAATATAAATATCGGTTGGAAAGGCATCTTTTTCCGCCACAATAATTTTGCGTTGTGGGAATTGTGCGGCCTGAATCTTGACTGCGGCAGAAAGGACTTTAAACAAATTTAAAGTGGTCGAGTCCGAAATAACGGTTTCACCGGTCTTTGCGCCAATAAGTTGACCGACCTTATCACCTAAACGGGTCGGAAGTCCCCACCAGTCTGCCTTATTCCAGCTATTGATCAGGTCTTCTCCCCACTGTTGCTGAATAATATGTTGTGCATAGTTCAACGATTTTTTGGGCCTTGCCCCTAATGAATTCCCATCCAGATAAATGACGTTCTCAGGTAAGGCGAATTCGTCCTTAAAGACTTTGAGTTGATCTTGCTGATCCCAGTCCAGACATTGTTGATAGCTAATCATGATGCTTCTATCCCTGATTTTTGAAATTTTATCTTTAGATTTTATCAGTTGTTTTTTTATGATTTATTCGATAAAAACAGCAAAAAAATTCAGTTTTTCGGATATGATTTCAAATATGGCTAAATTATTAGAAGAATTGACGAAGATGAATATTGATGCAATTGACCTCAAAATTATTAACTTTTTGCAAAGAGATGCGCGCCTCAGCAATCAGGAATTAGCAGACTTGGTCAATCTCTCTCCCTCGGCCTGTCACCGTCGGGTCAAGATTATGGAAAGCCATGGCATTATTGAAAAATATCAGGCGAAAATTAATTACGAGAAATTGGGGATTAAAATTGAGGCCATTGTTGAAATAAAACTTGTGCAGCTCACTGAAACAGATCATAAATTTTTTCTTGAGCAGATTGATCAATGTGAAGAAGTGATTAATGCCTATGTGATTACGGGGGATTCGAATTATGTATTACATGTTGCAGCCAGAGACTTAAATGAATTTTCACAGTTTATAATAAATAAACTGAATAAAATTAAAGGGATAATGAGTATTAATTCCAAAATTATTCTGGATAAGGTCATTCAGAAAAGTTTACTGTAAATATGATTGGTCTTATGCAATATAAATATAAAGGAGCAGCATATTTAGATGATTTATAAATATAGTGAAATTATATAGCACATGATTAAATAAAAATTATTCTCGATAAGCTGATTAAATCAGAGAATTGATATTCAAAGATTCATCACACCTTGGTTCTTTTAACTAAAAAGCTTATTTAATCATGGTTCTGGGTTTTCAAATTCAGGTAAAATTATGCACTGTTGAAAATGCAATCGAGATCATTTTTTGAAAAAGTGTAAGGTGTGTTAATGGGGCAACACTTGAAAAGCTCGAAATTACGTTCTGAGCAAATTAGTCGGCGCCTGTTTCTCTGCATGCTTGTTATTATTTTTTCTATCTCTTATTTGTCTATTCCGCTTATTATTAATAGTTATCAAGAATATATAAGAACAAATAAAACCTTAATCGAGATCATTAGCCTGCGTAGCCTGGTGAAAACTGCCAATAAAATTTCACGGGAACGTGCTCCATCCAATAAAGTCATGTCGAGTCAGCCACAGGATCTGGCCAAAAACCGTCAGGACTTACAACAATACCGTAAGGTCGTCGACCTGCAGATAGAACAAACCATTGAGACTTTAAAACGAAATGGTTTTGGCATGATTGCCGAAGATTTGGATACCGACCTCAAGACCAAACTGGCGCAGGCGCGTAGCACGGTCGATGCTTATGCAAATACTCCAACGCCTCAGCGCACCTCGATCCAGTTTGATCGCGCCATCCTGTCTATGTTTGATGTCTGGGATGAAAGCCGAGAGTTGCTCAAATGGTTAATGGTCTTGTCTGAAAGTAAAAACAGTAAAATGTCGAACTACTTTACTTCAATCCTGATTTTAACAGATATGCGGGATCAGGCCGGGCGAGTCGCTTCCAATATTATGGCGCCTGTGACCTTTGACGAGAAAATTTCCGATGAGAATCGGGCGCGCTCCTTACAGACCCAGCATCAAGCCATTTATCTATGGGGGCTGGTGGATACCATTCAGCCTGAACAGTCCAAATCAACTGAATATGTCCGTTTGTATTTACGGGTAAAAACAGAGTTTCTGGATAAAGGCCTGCCTATTATTTCGCAGTTACTGGATGAAAGTAAAAATCATCAGGCCTACTTTATTACCGCGAACGAATTGACTGATCAGATGGTCGGTAAATTTACCACGGTCATGGATTTGCAAAACTATATTCTGGACGACAGTATTGCGGTTGCAGACGAACAAAACCGGCGTGCAAAACTGCAATTTATCTTTACCCTGTGTATTTCCAGTTTATCCTTACTGATTGCCATCTTTACCATGATTTATGCCAAGCGCAGGGTGTTTGGTCCGTTGATCAATGCACGCAATATGATTCTGCGTCTTTCCGGTAGCTCGGATGAACTGACTCAAATGCGCAAAAACAAGGAAGAGTTTTTTTCATTATTTGAAGCCATTGATAAACTCAGAGGGATGTTGAAACAGCGCGACAGCATGGAGTTGCAACTCAAGCAGATTGCGAACTCTGATGTACTGACAGGTGTGGCGAACCGTTTGGCCTTAGAGGAGTATATCGCTGCACTCGAGGCAAAAGCTGAGGGTTTGTCTCAAACTTGTGTGATCGCCATTGATATTGATAACTTTAAGTTTGTAAATGATCAGTACGGGCATATTGTCGGTGATCAGGTAATCAGCATGATTGCGGACCAGCTTAAGCGTCATGTCCGGACCTCTGACCTAATCGTGCGTTATGGCGGTGATGAGTTTCTTATTGTGCTGGAAAATATTCAGATGGATGCTGCTAAAGCGATTGCGGAAAATATCCGTGAAGGGGTTGCAGGGCAAGGTATTCTACTTTCGGGTATGGCCGACGAGATTCGGGTTTCGGTGAGTATTGGTGTTGCGATTGGGGCAAATAGCTGGTTAGCCCTGTTAGAAAAAGCAGATCAGTCGCTGTTAAAAGCCAAGGCAAAAGGCAAGAATGTAGTGGAGGGGTGATTATTTAGTATTGATTTCAATAGTAATTTTTTAGTCATTATATCTAAATTTAAAACTGCTAGCTTAGAAGAATCCAAAATATAAGACTCTATCTGTGTTAGCAAAAGACCAAAATAAATTATCTCAAGCTATTTATTCATCTCAACATTACAAAGACTGGCAAAAGATAGCGCGAGCTTCTAAACAATGTGAAAGCGATGATATCGCTCAAGATGCCTTTTTATTTATTATCGAGCATTGGACTGGAGAATTTGATTTAGCAAATAATGAACATTGGGATGAATTAAAACATAAAATGTGGAATAAATTCGTCCACAGTGCCGATCGTCTACTTAAAAATGCTTTTAATTTTGATCACAGTACGAGAAATGATTTAGACGAGGCAATTAATCCCATCCTTTTAACCCTATCTTCTCCGGCATCTACTGAGCCATTGCAACGAATTTTAGATACTGAAAATCAGCACATTCAACAAAACAAAGAAACACACCAAATCAAAGAAAATAGTTTTTCTATGGCTTTAGCTTTTGTTCATTTATTTGAAAGTCTTAAACCTAAACTTATCAAATATACGTACTTAAGTATTGCTGATTATATGAAAATGTCTTACTCATGGTTAAGAGCATGTTTAAAGCGTGCTGAAAACCTCCAGAAAACCCAACATTCTTTGTTTGATAATCTTGAATATGCTCCAGTCCAATATTTAGGAAGTTGGCGTAAATTTAAACTTGAAGGGCGAAGACAGCCTAAATTTACACCACTATTAGTGAACCAATTAAGTTTATTTCAACATCGGCTTCAAGAAACGACCTGTATGTGAAATCTCAACCTCGGCGACCTGTTCAGGTGTACCTTCGGCAATGATTTGGCCACCACCAGAACCCCCTTCAGGGCCTAAATCAATCACCCAGTCAGCGGTCTTGATCACATCCAGATTATGCTCGATCACCACAATGGTATTCCCCTTATTGCGGAGCTCATACAAGATGTCGAGTAACTTGGCAATATCATGGAAATGCAGACCTGTAGTCGGTTCATCCAGAATATAT
This sequence comes from Acinetobacter sp. IK40, assembly GCF_035615075.1. Classification (NCBI taxonomy): domain Bacteria; kingdom Pseudomonadati; phylum Pseudomonadota; class Gammaproteobacteria; order Moraxellales; family Moraxellaceae; genus Acinetobacter; species Acinetobacter sp. IK40. The sequence continues at coordinate 228,628 of NZ_JANBOE010000003.1, read as the reverse complement.
AAGGTTCGACCTGTATCGCGTTTTGCCAACTCACGTGCCAGCTTCACCCGTTGCGCTTCACCGCCAGAAAGGGTAGTTGCAGCCTGACCCAAACGGATATAGCCCAAGCCCACTTGAGTCAAAGTATCTAAACGACGATGAATCACCGGAATAGCACTAAAGAATTCCGCTGCATCTTCCACCGTCATTTCCAAGACATCAGAAATGTTCTTGCCTTTATAACCGACTTCTAAAGTCTCACGGTTATAACGCTTGCCATGACAAGCATCACAAGGCACATACATATCCGGCAGGAAGTGCATCGCCACCTTGATCATACCGTCACCTTCACAGGCTTCACAGCGTCCGCCTTTGACGTTAAAGGAGAAACGGCCTGCGCTGTAACCACGCGCTTTGGCTTCCGGTGTTTGGGCAAATAACTCACGAATCGGCGTGAATAAACCGGTATAGGTGGCAGGGTTGGAGCGTGGGGTACGCCCAATTGGACTCTGGTCAATATCCACCACTTTATCCAGATGCTGTAAACCATCAATCGAGTCAAACTTCTCGGCAGTTAGCGTGGTTGCACCATTCAGTTGCGTCGCTGCCAACGGCAATAAAGTCCGGTTAATCAAGGTTGATTTACCCGAACCAGACACCCCGGTGACGCAGGTCATGATGCCCAATGGAATGGTCAGATCAACATTCTGCAAGTTATGTCCGCTGGCACCAGACAGCTTAATCACTTCATCCGGACGAGGAGACTGGGTGCGTTGTTTCGGTACTTCAATTTTCAACTTACCTGACAGATATTGACCTGTCAGTGAGTCGGCATGATCTGCCAGTTCTTGATAAGTCCCTTCGGCAATCACGGCACCGCCATGAATCCCTGCGCCCGGGCCAATATCAATAATATGATCAGCGGCACGGATGGCATCTTCATCATGCTCAACTACCAGAACGGTATTTCCCAAATCACGTAGGCGAATCAGGGTTTGTAGTAAGCGATCATTATCACGTTGATGCAGACCAATTGACGGTTCATCCAGCACATACATTACGCCCATGAGACCGGCACCGATCTGTGACGCCAGACGGATACGTTGGGCTTCACCGCCTGAAAGGGTTTCGGCAGAACGTGCCAAACTCAAATAATTCAGGCCAACGCTGACTAGGAAGTGTAAACGCTCACGGATCTCTTTAAAGATTTTATCGGCGATTTCACCTTTAGCACCTTCAAGATTGAGGTCCTGATAATAATTTTCCGCATCCCCAATCGACATCTTGGTGATCTGGGCAATGGTCTTGTCCTTGACCCGAACATGACGGGAAATTTCATTCAAACGTGAACCGCCACAAGCATCACACGCGGCATTCGACAGATATTGTGCCAGATCATCACGGACATAATTCGATTCCGTCTCGCGGTAGCGACGTTCCAGATGCGGCAAAATCCCTTCAAAGGCTTGTACACGGGTATGCTTACGACCACGTTCATCAATATAACTCAGGTCGATTTTCTCTTTGCCTGTACCTTGCAGGAATTTCTTTTGCGTATCTTTATCGAGTTTGTTCCAAGGCTCATCCAGATCGATACCAAAATGATCCGCAACTTTTTGCAGCATGGTGTAGTAATACGGACGCTGTCTGTCCCAGCCACGAATCGCACCTTGGCTGATCGAAACCTCAGCATTTGGAATCAGTTTATCTGCACTGAAATGACTACGTGTTCCCAAACCGTCACAGACAGGGCAGGCGCCGAATGGGTTGTTGAATGAGAACAGGCGTGGTTCAAGTTCAGCCACGGCACGATCACACTCAGGACAAGAGTGCTTGGCCGAGAACACACGTTCCGGATGTTCACCATTCATCCAGGATAACACCGCAATATCGCCGCCTAGACGTAGTGCAGTTTCAAACGATTCTGCAATCCGGTTACCCAGGTCATCACGTACTTTAAAGCGGTCCACCACCACTTCAATGGTGTGCTTTTTCTTTTTGTCCAGCTCGGGTGGGGTATCGATATCAATGATTTCCCCATCAACACGGGCACGAACAAAACCTTGCCCCTGTAACTGTTCAAACAGTTGGGTGTACTCACCTTTACGCTCCCGTACTACAGGTGCAAGCAGCATCAATGCGGTGCCTTCTTCCAGACTCTTGACTACATCGACCATTTCCGAAATGGTTTGGGCCACCATCGGTAGGTCATGTTCAGGGCAGTAAGGCGTACCGACACGCGCGTAGAGTAAACGCAAATAGTCGTAAATTTCGGTAATGGTCCCCACGGTCGAACGTGGGTTATGACTGGTCGACTTCTGCTCAATGGCAATCGCAGGCGATAAACCTTCAATCGAATCGACTTCCGGCTTTTCCATTTGTGACAGGAACTGGCGTGCATAGGCCGACAGCGATTCGACATAACGGCGCTGACCTTCGGCATACAAGGTATCAAAGGCCAAGGATGATTTTCCTGAGCCAGAAAGTCCCGTAATCACCACAAACTTGTCACGTGGAATATCGAGCGACACGTTTTTTAAATTATGGGTACGTGCGCCTCGAATACGGATATGACTTTGACTCATAAATACATCTCAATAAGCTGAACATGAAAACATGTATATGATAACGATTTAAAATTGTTCAAGTGATATAAAAATAATTAAAACGACAAATTGTGACGGTTAATGAACTGGTTCACATTTATTGTGGGTAATATGCCTCGTATTTTGAGCTTTCCCTAGGCCAAATTACGACTTATCAACACGGAAGGAATAAAAATATACAAATTACTAGACGACTGGTCTAATATTAATTTATAGTGTGCTGATGAAACGATCAATTAAAAGTGAAGCCACGCGACAACATATTCTCGATACCAGTTTTGAACTGGTGTTGCGTAAAGGTTTTGTCGGGGTGGGCTTGCAAGAAATTCTCAAGACCTGTGCTGTTCCGAAAGGGTCGTTCTACCATTATTTTGCTTCTAAAGAAGCCTTCGGCTGTGCCTTGCTGGAACAGTACATGGCAGATTACAAAGTCCGGGTCGAGCAGCTTTGGCAACAGACAGAAGCAGATGCCTATGCACGTTTGATGGCGTTATGGCAGGCCTGGATTGATGATCCTGTGTATGGCAGCTGGGCCGAGAATTGCCTGATTGTGAAATTAGGTGCAGAGGTGGCCGATTTATCCGAGGACATGCGTGAAATTCTCAATCTTGGTGTGCATCGGCTGACACAACGTGTGGCCTTGCTACTGCAAGAAGGGCAACAACAAGGCTCCATTCCAATGCATCTGGATCCATTTAAAACGGCTCAGGTGATGTATCAGTTATGGCTGGGTGCAGCCCTGATGAGCAAATTAGCCCAAGACAAAACACCGCTACATCTGGCTTTAGAAACCACACAACAGCTGTTACAACCGATTAAGGAATAAAAAGATGCAAAGTATTATCCATCACAGTTTTGGTGAACCTGCTGAGGTGTTACAGCTGGCAGAAATGCCGCGACCTGAACCGAAAGCCGGCGAAGTTCGTATTAAAACCATCCTGTCTCCCATACATAATCACGATGTCTGGACCGTACGTGGTAGCTATGGCTATAAGCCAACCCTTCCTGCCATTGGCGGTAGTGAAGCGGTCGGTATGGTCGATGCGGTAGGTGAAGGCGTTGATCAAAGTAAATTAGGACAACGCGTAGCCGTTGCTGGTGTGTATGGCAGCTGGGCAGAATATTTTATTGCACCTGCACAAGCTATCATTCCCTTAAATGATGCCATTGATAATGAAACGGCCGCTCAATTGATTGGTATGCCGATCAGTGCCTTGATGCTGCTGGATTTTGTCAATATTCAGCCGGATCAATGGCTGATCCAGAACACCGCCAACGGTGCGGTGGGAAAAACGGTTGCCATGATCGCTCAGGCGCGTGGTCTGCAAGTCATTAATCTGGTGCGCCGTAGCGATGCAATTGCCGAAATGCAGGCCCTCGGCATCCAGCATGTGGTGGCAACGGATCAGGACGATTGGAAAGCGCAAGTCAAAGCCCTCCATGCAGAGCAGCCTTTAATTGCGGGAGTGGATTCAATTGGTGGCAGTGCCAGTGGTGAAATGTTGAATCTGCTGAGTGAAAATAGCCTGTTGGTTTCCTTTGGCAGCATGACTGGGGAAACCATGCAGATCTCGTCAGGTGACCTGATCTTTAAACAGGCGACGGTAAAAGGTTTCTGGGCCAGTGTGGTGAGCAAAGAAATGCCAGCAGAACGCAAAAAGGCATTGTTTGTCGAACTTCTGACACTGGCAGCGCAAAAGAAACTTATTCTGCCCGTTGAAGGCGTATTTAGCTTTGACGAAATTCAAACGGCAGCGCTCAAAGCCACACAGGGTGCCCGTCAAGGTAAAGTGTTGTTGAAGCCATAAATTAATGACCAGCCGAGCGGCTGGTTCAACCCGATGTTGTTATTATAAAAAGGATAATCAGATGCTTGGACAACTGCTCATTGGACTTATCGCCTTATTACACGTCTATATTCTCGTGCTGGAAATGTTTTTGTGGGACAAACCCTATGGCTTAAAAGCCTTTGGCAATAGTCTGGAAAAAGCACAGCTCACCAAAGTGATGGCACAAAATCAGGGGCTGTATAACGGCTTTCTTGCCGCTGGTTTATTCTGGTCATTACTGGCACCTGCGAGCTATGCCATTGCGATCGCCAATTTCTTTTTGGGTTGTGTGCTGATCGCTGGCATCTATGGGGGGTTAACCGCCAGCAAGAAGATTATTTACATTCAGGCCATCCCCGCATTCATTGCTTTAATTGTGGTGAATGTTTTTTAGCCGAGAGATATCAGTAGGCAATGGGATGGATTTATGTTTTAATGCTCCCAGTTTGAGATGAGCCTCATACAGTATATCGGACGATACGATATACGACTAAGCCCCTTAATTGGGGCTTTTTTATGTCTGTTTTTCAGGGCAGGAGCTGCTTGCATGCAATCCGCACATGTTGACCTTGAGCCAGATTAGGAATTAAGGATAACAAAATGCTACAAGCTGTCATTTTTGGTCATCCTGCCTGAAGAAAGTCAGGAATTATCTTCTGGTTTATCAAATAAATAAATTAAAATGAATAACATAGAACACATGAGCAATAATAATGTTAAGAAAACTGATGGTACTGGGGTGGGGCATGTGTCTGAGTTTAAGTCTCATGGCACAGGAAACAAAAATTATTGGATTTGATCAGGTCTTTAATTTAAATCATGATGAAGTGTATGAGTTGCAGCTGAAAAATCTGAATTCAGGCTCACAGCTCTGGACCGCCTTTTATCTGGTCGGTGTACCCAAATCTGCTTCAAATAATAGTCAGGCCGATTTTGTGGTTAAGGGTGAAGGCGTGATTAATAAGGCGCATCCTGCCAATCCGACAGAGCGGGTGAATCTGGCCGCTAATCATTTGCCGGTCCGCCAGAACTATTCCTTTCATGAATTTGAAGATCTGGTGGATGAGATTGAGGAGCAAACTGGGAAAAAGATACAAGATCCGGTCTTGGGCACAACCGATAATGTGCGTGTATATGGCCGGATTATGGACTGGATTCCGGAATACAACTCCAGCACACCTGCCCAAATCAGTTTTGGGATAACCAACCCACAGGACTTCGAAATTAAAGCGGCCTATGTGGTGATTGGCGAGGCAGAAAAAACACCGCAATTACTGGCGCTGGACATTCATCCGCTGGATACCCAACAGCTTGAGCCATCGTTGCAGGAGCAAAGTCATCGTCAGCAATTCAGTATTGCCCGATTTGAAGCCAAATTCCTGATTTTCCTGACCCTGCTGGGGGCCGCCATTTTTCTGAACTGGGGCAAATGGCGTAGAAACTAGTTTTGCTCATAAAAGAAGGAGGCGCATGCCTCCTTGGTTATGGTTTTATCTGATCCAGACCTAACCATTGACGTTGTTGATAAGCACTATCCCAGAATAACCACTCCAGTTTTGCCCCCATGGTATAGGCGGCATACATTTTGGCTAGGGTATCCGCATCACAGCGAGCAGCGACTTTATCTATGGTCGTAATCACATTCCGTACGGCCGTATTAAATTCTTCACCCGCATAGGTGTCGATCCAAGCCTGATAAGGATTATTGTCAACAGACAGGCTGATAATGTCTTTGCCCACTTCGGCATAAATCCAGAAACATGGCAGCAAGGCAGCCAAAATGACAGGATAGCTTTCAGACCACGCCGTTGCCGTTAAGAAGGAAGTGTAATGATGGCAGGCCAGAGTCAGCGGTGTGTTTTCAAACTCGGCCTTGCTGACATCAAACTCCTGCATAAAATCATGATGCAAACTGCGTTCTACAATAATCGCGATTTTTGCGGCTTCAGAAAACTGGATCACATCATCGGCATCATAGGCTTTTGCCGCAGCCACAGCCAATGCCCGACCATAGGCCAGTAAGTAATGCGCATCTTGAATCACATAGTGACAAAATACCTTGCGATCTAATGTCCCTGCTGCAAGTTCCTGATTAAAAGGCAAGGCTAATATTTTTTGATATAAGTCTTGATTGCGTTGCCATACATCTTGAGAAAACGTCATGGATTGAACCTATTAAAAAACATGCTAAATAATGCTGTCAGCACTATAACAGAGTCTGCCGGAGATAAAATTTTCTTCAAAATAAGTGCAACAATCTTTTGTCTATTTCATCGCAAACTCGCCTACAATAGACACATTTTTATCACCCGACTATTTGAATAAAAGGCTGCTCATGAAGCATTTTCGTTTCTCAATTTTCTTTACGGTGGTGTGTCTTGCACTATCGGCCTACTGGGGCTATACGCACGGGCCTGAAGCAGGTGTAACCACCATGCTGAAAGCCTTGACCATTACTGCAATTCTGGCGGTGATGGAAGTCTCTTTATCGTTTGATAATGCGGTTGTAAATGCCTCGGTACTACGTGGTTGGGATCATTTCTGGAAAATGATTTTCTTAACCGTAGGGATTCTGATTGCCGTATTCGGTATGCGTTTGATTTTCCCTGTAGTGATCGTGGCCGTGACGGCAGATATGGGCATGATTGAAGTGGCAAAACTGGCCCTCAATGACCCAAAAACCTATTCCGAACGTTTAATGGCCCATCATGCGGAAATTTCAGCCTTTGGTGGTACGTTCCTATTGATGGTGTTCTTGAATTTCTTCTTTGACGACGGCAAAGAAACCCATTGGTTTAAATGGTTAGAAGCCAAACTGGCACATTTGGCCAGCGTGCCTGCGATGTCGGTTTTCCTTGCCCTGATCGCAATGATCATCATGGCGGCAAACGTCGATGAATCGGTGCGCCTGGCGGTAACCATGGCGGGAATCTGGGGGATTGTGGTGTACATCGGCGTTCAGGTGTTGAGTCATTTATTGGGTGGCGAACCTGAAATTGATGATGAGGGGAATGCTGTCACCCATGATTCAAATGGCGCTGCTGCGGGTGTGGTCAAAGCCGGTTTTGGTGGTTTCCTTTACCTTGAAGTGCTGGATGCCTCATTCAGTTTTGATGGTGTGATTGGTGCCTTTGCGATTACCAGCGATGTGGTGGTCATCATGCTCGGTCTGGCGATCGGTGCGATCTTTGTCCGTTCGATGACCATCTATCTGGTCGAGAAAGGTACTCTGGATGCTTATATCTTCCTGGAACATGGCGCACATTATGCCATTGGTGCCTTGGCCTTTATCATGATTGCCAGCGGTACCGGCTTACATGTACCTGAAGTGGTGACTGGCCTGATCGGGGTGGCCTTTATTGTCTGGGCGGTGATTGCTTCGATTCAGTACAGCAAGCGGGAACAACAGGCTTCTTAAGCTTGTTTTCAGCTTGAACAGCTATGTTAAATAAAGGAGCGATATTCGCTCCTTTATTTTTCCCTGAAGAAAGATTGTGATTTTCATGATCTAACTTACAACCTTTGCAGGCGAATGGCTTATAATTCGCTGAGCCCGTTATAGTGTCTTATCAACAATGAATGCTTTAGAACGCCGTTCAACCTTTGCCTTAAGTAGCATTTTTGCCTTACGCATGTTGGGCTTGTTCATGATTATTCCTGTCTTTTCAGTGGCAGGACAATCCTATCAATACGCCACGCCAGCCCTCATCGGTCTTGCAGTCGGGGTCTATGGCTTAACCCAGGCAATTTTACAGATTCCATTTAGTTTGCTGGCAGACCGTTTCAGCCGTAAACCGCTGGTGGTGCTTGGACTGTTGCTGTTTGCAATCGGTGGGGCAATTGCGGGTTTGTCGGACACCATTTATGGCGTGATTATCGGTCGTGCCATTGCCGGTGCCGGTGCCGTTTCAGCGGTGGTGATGGCATTACTGGCAGATGTGACCCGGGAAGAACAACGCACCAAAGCCATGGCTGCGATGGGCATGAGTATTGGCCTGTCTTTTGTGGTGGCATTTAGTTTGGGGCCGTGGCTGACCAGTCTGGTCGGTATTTCGGGGCTATTCTTTGTGACCACGATTATGGGACTGGCGGCCATTTTAATGTTGCTGTTGGTGCCTAAAGTCACCCGTCATCATCGAAACTACCAGCAGGGCTATCTGAATCAGCTTAAACAAGTCATCCAGATGGGTGAATTGAACCGCTTGCACGTCTCGGTGTTTGCGTTACATCTGTTGCTGACCGCCATGTTTATCTATGTGCCTTCACAGTTGATTGAATATGCACAAATTCCATTGGCGAAGCACGGATTCGTCTATTTGCCGCTCTTAGTGATCAGTCTGTTCTTTGCGTTTCCAAGCATTATCATTGCGGAAAAATATCGCAAGATGCGCGGCATTTTTCTCACTGCCATTGCAGGGATTATTGGCGGCCTGTTGATCCTGATTTTTGGCTATGAATCAAAATACGTGTTACTGGCCGGATTAGGCCTGTTCTTTATTGCATTTAACGTGATGGAAGCCTTATTGCCGTCATGGTTGTCCAAGGCTGCGCCGATCCAGTCGAAAGCGACTGCGATGGGGGTCAATGCCAGCAGCCAGTTCCTCGGCGCTTTCTTTGGCGGTACCTTGGGCGGGCAACTTTTGATGATGCAGAATACTGCGCTCGGGTGGAGTGTGCTGACTGGGATTGCTATAATATGGCTGCTGATTAGTTTTGGATTGGCACAGCCAAGATATCTGTCCTCAATTGTATTGCCTTTACCTCAGACGGTACAAACAGACGAATGGACTTCAAAACTTTTGGCAATTCGTGGTATTGAAGAAGTCGTGGTGATGCCTGAACAACAAGTTGCTTATATTAAAGTCGATAAACAGTGCATTGATGATGCTGGACGACAAGATTTAACGCACTTGATTGGCAAAGAGGTAGCCATTTGATCATAACTCTTATAAAGTGAAACATATAAATATATAGGATGAAGACAGCTAATGCGTGGTGTGAATAAAGTTATTTTAGTAGGTACTTTAGGACGAGATCCAGAAACAAAAACCTTCCCGAATGGCGGGTCGCTTACTCAGTTCTCGATTGCAACGAGTGAGTCGTGGATGGACAAGAGTACAGGTGAACGTAAAGAGCAAACGGAATGGCATCGTATTGTATTGCATAACCGTTTAGGTGAAATTGCTCAGCAATATCTGCGTAAAGGTTCAAAAGTCTATATCGAAGGTTCATTACGTACCCGTCAATGGACCGACCAGAATGGTCAGGAACGTTATAGCACAGAAATCCGTGGCGACCAGATGCAAATGCTGGATACGCGCCAGCAAGGCGAGCAAAGCGGTGGCGATTTTAATCAACCACGCTTTAATAACAATAATAATCAAGGCGGTGGCTACCAGAACACGGGTTATAACAATAACAACCAGAATGGCGGCTTTAACGGCGGTAACCAAGGTAATTATGCGGGCAGCCCTCAAGCAGGCAATGGTTTTAATACGCCAAAAGCAGCACCGCAACCTGCTGCAGCACCTGCGGATCTAGACGACGACTTACCGTTCTAAGCCCAAAGCAGATGTTCAAAAGCGAGGATAACTTCGGTTATACCTCGCTTTTTTATTGCCTCATTCCCGGCATCACTTATCCGTAAAATCCTCTTGTTAGCTCATATCTTGAAAAGAATCCAATGCCTTATTGCTAAAAACCAAAACAAGAACGCCCTTAAAAATACACTTTAAAAAAAGTCCCGGTTGTGAGGAGAAATCCTGCAATTGGCCCTCGGTTTTATTCTCAAAATGGCTCTCGTTTCTTGGCTGTCGAAGCGACACATTAAATCTATTGGACGTATGCATACGGAAGCGTCGGTTTAGTCATAGAAAGATCCAGGCATGGATGATGAACAAAACGACTAAATTTTTTGAGGGTATTTTCTATTTCAGAATGCACTGTTCTGAGACCGGAAGATGCGCCTGAAGTGAAGGAAGAACAATAATGACAGCACACCCTGATCGTTCCGAAGCCAAACAAGTTCAAGGCTTACAAAGTGGATTAAAGTCGCGCCATCTCACCATGATCTCGATTGCCGGAGTGATTGGCGGTGCATTATTTGTCGGTTCCGGTAATGTCATTTACGCCGCAGGTCCTGCGGTTATCCTGGCTTATGCCTTAGGCGGATTACTGGTGCTGTTCATCATGCGCATGCTCGGTGAAATGGCAGTGATGAATCCGGATAGCGGTTCATTTTCGACCTATGCCGATCGTGCCATTGGACGTTGGGCCGGGTTTTCAATTGGCTGGCTGTACTGGTGTTTCTGGACCCTGTTGATGGGTTGGGAGGCCTATGTCGCCGGTAAGATTCTGCATAGCTGGTTTCCGTTTATGCCGATCTGGGGCTATATGCTACTGGTGATTGTATCCTTGGTCTGGGTCAATCTAAAAGATGTCAAAAGCTATGGTGAATTTGAGTTCTGGTTTGCCCTGATTAAAGTGGTAGCGATTATTATCTTTTTGGTGATTGGCAGTTTAGCCATTTTTCATCTGTGGCCGTGGGGCGATCTGGCTCAAGCAGGTTCAACCGGATTATTCCAACAAGAATTTATGCCGAATGGGATTGCACCAGTGATTACTGCGTTATTGGGAGTAATGTTTGCCTATGTCGGTGCTGAAATTGTCACGGTGGCGGCTGCGGAATCCAAAAGCCCGGAAAAAGAGATCCGCAAAGCATCCAATTCGGTGGTCTGGCGGATTTTATTGTTCTATGTCGGCTCCATGTTGATCACGGTCTGTTTGATTCCGCATGACAATCCTTTATTAAAAGATCCGACCTGGGGCACGTATAGCGTTACCTTGACGGCACTGGGGATTCCTGAAGCACGGCATATTGTCAATTTCGTGGTACTCACCTCGGTATGTAGCTGCTTTAACTCGGCACTGTACACCTGTTCGCGCATGCTATTTTCGCTCTCCAAGCGTGGCGATGCACCCAAATGTCTGGCGCTGACCAACCGTCAGGGCAGTCCATGGATCGGGGTGGTATTTTCCAGTTTATTTGCCGTTGTTGCCGTGTATTTAACCGCAACTGAAAGCATGAATGTTTATGATGTGCTGATGATGGCCACAGGCACGGTGGCTTTATATGTGTATCTGGCGATTGCCTGTTCCCAGTTACGGATGCGTAAAAAGTACCAGCGTGAAGGCAAACAGATCGATTTTAAAATGTGGCTGTTCCCGTGGCTTACTTATGCCGTGATTTTTATCATTATTGGATCACTACTGGTGATGCTGATTGAAGGGACTTATTTTAAAGAAGTGACCTATACCTCCATGCTGGCCTTGTCGATTGTAATGATTGGTGTGCTGGTACAGAAGCTGAATAAGGCTAAAGTCCGCAACAATGCCCTGATCCAGAAAAAACAATCGATCTAAACATGCATGAATCATCGTTTAAATCCATAGAGAATCCCGGGAACGAGATTCTCTATTTTTCATTTGTGCTTAAGGCAGGGTCGCAACCCCTGCTTCGCGTAGACATTGCAATAACACACCAAAGGCCATGACCATATCTTTTTCATTGACACAGGCAAAGCCCATTAGCAGTCCACGCTGTGCATGGGCATGGGAGTGCATATAATATTGTGACAGTGCGCGTACCTTGACGCCACGTTCCAGTGCGGTAGCGGCAACCGCGACATCGTCACATTGTGCCGGAAGCTTGAGTACCAGATGCAAGCCGGCTGCCTCATCATATTCATGCACAAATTCCGGTCCCAAATAACGGTTAATCAGGCTCACCAGATAGTCACGGCGTTTACCATACAGCAAACGCATGCGGCGGATATGCGCTTCATAATGGCCTTCACGAATAAATTCAGCCAAGGCTTTCTGCTCGAGCAGGTGCCCACCCCGATATAATTCCGCTGCTACAATCCGTAAAGGGGAAAATAGTGGCTTCGGCACCACCACATAACCAATCCGTAATGAAGGGTAAATGGTTTTACTAAAGGTGCCCATATAAATCACAGGCGCATCATTTTCCAGACCTTGCAGGGAAGGATAAGGCTGGCCAGAGAAGCGGAATTCACTGTCATAGTCATCTTCCACAATCCAGCTGTGATGTTGACGGGCGATCTGGATCAGCTGTTTTCTTCGGTCCAGGCTTAAATGTGAACCGAGTGGATATTGATGTGAGGGGGTCACAAAAATCAGTTTAGGCGGTTCGGCTGGCTGTTCTTCGGGAATAATCCCTTCGGCATCAACCGGCATGGCCTGAATATCCAGCCCGTTGATCCTTAAGGTATTGCGCATGCCCCAATAGGCCGGGTCTTCAATCCAGACACGATCGCCAATATCACTGAGCGCCCGTGAAACCAGATCAATGGCCTGATGGATGCCTTCGGTAATAATGATCTGGTCTGCATCGCACTGCACGGAACGGGCAACACGCAGATAGTCGGCCAAGGCGCTGCGCAGTTCAATACAGCCACCGGCGCTGCTATAAATCAGCCGGTTAATATCGGGTTCACGGCTGAGACGGGCCTGAATACGGCTGAAAATATGATGCGGAAACTCGGTGACATCAGGAGCACCCGGGACAAATGCTCCCCATTGATGTGGAGAAGCCGCAGCATAGCCCAATAAACTTGAGCCACGTTGTGACAGTACAACGGAGGTTTCTTGCTGGGCAACAGGCGCTTGTTTTTTATTGATCTTGGTATTTAAAAAGGCTTCAGGAAGCTGTTCTGCCACCCAGGTGCCATGTCCGGTACGTGCCTCCAGATAGCCTTCTGCCTGAAGTTGCTCATAGGCCGAAAGCACCGTATTACGGGACACATGAATTTCACTGGCTAAGTCACGTGAAGCAGGCAAGCGGGTTTTCGGCTGGATGACGCCTTCGATAATGGCCCCGCGTAAACAGCGAAATAGGCGTTGATGTAGTTTTCCTTCCATGTCCTGTTGGAGACGTTGTAATAAATGGTCTCCAAGTAAACTACGCAATTGGCTCTCTCCTTCAATTTAAAAGTGGCTCTCGTCACTGGCCTTCATACGCGCGAAATTACAGCTATAGACAGTCCTGGTAAAACATCCTGAAAAAAACGAGCTGGATGTCGGGCAACACTGTAACTGACGATGAAAATATGAGGGAATTAAATGAACAATCAACATTCTGCACTTAACGCACGTAAACAGCAAGCCACACCACGTGGTGTGGGCGTGATGTGCCAGTGGTATGCGGCAAAAGCCGAAAATGCCACCATTTGGGACAAGGACGGTAATGCCTTTATCGATTTTGCCGGCGGGATTGCAGTGTTGAATACCGGTCATCGTCATCCCAAGGTGATGGCCGCGGTGACTGAGCAACTCAGCAAGTTTACCCACACGGCTTATCAGGTTACGCCTTACGAAAGTTATGTGGCTTTGGCAGAACGGATTAATGAACGCGCGCCGATTGCGGGGGCTGCCAAGTCGGCTTTCTTTACCACAGGTGCCGAGGCGGTTGAGAATGCCGTGAAAATTGCACGTTCATATACCGGCCGTCATGGCATTATCACCTTTGGTAATGGTTTCCATGGCCGTTCATTCATGACCATGGCCATGACCGGTAAAACAGCGCCGTACAAACGTGATTTCGGAGTGATGCCAGCAGGGGTGTTCCATGCGCGTTATCCTGTGCCAGCCAAAGGCATCAGCGTCGATGCAGCTATTGCCAGTGTTGAAGATATTTTCAGTGAAGACATTGCCCCGCATGACGTGGCGGCGATTGTACTGGAGCCGGTGCAGGGTGAAGGCGGTTTCAATGTGGTACCTGCCGAGTTCTTAAAGCGTTTACGTGCCTTATGTGACAAGCATGGTATTTTACTGGTGGCCGATGAAGTCCAAACCGGTTTTGCACGTACAGGTAAACTGTTTGCCATGAACCATTACGAGACCAAAGCCGATCTGATCACCATGGCAAAAAGCCTGGGTGGCGGTTTCCCGATTTCAGGTGTAGTGGGACGTGCCGACGTGATGGATGCACCAAACCCGGGTGGTCTGGGCGGAACTTATGCAGGTAACCCGATTGCGGTTGCGGCAGCCCATGCGGTGATTGATGCGATTGAGCAAGAAAAGCTGTGCGAACGTGCCAATGAACTGGGTGCCGAGCTGGTCGCTGTGCTTAAACAGATCCAGCAGGCATCGGGTGAGGTGGTGACCGATATTCGTGCACTCGGATCGATGGTGGCGGTTGAACTGGAAACGGCTGAGCAAGCAAAAGCTGTACAAAATTATGCAATGGAAAACGGTTTGTTACTCCTGACTTGCGGTAAATACGGTAACGTTATTCGTTTCTTATATCCATTAACCATTCCTACTGCACAATTCCGTCAAGGTCTGGAGATCTTGAAACAAGGTTTTGTCGCATTGAATCCACAGCGCATAACAGCAATGGAGCAACCTGCATGATTCAAAACAATTTGCAGTATCTGTTAAAACATCCCGATATTGCATTTAATCAGCCTGCATCCAGTGATTATATTGAAGTCAACGATGCAGCAACTGGCGATACATTGGCTTGGGTCAAAAGCTATGACCGAGCGGCCGTTGATGCGGCGATCCAGCGTTCTGCCCAGGCGCAGGTAGCCTGGAAAAAGCAAACTGCACTGGCGCGTGCCGATATATTGTTGAGCTGGTACAACCTGATGCTCGAGCACAAGGAAAATCTGGCGCAGATTCTAACCGCCGAACAGGGTAAACCGCTGGCGGAAGCCCGTGGTGAAATTGCCTATGCCGCTTCTTTTATTCGCTGGTTTGCAGAGCAGGCACGCCGTATTGATGGTGAAGTGTTAACCTCAACTCAGCCGAACCAGCGTTTGCTGGTGATTAAGCAAGCCATTGGGGTAACGGCGGCCATCACACCGTGGAATTTCCCTGCGGCAATGATCACCCGTAAGGCAGCACCTGCAATTGCAGCGGGTTGTAGCATGCTGGTCAAACCCGCAGAGCAAACCCCATTAACCGCTTATGCCCTCGAAGTCTTGGCCTTACAGGCCGGCTTGCCAGCCGATATCTTAATCAATATCAGTGGTGATGCGATTGAAGTCGGCAAGACTTTATGCGAAAGCGACATTGTGCGGAAGCTCAGTTTTACCGGTTCAACCCAGGTCGGTCGTATTTTGATGCAGCAATGCGCACCAACCATTAAAAAGCTTTCGCTGGAATTGGGAGGGAATGCACCGGTACTGGTATTTGATGATGCCAACCTCGAGCAGGCCGTGCAGGGCATTATGGCCAGCAAATACCGCAATAGCGGCCAGACCTGCGTGTGTGCCAATCGTATCTATGTACAAGATGGCATTTACGATGCTTTGGCAGATCGTCTGGTGGAAGCGGTGTCCAAGTTGAAAGTGGGCGATGGCCGTCAGGAAGGTTCAACCCAAGGACCGTTGATTGATGAAGATGCGATTACCAAAGTTCAGTCGCATATTACCGATGCAACTGACAAAGGTGCGACGCTACGCATTGGTGGACAACGTTCGGCTTTGGGTGGAACATTCTTTGAACCGACCGTGTTGACGGGCGTTACCCAAGACATGAAGGTGTCGAAAGAAGAAACCTTTGGGCCGCTGGCTGCTTTATTCCGTTTTAAAACCGAAGACGAAGCGGTGGCAATGGCGAACGATACCGAGTTCGGTCTGGCGGCGTATTTATTTACCCAGAGTACAGCCCGTCAATGGCGAGTCGGTGAAGCACTGGAATACGGCATGGTCGGCATCAACACCGGTGCGATTTCCAATGAAGTTGCACCTTTTGGTGGTGTGAAACAGTCGGGCTTAGGCCGCGAAGGTTCAAAATTCGGTATCGAGGAATATACCGAAATGAAGTATCTGTGTGTGGATTTATCTGAATAAGACCTAAAAACGTTTTATGTCTTAGTTTAGCAATGCTCTACACAGCACAAGTTTGATAAAAAGCCAGTCATGCCCATTCATGACTGGCTTTTTTCATTCTGACTGGGCTTAGCGGGCCGAGTCCAGTATTTCATTATTCTGAACCACAGCCTGAGCTTTGCTGTAGCTTTCGATCAGTAACTGGTAGGCCGGGAAAATCTGGGTATAGACCTGTGCCCATTCCAGTGCATCATCACGGTTCCAGGTACGCTGGATTTCAGAGGCCACCGCTGCGGTATCCATTGGCACCACACCTGCCTGCACCACACGGGCCAAGGTAATTTCTTCTGCCATTTTGCTATAGGTGCCCGAAGCATCAATCACGGCAAATACTTTATAACCTTCGGCAACTGCACTAATCGCAGGGAAAGCCATACACACGCTGGTAATGGTTCCCGCAATAATTAAGGTATTGCGACCGGTTGCTTTGACTGCATTGACAAAGTCCGGATTGTGCCAGGCGTTGATTTCACCTTTACGGGCGATATATTGCGCATGCGGTGCATTGGCATGAATCTCGGGAATCAGCGGCCCATTCGGACCTTGCGGCACCGACGCTGTCGTGATCACCGGAATCTTGGCCAGACTGGCGATCTTGGCCAAGGCAGCAGCACGTTGGCGTAACTCGGGCATGGGCATATCACCGACGGTCTGGAATAAGCCACTCTGATGGTCGATCAATAGCATTACGGCATCATTGACATCAATCACAGGTGCCTGACCATTGAAATTTGCTGGTGTTGTCATTGTTGTATCCTCATTTTGTCTTAGGGGGTATAATTAATAATATAGACAGGACGATGACTGAAAAATATCTATAATAGGATATATTGTCATGTCAAAAGAACAATGCTGCTGAATACTGACAGGTTGAGCAAATAAGATGAAAGATTTAAATGACTTATATTTCTTTGTCAAAGTCATCGATTGTGGTGGCTTTTCTGCCGCCAGTCAGGAACTGATGGTCACCAAGTCTTTATTGAGTCGCCGCATCGCCGATCTGGAAGAACGTCTCGGGGTCAAGCTGATCAACCGGACCACCCGACAGGTCTCGATTACCGAAGTGGGTAAAATCTATTATCAGCATTGCAAGGCCATGTTGATTGAAGCCGAGGCAGCCGAGGAGGCCATCGAGTTTTTAACCGCTGCACCTCGCGGCTTGATCAAACTGTCTTGCCCGACCAATTTATTGCATATCAATATTAGCCAGATGCTGAATGAGTTTTTGCAGCTATATCCCAAGATCAGCCTGCATGTGGAAGCCACTAACCGCCGGGTTGACTTAATCAATGAACGTTTTGATCTGGCGCTACGGATTCGAACTTTGCCTTTGCCAGACAGCGATTTAATTGTGCGGGAACTGGCGCTGGCACGGCAGTTTATTGTCGCGAGTCCTGACCTGTTACATCAGTTTTATTCGATCAGTGAACCGCAGCAATTGACCCAGTTTCCGGTGTTGATGATGGAGTCTTTTGCACCTGAATATCATTGGCAATTATTTTCGCAGGAACAACAGGAACTGAAAGTACAGTGCCATCCACGACTGACCACTACTGATTTAACAGCATTAAGAGAAGCTACTTTACAAGGATTGGGTATCGCTAAATTACCGGAACTGATGGTGGCTGAAGATATCAAACAAGGGCGCCTGATTCATGTCTTGCCTGAATGGCAACCCAAGCCTGAGCTGATCCATCTGGTGTATACCTCCAGACGCGGCTTGCTGCCCTCAATGAAATTATTGATCGATTTTCTGGTCAAAAAGTTTGACGAACTGAAACAGCACAACTCGGTGTTGTATTAATCAGAGTCCTATAACGAATAGCCGCTGTCAGTTTTTGCCAATTCACGCAGGCCCTGCATCAGGGTCTCAATCAGTTTTTCCACCACCAGACGTTGGCCTTTACGGGAGGCATACACCAGTTGCACCGTACCGCGATTGGATTTCCATTCGGGCAGTAAATGAATGAGTTTGCCTTTTTCAATATCGGCTTGCACGGTCAGGTAGGGTAAGTCTGCAATACCGAGCCCATCACGCACCGCATAATACACACCTGCCAGATCATTACTTTTGACCCGTGGCTGATAGGGCACATCCACCGTTTCATCCCGCTTAACATGACATAAGTGCCAGTAATATTGATGTTTTTGTATACCTAGGGCCACGCTCGGATAGTGCTGCAAGTCTGAATAATGCTGGATGGTCTGACCTTGCAGTAATTCTGGTGCCGCCACCAGACAATGTTCGGTGCGGATCACGTCACGGACAATCAGGCTGGAATCCTGATTCGGTTCAAAACTGGTACGGATCGCGATATCAATATCATCATGTAGTACATCGACACGTCGGCTGGTCAGTTCCAGAGAGATGTCAACTTTGGGATAGTTTTTTAAGAACTGATTCAGTAATTTACGAATCTGGAAATGCATCATCAACGGTGGGCAACTGATCTTGACCGTACCTTGCGGTTCATTTTTCTGTTTCAGCAAGACATTCTCGGCACATTCCACTTGGGCAATGACCTTGCAGCATTCTTCATAGAATTCCTGGCCCAAATCGGTGACTTTAAAATGCCGGGTGGTGCGCTGGATCAGGCTGACATTAAACTTCTGTTCCAGTTCAATGATGCGACGGCTCAGCTTGGATTTGCTGATATTTTCAGCTTCGCTGGCCGCACTAAATCCGCCGTGTTTCACCACCAGATAGAAATAATGAAAGTCATCAAATGAGTTGATCAAGGCAAAGCAGATCCGGTAAATACGACAAGATCAGGATAGCATTAACTGTCCTGATCTTAATAGGGCGGTTTATTTTTCTGCGGTGTTGGTGAAATAGCTGGTCATCAAATTGCGGTAATCCGGAATGTGATTCGAGAATAAAGCTCCTAGACCTTCGATGTCATTGCGCCAGTCACGGTGCAGTTCACAGGCCATGCCAAACCAGGTCATCAGCTGTGCGCCGGCTTGTGACATGCGATCCCATGCAGCATCACGAGTGAGCGCATTAAAGGTACCTGAAGCATCGGTAATCACAAACACTTCAAAGTCTTCTGCCAAGGCAGACAGCGCAGGGAATGCCACACAGACTTCCGTCACCACACCGGCAATAATCAATTGTTTTTTACCGGTGGCTTTCACCGCCTTGACGAAGTCTTCATTGTCCCAGGCATTGATCTGGCCTGGACGGGCAATATAAGGCGCATCCGGGAACAGTTCTTTCAGTTCAGGCACCAGTGGACCATTCGGGCCATTTTCAAAGCTGGTGGTTAAAATCGTCGGTAAGTTGAAATATTTTGCCGCATCTGCCAAGGCCAGCACATTGTTTTTAAATTTGTCTGGATCAATATCACGAACCATTGAAAGTAGGCCAGCCTGGTGATCGACCAAAAGAACCGCTGCGTTGTCTTTGTCTAGGCGAATATAGTCTTTAGCCATTGTTGTATCCTCATGTTGTTGTAAAGAAGAAGACGGATAAGAATATGAATGTCCGTACTGCTTGAAATTATGCTAGTTAAATTTTTAAGTCAGATGAAGCACAAAAAATGAGACAAACAATATCAAAAATAGGATGATTGATTATATTTAGCTTTCAATAAGCTTTTTAATTTTTAAATTGTCCTATAGATAGAATAATGTGTTGCCATTCTGAGGCTATAAGCCCCCCTGTTGCAGGCGTAAAATAGCATCCAACAGCAGAACTTCTACTCTATAGGAGAAACCAGATGAAGAAAATTCTTGGTGTGTATCAGAACAAACACATGCACTGGGTCGGTGATGGTTTCCCGGTGTATAACCTGTTTTCGTATGACCGTTTAGGCCAGAGCCTGAGTCCATTTTTGTTGCTGGACTACGCTGCGCCTTATCGTTTTGATCCAACTACAGCGCAGCATGGAGTCGGTTCACACCCGCATCGTGGCTTTGAAACGGTCACTATTGCTTACCAAGGTGAAGTGACCCATAAAGACTCTAGTGGTGGTGGCGGAACCATTAAAGCGGGTGATGTGCAATGGATGACGGCCGGTGGCGGGATTCTGCATCAGGAATTTCATTCGCCTGAATTTGCCCACGAGGGCGGCTTGTTTGAAATGGTACAACTGTGGGTTAATTTGCCTGCACATTCAAAAATGACGCCAGCAAAATATCAGGCCATTGAAGCCGACCAGATTCAGCATATTGCTCTGGATGATGCAGGCAGTGAAATGCGCATCATCGCAGGCCAATATCAGGACGTGGATGGCGCCGCGACTACCTTTAGTCCGGTCAACGTCTGGGATGGCACGATTGTACAGGGTCAGCAACACAGCTTTTATGTGACCGAAGGCCATACCACGTTATTGGTATTGCTGTCTGGAAAAGTGAGCTTGAATGACGACCAAAGCATTGAAGCGCCGAGCCTGGTGGTACTGAGCCGTGAAGATATCGAGTTTAGCCTCAAGGCCGAACAGGACAGTAAATTCCTGATCCTGACCGGTCAGCCACTCAATGAACCGATTGAAGGTTATGGGCCTTTTGTCATGAACAGCAAAGCGGAAATCGTTGAAGCTGTACGTGATTTCAATAGCGGTAAATTTGGCCGGATGGAGGCTTGATTATGCAGTTAAATCAAGTGTCTATGTAAGAAAGCCCGTCACACCTTGAAGTGTGACGGGCTTTCGCTATAAGGGTCCTCTATTGATTTTTTTAATTTATTGTCACTTATAATTATTCAGCTTATTATGTGACTTTGTTCTCGTTCTTATATCAAAAGAATAGCGCTAAATTTGTGCTTTGCAAAGCCCCTAAAGCCATGAAAATGAAAAAATAAAGAATGTTCTGTATAGTTTTGTGGCCTAAAAGGTAATTTTTTGAATGGTTTCATTGGCTTAAGTGCAGAATCAGAATTGTGATAAAATGTAACAATAAATGAACAATGAAATTCAACAAAACACGGTCTGAAATGCTGAATCTGGTATTTTTTAATACCGTATTTGGCCCGAGTATCAGTCATAATCAAGAAAAATCATCAACTGATGGGACATAATTTTGGATATTGCAATTATTGGCAGTGGAATGGCAGGACTTGCCTCAGCCAGAATCCTACATGATGCAGGACATAAAGTAACGATATTCGAAGCGCTCGCAGGTCGAGGCATGGATAGTCATAGTATTGACTTTGATGGTGGCATTATTGATGCACCTTTGCGTGTCATGAATCCAAAGCTGTGGCAGAACACCCTGAGTCTGGCCAGCTACTTAGGTATTGAAACTTTCCCGGTACGCACTTTTATGGCGTGCAGCTGGCTGTTTGAAGATAAAACAGAGACTTGGCTCACCACCTCACGCAGCCGCATTGGTAACTTCCCGATCATTAATAACCGTAAAGGCATCCAGCAATATGGCTGGCGTCTGGTCAAGGGCATGTTGCAGCTGAAAACGGCAGTACACCAATTCTTTAAGTCAGACAAGCAGGACATTACCTTAGCCGAATTTATGAATCAATATCATATTGAGGAAGTGTTCTGGCATGGTACGGTGATGCCAGTGCTGTATACCATTTGTACCTGTCATCCCAAGACCATTGGTGAATGGCCAGCCAAACCTTTATTGGAATTTATTCGCCAGTTGACCGAAGGTGAAGCCTTATTGCGGATGAAAGGCGGTACGCCTGCGCTGGTCAGCCGCCTGATTGATGGTATTGAGATCCATAGCGGCTCACCGGTGAAGACAGTGGAAGAGCAGGGCGATAAAGTGCTGGTGGAAAATGACCAGGGCGAGCGCCAGCTGTTTGACCGTGTGGTGATTGCCACGCCAACCCCCGCGATTGAAGGTTTCCTGAAACAGCCGCAGTTTGCTGAAGATATTGCCTTGCTGAAAAAATTCCGTTTTGAAGAAGGTGATCTGGTCATTCATACCGACCCGATTGTGATGCCGCAACGCCGTAAAGACTGGGCGGTACTCAGCTATATGATGGACCGTAAATTTACCCGTCAGCAATTTACCGTGTGGATTAACTCGATTGAACCGACACTGGTCGGTAAAAATGCCGTGTTCCAGACCTGGTGTCCGGTGATTGACATTGATCCGAAGAAAATTATTTCCAAGGTCAAACTGACCCGTGCGGTGGTGGACTCGGAAACGGTCGCGTTGAATAAACAGATCCAGCAGCGTCATTTAGACCAGAACCGTAAAGTGTTTTATTGTGGTTCATGGTCATGTGATGGTTTGCCAATTTTAGAATCGGCTGTCACTTCAGCCATGCACATTTCTGAAATTTTAGGTGCGCCGTTACCTTTTGTTGGACTAAAACCAAAAGTGAAGGTTGCACCCGAACTCGGTTATTAATATGCGCTCCTTCAAGCAGGCACTGATTGAAAAAGTCATCGGGCATAAATATGCCATTGATGCCGGGCATCTCGGAGATGACGCAGCGCTTGCCTGGAGCAATTTGGGCTTTTGGCAGGACCAGCAGCAGGACTATGCGCTGGCTTGCCAAAGTCTGGCCGATCAGATCGCTGCTTCGCTACAACTCAAATCAACAGATCGTGTTTTAGATCTGGGCTGTGGACAAGGAGCGAGTCTATTACACTGGTTACAGCAATACCAGATTCAACAACTCAGCGCAGTTGAACTCCAATCTGCCTGTGTACAACGAATTCAAAAATACTTACCGCAAGTGCAAATTTATTGTGAAAATTTTTTGAATTTAAAAGCACTGCCACTTTTGAATTCATTTGATGCGGTGCTGTGTATCGATGCGGCTTATCACAGTGATTTGAATTCATTTCTCGATGCCGTGTGCCCGGTTTTAAATTCAAAAGGCCGAATCGCATTTCATACCTTGATGTGGTCAGAGAACTGGGCAAACTGTGGATATCTTCAACAGCAGCAATATCGCTATCTGTTAAAAGGTGCCGATGTGCATTGGCAGCAGCTGCTGGATCAGCAGCAGCTTGAGCAGACCTTGGCGCAGCAGGGTTTTGGTGAAATTCAGATTCAGGATTTTTCCGAACCGGTGTTAAAGGGTTTTGCTCAATATATTGAGTCGCGAAAAGCTGAAAAGCATGGTTTTGATTTTGCCCATTTCAAAATCGAGATGACTGCCAAGTTGTGCCGAAAACTCTATCAGGATGGATTAGTACGTTATATTCAGGTCAGTGCAGTAAAACAGTGAGAACAAGATGCCAAATCAATATAAAGGTTCATGCCTGTGCGGGGCGGTGAACTATCAGGCGGAAGTCGCGCCACGTTACCGTTTTAATTGTCATTGTCGTGATTGCCAGAAGGCTACGGGCTGTGCCTATGCGCCGATTGCATTCTTTCATCAATCTGAACTGAAAATTGAAGGCGAACTGAAATATTTTGAATCTCTGGGATTGTCTGGCAAGCCGATTCGCCGAGCTTTTTGCCCAACTTGTGGGTCGCAAATGTTTGGTTTGCCTGAGCTGGTACCGGAGATGATTTCAATTCGTGCAGGAACGCTGGATGATCCAAATCTGTATCAACCACAAGCAGAATGTTTTGTGAGTCATGCCAATGAATGGGATCTGTTAAATCCGGATATTTCGCATTTTGAGAAAATGATGGGGAAGAAAAGAGAATAAAGCGAGAAATGGTGCCGGCACACGGATTCGAACTGTGGACCTACTGATTACAAGTCAGTTGCTCTACCAACTGAGCTATGCCGGCAACGTGGCGAGAATTCTACAGAATCTGTTTAAAAAAACAAGCGAAAAAATAAGCAAACGGATGAATTTAATGGGCCTATGGAATTTTCGCCAGTTGCATCTTAATGATTTAGCGCATAAACAAAGGAATCAATGATTTCGCCTGTGTTTAAATGGGCTTTAACAGGCACACGTTGATAGCCTGCACCTTCGAATTCATCCAGTGCTTGCCAGTGTTGTACTAGATTGTCTGAGAAAAAGACAAAGCCAGAGACCTTGTTATCCGTCTGATCGAGCATAATCCCTGGAAAGCCGAGTTCTGCTCCCCAGCCTTGTTGTTTGAGCGTACCAAATACATGTGCCTCTGCCCATGTACCACCAATATTTTCCATAATATGGGCATTGGGACGGTTGGGTCCTAGAGTCCCGTAAACAAATAAACTGAGCATAGTGAAAGCTAGGGAAGTAAAAGAGGTAGGGTAGCAAAATTTTGATAAAAAGAGCATGTGTTTATAGATACATTATCAAAGTTAGAATTAATTTTTCCTAAATTTTGAATATTAAATAAAAGATGCTTTTTCTTTTCTGCTATATGCTATAGATGTCGATAGTCGAATTTACACCAATCTTTATTTGCAATCAGAGACAATGCAGTAGGTTTGAATATAGTTTTCCCAATCGGACTTTAGAAGATTCTTAAACTAATTCGAATTGATCTTTAATTTAAAAGGCTATTTGCATTATATGGTTGAAATTAGCTCTTCATCCAAATATTCATCATCACCATACAATTCAACTAGGGTTGGAATATACGCACCATATTCCAACTTAATTTTCTCTTGCTTGGTTGGAAATTCAGCTAAGCCTTCATAATCTTTGCTTGGTTTTAATGAAGATGATGGAGTCGTTAAAGTTGTAATAGATCGAGCTACTTTGTTATATAACATTTTTGCTCGAAGAACTTCAAAAGTATAGCCACGCCCCATTCGGTTCGCTACTTTTGTAATACCATTATGTCCCTCAGTATAAGCATTGGTAATTCTAATTGGTGCATCCCAGTAGGTGAATATATCCTCAAAGTTATTATTCACAGTTTTAGCAACGTCACGAAAAGACTTTAAATGCTTGGGAATATTACTTTCCCAATCATAAAATTTTTGTATCGCATCGACTTTAGTTGTTGCTTCATATATATTATAAAACTGTTCTTTGAGATCATAAGCTTCCTTAAATTCAGGATGCCATTTTTCTAAATTTCCTAAAATCCTTTGTTGATCTTCGGTCAATGAATTTGGTCGTCTAAGCAATATCCATCGCAAATGTTTTTTCATATTCAGTCGGGCATCACGGTCCAAACGACCTTGTAAAGATTTACGCTCAGTATCTAAGGCTACGCTTGCCATTCTCACCACATGAAATTTATCAATGACCAACTTGGCATTGGGTAGATGCAGATGGAATGATTTTTTCAAGGGTCGCCACATATCACTGCAAATCCATTCTACTTTGTCTGCATCAGGCAGTTTGGCGAAGTATGGCACCAAGGTATCTTGAGTCCTTTCAGGCAGCATGTCATACAAACTGTTCATAGCAAGGTTGGTAATGACACAGCGATATGTCCCCATCAATTTAAGTTCATCAACACCCATAATCGTTGGAGTTTCAAACTTAATATCTCGCTCTAATTCCTCCACGAAATCGAGAGTAATATTTTTAATAGTATTCACGACTACACCAGTATCTTCAGCAAGCTGTGTAAACGTTTTATCTAAACTATGCTTGCGTACCTGTTGAATCAGCCGATTTGTCGCTCTACGCTTTTCATCCAAGAAGCTAAGTTGAGGCGTGATCATGCTTTTGCATTCAGAACAGCGATAGCGTGTCCGTACCACCTCAAGTTTTACAGGCTGCATCTGTAAAGGGGTATCAGCAAACTGATTGATACGCTGACCGTGCTTATATAAGCGCCCACCGCATTTAGGACATGTTTCCAAATGATCACCGCTTGGTTGTACGGTAATTACAATACAGCTATCTTCATTGCGGTAATCTATGGGTTGAACGCCATCCAATTGCAGAATATCAATCATGCCAATACTCCATTTACATTAGACGATGTACATCAATAGTTTCATCCTCTTTAAGCAACTTATACAGCACCTTGATCACGTTCTGCATTGCTTGAGCATCGGTCTTGAGCAACAATGCCGATAAATCTTGATGTGAGGTCAGTGCCTGAATAATTGCAGCTTTGGTTGCTGATGGCAAATTACCTTGCAAAGCAGTAGATTCAGGATTGTTTTCAATCTGAGCCATGACCACATCATTTTTTCGAAGAATAGTGAGTAGATGATTGATATAAACCACTTGTTCTTCACGTGTGGAAATATCTCCGAAAATGTGTGTAATAAGCTCGATGATTTCTTTGAGATAGGTCATTTTGGTGGGTTGAACATCACCATTGGCTGTGCCTTGGATTGGAGCTAATGGTTGGGGGGCGTCTGCACCACCATCGGTTTTGAGTTTCTTTTTAAAGATACCAAAGCCAGTCAGCACCAAGCCTGAAATATCAATTTCTTTTGTTGACAGTCCATTTAATCGTTTAGATAACAATTTGGTAAATGCCGAGAAATTTTCAAGTTCAGGATCACCAAAGTCAATCAACTGTGCTACATAGGAATAGATACGGCTAAATTTATCTAAATTGCCTTTAAAGCGCATTAAAGTTTGTAATTCTACGTCCAATTGCTTGCGCTCAAATTCGGCTTTTTCCGCGCCTTCATCATTACCATCTGCTTTAGCCTGATCGAACGCTATTTCTTGTAGCTCAATCGCCTGTTTCAGCATTTTTAGCTTTTGGTTAAACAGTCGAGCAACACGATCTGTCGATTTAAATAGGTCAGGATGGGTGGTTTCTTTAAAATTATGATTGCTAATATCACGGATAGTTTTAAAACGAGCCGCTTTAAATTCTACTAAGTCATCTTCGGTAATCAGATCAAGCTCTTCAATATTATCTTTGATGGTATAAACCACATTGGGGTCTTGCACATCAACCATTTTTGCCCCGTTATCGTATTTTTCAAAGCACTCTAAAATCCATTCAGGATCATTTACAAAGTCAATGACGAAGGTTTGATCTTTACCTGTCGTGGTGCGGTTTAAACGTGACAAGGTTTGTACCACTTCAACCTCATTGGCAATCACTTTATCAAGGTACATGGCGCAGAGTTTAGGTTGGTCAAAACCTGTTTGGAATTTATTCGCCACCACCATTAAGCGATATTCAGGGCGGTCAAAGGCAATGCGCAAGTCAGAATTAGGAGCATCGGCATTCATACTGGCTTCGGTAAATTCGCTATCTTCACCGACTTGAAATAACGCACCACTTTCGATATCAGCATCCGCTTCATGACTGATCTGTTTGCCCGTGAGCTTGCCCGAAAATGCCACCAAAACACGATAGGCACTGTATTCAGGGTTATCTTCAATATATTTTTCCAAGGCAATTTTATAACGTGCTGCCGCAGGTCGTGAACTGGTCACAATCATGGCTTTGGCTTGACCATTGAGTAAATTGGCAACATTGTGGTGAAAATGCTGAATAATAAACTGTACCTTTTGCGTGACGTTAGTGGCGTGTAAAGTCATCCAACGAGCTAAGGCTTTCTTTGCTGCTCTAGAATTGACTCGTTTATCATCATCGACCGCATCACCGCCCAGTTTAAACGCAGTTTTATAAGGCACGTAGCCTTGCAGTACATCTAAAATAAAGCCCTCATCAATCGCTTGGCGTTGTGGGTACAAATGAAAGGATTCAGGCAAATTTTCATCACTTGCAGGCTCACCATTTTTGGTACGCCCAAATAGCATTTTAGTCGAGTGTTTCGGGGTGGCAGTAAAGGCAAAGTGACTGATATTTTTTGATTGCACACGGGCTTTTTGAATCTGCTCAAGCAATTCCTCAATCGTCAGGTTAGCCATCGCTTCACCCGACTGTAGCGCTAAAGTCGCTTGTAGTTTTGATGCTGTTGAGCCTGTTTGAGAGGTATGCGCTTCGTCAATCACAATACCGTAATTACGGTCGCTTAAACTGGTATTGGTCAGAATCGCTTCCATTACATGTGGAAAGGTTTGAATCGTTACAATAATGATCTGTTTATTAGACAATAGGGCATCTTCAAGCTGTTTGCTTTTCGATTTTCCTGCATGTTCTTTGTCATCGCGGTTAATGGCAGCAATTAAGCCTTTTTGATGGTCGAGTTGTTGAATCGCTTCCTGTAACTGATCATCTAGTACCGTTCTATCTGTCACCACAATGACAGAGTTATAAAATGGAGTACCGTCATTGTGACGTAAGCGCACCAATGAATGACACACCCAAGAGATGGTTGAAGTTTTACCTGAGCCTGCACTATGTTCACACAGATAATTCAGTCCTATGCCTTTGTCTTGCACATCGGCAATGATTTTATTGACTGCATCAAACTGGTGGTAACGTGGAAAAATTAAGCGTTCCTGTACTGTCCAATTACCATATAGATCAACTTTGTTTTTCTTTTCCACATAAACAAAGTTATGGAAAATTTTCAGCCAATTATCACGTTGGCAGACATAGTCCCAAAAATACGCCACGGGGTAATCTTCACCTTTGGATGCATTCGCAGGAGGATTGCCTGCTTTACCTTCATTGCCTTTATTAAACGGCAAGAAATAAGTGCTTTCACCATCTAAAGCGGTGGTCATGGCAATTTCAGATTCAGACAAAGCGAAATGCACAATTGCACCACGTTTCGGGGTGAGTAGTGGCTCTTTACGTCTTGTTTTTGGGTCTATCGGCTTACGGTCATTTTTGTACTGTTCAATGGCATCTTCTAAAGACTGGTTAAACTCGGTCTTAATTTCTACTGTTGCCATCGGCAAGCCGTTAATAAAAAATACAAGGTCTAAAATGCCTGCATCTTTGGATGGATGATATTTGAGTTGAGGTACAACTCGTAGAATATTCGCATTATAGCGGTCAATGACGGCTTGATTGCGTCCATCTTCGGGTGCACTCTCACTAAGGTCGATTGTGCCTGCACCCGCCATGCTAAAGCCATTACGGAAGATATGGATTGTGCCTTTTTTATTTAGTTCATCATCCAATCGGTCAATGATACGTTGCTCAGTATTACCGCCATTGAGGGCTTGTAATTTTTCCCATTTTCCAGGCTGTGTGGTTTGAATCCATGTGATTAAATCTTCGGGGTAGAGCGCATACTCAGTATGATAGTTTCTACTTTGTCCTGCCACCCATCCTTGTGCTTGCAGCTTTTCTACAATGTAGGCTTCTAAATGACTTTCGTAATGGGCTTTGTCTGACAATATATTCATGCGATTCCCCTTATTCTTAATTCTGTTGTAATGCATGTTGCCAAAATGGGTCTTGATGCCATAGCTCAGGCATTCCCATATTGGCTTTGGATAGTGATGGATACTGCTCAATTAAATCTTTGAGTCGTTTTGCCCATGTAGAATTTGGGCTGATCATATAAAGTAAAGTTTGCATTGCCACCAAAAGCATATAGGTGCGCTTCTCATAGCGGATTGAGGTATTACTCAAGGTCACAGGGTTGTGCAACCATTGAATCGCATTTGAAGTTGGAATTTTGATGCTGCGACCATGTTCTTTATTCCACAGTCGGCTATGATGAGCACATAGGTTACGCACATCATTGAGACTTTTCAGCCACGACTCCAAGACTTCGGCATGCAGTCCTAAATTCTGGGCAATTTGTTTTTTTGCAGGATTGGATTTTAGCCCAACATAGAGATGGCTCAGTTCACCCCAGGTTAGCATTTCGATCATCATCCATGATGGCGGTAATTTCGGGCTGTCATATTTAGATAAGTAGTGGCGTAAGAAGTTTTCTTTACGAACCTTGTCTTTCAAAGCATCTTTATCAGCTTGCGAAAGTGGACGTTTATCAATGGCTTTTTCATCACGCTCTAAACGGCTTTTTTCATCCAGTAATTGCCGTTCAATACTAGCAAGTAAACGCATGTGGGCATAGTTCGGACTAAAATGCTGTTCATCGGTGTACCAAAAAGCATCACCCGATTGATGACACAGTACATTACAAATTTGTGCCCGTATTGCCACTTCAATACGTTCAATCGCATCCATGACCAAGAGCCTTAGCTCTCGATCAAAGATATATAGGTTGAGTACATCATCAAATGTAGTATTAGCTTTGAATTGATGCAATACGTTTGAATTGGCTGTGACAGCTTGCTGAAAAGGAATGGTATAAGCCGATAAACGATAGTAGCCTATAAAACTGAGATAACGGTCTGCTCGTGCAAGATCAGGAATGACTAATCCACGCTGTTGCCATGTTGTGATATGGTCTTGGCTAGTTTTTGCTTGTTTAGTGAATTGAACCATCACAATTTCTCAGGCAAAAAAAACCTGCCGATTTGTGCGTGAACAAGTGAACTTGAACAGAGGCATGGCAGGTATGTTGATAAGAATCATGCAATATGATCGACCAAAAGTAAAGCTAGATTTACAATTTAGTGAAAAATTCATGTGCTTAACTCCCGTACGTCAATTTTTCCTGTGACAGCATGGGAGATAATGGATGAGCGATATTCTTTGAGTTTTTCAATAAGCTGTTTTTGATTATGAATAAGTCGATTAATCACAAATGATTTCTTCTTAATATATAAAACTATATCTGATTGCTCATTTTTAGGTGGTAATGGTAATGAAAATGCTAGCATATCTACGATACTTAAGCTTGCTTGGTTTGCCGTTCCGTGTGCGAATAAATCCAAGTAATTTCTATATGCTTTTGACAATAATGTATAATAGAGAAAAACTTGATCAATTAAAGGCTTAGAACGGAAAATCACAGTATTCTGATTTAACAAACAGCCCTCTAAATCTTCAGGTAATAATCCAATTTGCCCAACAGCACTGTTACTTACTTCAGGTGTACTACCAACCGTACTAATAATAATATCGTCAGTATATAACTGATATTTTTTATATTCATCAAACTGATCTTTATCTATAAAAGTACTTGCTTCTAAAATAGAGCCATTTTTAATGTCAGAGGCTTTTGTTATACCTATACCATTGTCATCTTCTTTAAAAAGATGACTAGAAAATGCAAAACCTTTTTGTGTTTTTACCAAATGCTTTATGGGTGTTAATTCC
Organism: Acinetobacter sp. IK40; assembly: GCF_035615075.1. Classification (NCBI taxonomy): domain Bacteria; kingdom Pseudomonadati; phylum Pseudomonadota; class Gammaproteobacteria; order Moraxellales; family Moraxellaceae; genus Acinetobacter; species Acinetobacter sp. IK40. The sequence goes on along the minus strand of NZ_JANBOE010000003.1, from coordinate 197,443 downwards.
CAATGCTCAGGTACATTCCCCAACCATTCCACACCACTATCTTTCATTGGTGCATTTGGATTTAACCCTTTAGTTACAGCATGAGAAATAATCGACTTACGCTGTTCTTCCAAAAGCTCGATTAACTTTTCTTGCTTGCTAATGAGGTTGTTAATTCGGGCAGTTTCGGTGTCGAGGAATGAAACTATGTGTTTCTGTTCATCCTTGTTCGGTAAAACCACAGGCATTTTATTTAATTCGTCCATCTTTAAAGATTGACGCATACCTTCGCCCATTGAATAAAATACTTTCTGTAAATCGTACGCTCGAAATAAATAATTATAAAAATCTGCATTTTGCTTAGTTGTTACAGAAATATATGCAGACGTAATAATCCCATGATATTTTGATATAGCACTTCTTAAGCTACGTTTGTCATTTTGCAAGTCAGTAAAACGGAAAACAATGTCATTCGGTTTAATAATTTGATAAGTTTCAAAGGATTCAGGCAATAAACCTTTGTTATCATCAATATTCTTTTCTTTTATGTTTCCATAACTTAAAGATAAAACATTGATTTCTTTTAGACCAATATTTTTCTTTTTGTTTTCATCAAAAATATAACCAAATCTTTTCAGATTCCAATGGTTAGGTACATCACCTAACCATTCCACGCCACTAGCTTTATAACTTGGATATTCTTTAAATTGCATGATTAAATCCTCCCAAGTAATTGTGCGACTTCGGCAGACAGCTCTTTAATTTCAGCCATAATCTTATTTGGGTGGCGTGGCTGCTCAAACACATAGAAATAACGGTTAAAGTTAATTTCATAACCCACTACACCGACTTGACCGTCTTTGCTATCGGTATAACTAGTATCAATCACCGCATCAGGAGCATGAGGTAATACCTCTTTTTCCATATATGTAGCAATATCTTGATTTAATGGGATGTTTTCATAATCGGTGAGGTCGTTATCCATTTGCACTTCACCATTAATTTCAACGGCATCGGCATCAGGATTTTGCACCCCAAACGCAGAGATCAAGGCATTTTTAAAGCCTTTACTTACTTTGTTGAGGGGCAGATTTTTCAAGAATGTATTCTCAAACCAAGCATAGTCTTTGCTGTCGCCAAACTGCTGATCAATATAAGCGACTACTACACTCTGGTCACTGTCTGATAACTTGCTAAATTCTTTAGCTTCTTTAAATACGTTAAGTTTTTCAGCATCAAAAACTAAATCAATGCGTAACGGACGTAATACTTTTACTCTGCGATAGCCAAAGTCGGTATAGTCAAAAATCTTGCTGATCGGGCTTTCTTGGAAGTCGGCATAAATACGTGTGATTTCATCAATCGAATTTTGATCGACAAATTTACGCTTGTTACCTTCATTTTTACGCATGGTTGCACCCATGCCTGTAGCATCAATAAGCTGTACTTTTCCTTTACGGTGTTCAGGCTTACGGTTTGAGATCAACCAAATGTAGGTACCAATAGTTGTACGGAAGAAAATATCTGTCGGTAATGCCACAATCGCTTCAAGAAAATCATTTTCTAAAATAAAACGTCTAATCTCGGATTCACCCGAACCCGCACCACCATTAAAAAGTGGTGAACCTGATAGCACAATCGCACCACGACCACCTTCATTTTCAGGCTTTTCTAACTTAGAAATAAGGTTTTGTAGGAACAGCATCGAACCATCACTTATCTTTGGCAAACCAGCACCAAAACGCCCTGAAAAACCTTTTTCATTATGCTCTTGTTGTACTACAGCAGCATCTTTTTCCCATTTTTTACCAAAAGGCGGGTTGGAGCATTGGTAGTGAAAACGCTGACCTGAAAAATGATCATTACTTAAAGTACTGCCTTGTTTAATGTTTTGTGATAAATCACGGCTTGGGTCTGATTCTAATTTTTTAAGTAACATTGAACCCAATGCAACAGCATGTGTTTGAGGTTCTAATTCTTGACCATACGGTACAAGTACGGGAGCAACACTATATCGATCTTTATAACTTTCCACATAGTTCATCATATCGGTTAAAAAACCGGAAGTACCACAGGTTTGATCGTACACGGTACGAATTAAACCTTGTTTTTGCTCAAACAAATCATTATCAGGCTCAAGCAATAAAGTCGCTGCTAAATGCACAATATCACGAGGGGTCATAAAGTCCTCTGATCCTGTACCCACTTCCGCACCAAAACGTGCGATCAAATGTTCATAGACATTACTCATGGTACGGTCAGGGACAACGCTTGGATGCAAATCAATGGTGGCGAAGTTATTACAGATACGCAAAAGCAAATTGGCTTTGGCTAATTTATTAATCGTATTCGCAAAATCAAATTGTTCAAAGATGACACGGACGTTATCTGAGAAGTTAGCAATATAATCTTCTAGGTTGGCTTTTGTTTTTGTTCCACCTAAATTAGATAAATTATAATTAGAGGTATTGTAAAACGGATTCCCACTCACATTCTTGAGAATGTCATCCATCATCATGCCTTGATCTTTGAATTGGTTATAAGTATTGAGAACGACATTTTTAGTTGGCTCAAGTACACATTCCAAACGTCTTAATACAGTAAAGGGCAAAATGATTTTACCGAATTCTGTATGCGGAAAATCACCCCAAAGATCATTTGCATTACTCCAAATAAAACTTGCCAGTGTAGATTCAGTATTGTTTGGAGCAGAAGCCATTTTGATTTTCAACCTTATTTTGCAATGATTAAATACTATGTAATTAATGCAGGCTTTTCAACCTTAGAATGCAGATTTTAAAATTGATTTGCTTAAAGAGTTTCAACCTTAGATTGCAAAAATTCGAATTGTTGAGTAAAAAAATAAGGTGAGATTTATGAAAATCCCACCTTATATTGCAAATAGCTATTTAAAATTTTAGAGAATTTTGCTTAAGCTAAATATGATATAAACAAAAAAAAGCTTAAATCCTTCGATTTAAGCTTTCTCATTTCATGCAAACACATGCATCAAAATTCTGGCGGTGAGAGAGGGATTCGAACCCTCGATACGCGCAAACGTATACACACTTTCCAGGCGTGCTCCTTCAGCCACTCGGACACCTCACCAAGGTGTGCGATAGTAACCAAAAAAATGCGGGCTGCCAAGTTGTGATGAACAGATTTGCAGAAAAACTTTTTGGCTAATGATAAGATTGCGCCATATAACGTTTTAGTTTGAAGCGACATAATATGCAAAGTACTGCAAAAAAAGCCGCATTGCCCGCGATGACGCTGGCAGCATTAGGGGTGGTATTTGGAGACATTGGGACCAGTCCGCTCTATGCGATACGGCAATGCTTTGTCACAGGACATGTGGATATCAGTGAAGGATCGATCCTCGGCATCCTGTCCCTGATCTTCTGGTGCATGAACCTGACCATCAGTTTTAAATATGTGTCGATGATCATGCGTGCAGACAACAATGGCGAAGGCGGGATCATGTCTTTGCTGGCGTTAAACCTGCGTTCTAATGTATTTAGCAACAAGAATAAAATCTTTCTGATCGCATTGGGCTTTATCGGGGCATCGCTATTCTTTGGTGACGGCATTATTACGCCAGCCATTTCGGTACTGTCGGCGATTGAGGGCCTGAGTCTGATCACACCCACTCTGGATCGCTGGTTAGTCCCGATTGCGCTCGGTATTTTAACCGCTTTGTTTATGGTGCAACGACATGGTACTGCCACCATGGGCAAATTCTTTGGACCGATCACCTTATTATGGTTCGCATCCATTGGCCTGATTGGCCTGTGGAGCATCATTCAGACCCCGTATGTATTGATGATGGTCAATCCTTACTGGGCGCTGCATTTTGTCTATGACCAGCCGACCGTTGCCTTTATTACCATGGGTGCGGTGATCCTGACCATGACCGGTGGTGAAGCGCTCTATGCCGATATGGGGCATTTTGGACGGATGCCGATCAAGCTGGCCTGGTTTATCGTGGTCTTGCCGTGCTTGCTGCTCAACTATGCAGGTCAGGGCGCCTTACTGTTGCGTGATGCCAAGGCGATTGAAAACCCGTTTTACCTGCTGGTGCCTGACTGGGCTTTATTCCCGATGATCGGACTGGCAACTGCCGCAGCGGTGATTGCCTCTCAAGCGGTGATTACCGGTGTGTTCTCGATGGCCAATCAGGCCATGCAGTTACGCTATTTGCCGCGTCTCACCGTGCACCATACCTCTGATGTAGAGCAGGGCCAGATCTATTTGCCTTTCATTAACTGGGTGTTGTTTATCTCGGTGGTGATCCTGATTCTGCTGTTTGAAAGCAGTGCCGAACTGGCCAGTGCCTATGGCGTTGCGGTGACCATGACCATGCTCTGCGGTACCATCCTGATCTCGACGCTGGCCTATGGCGTGTGGCGTTGGCCTGCATGGAAAGTGGCGTTGTTTGCGGTGCCATTCCTGATCATAGATCTGATTTTTGTCGGTTCAACCTCATTAAAGATCCTCTCTGGCGGATGGGTACCAATCCTGATAGGTGTGGTGGTGTATACCATTCTGATGACCTGGAAACGTGGTCGTGAAATCGTGTATAACCGCATGGAAACCAATGCCTTGCCGATTGAATTATTTATTAAAAGTATTGGCATGAGCAAAGAAACCCAATATGTGCCAGGTGAAGCGATTTTCCTGACTGGTACCCCGAATATTGTGCCGCATGCGATGTTGCATAACATCAAGCACAACAAGGTGCTGCATGAGCGCAATGTGATGGTGACGGTCTATACGCAGGATATTCCGTATGTGGCTGAAGCCGACCGCTTAAAAGTGGAAAAGCTGGATGAGCACTTTTATCGCATCTATGTCTATTATGGTTTCAAGGACCAGCCGAATATTCCGGTCGCGCTGGAACAGGCCTATAAGCAGCTGGATTTTGAGTTCGATATGATGCAAATGAGTTTCTTCATTTCGCGAGACCGTATTGTGCATACCGTTGGTGATGGCATGTCACCATGGCGTGAAAAGCTGTTTATCTCGATGCAGCGTAATACCAGTCCGGTCAGTGACTTCTACCAGATCCCGACCAACCGTGTGGTGGAACTGGGCAGCCAGATCGAAATTTAAGTTTAAGTCGATAAAAAGGGCACGTTAAAGTGCCTTTTTTATTGTCTGTTGAGCAAGTGTACAGATTTGCGACATAAAATGTCGCTCTAGGCTGAAACCCAATATACAGCAAGGCTTTGAGTTGTTAAGCTGCGCGTTCATATTGATTTTGATGTAGTTATGGCGAAGAAACCAACCAGAAAGGGTAAAACACCATTTGCTTTTTTGAGCCAGAATGTTGGAAAGCTTGTGCTGGCTGCAGTCGCGACGGGAAGTTTTGCGATTGCGTTTGGCAATGAAAAAATTTCGAAACTGATTCCGTTCCAGTCCAGTAATGGCGCCTGTTTAAAACCGTTCTATCGTGATGTTCCGCCATTATTGAGCAAGGACAGTCTGAAAAAAGACAGTTATGCCTTGTGTTTTAACGACTTCAATGTGATGTATTCGGGCATCTCCAAAACGCCGTTGTGGTCAGCGGAATATCTCACCCCTGAACGTTTAAGTGTCAAAATCAAACGTGAAGATAATTTCCATGAAGAAACCCGGGTGCAGTTGGCGCATCGCGCGTTGTTATCGGATTATCGTGGTTCCGGCTATGACCGTGGTCATATGGCACCTAACGGAGACATGAACAATACCGCAGCCCAGTATGACAGTTTCTCCCTTGCCAATATGGTGCCGCAAGCACCGAAAAATAATCAGGAAGTCTGGCGCAAACTGGAAGAAGCCGTACGTTCCATGGTCACCAAACAGCATAAAGATGCTTATGTGCTCACCGGACCAATCTTTGAAGGCAAACGCCTGAAAACCATTGGTAAAGGGGTGATTGTCCCGACCGCGGTGTATAAAGCGGTGTATTTGCCCAAGCAGGGCATTATTGGTGCCTACTATGCGCCAAATAATAATTCACTGCAGGTTAAAGTGGTGAGTGTCTGCTATCTGGAAGAAAAGCTGGGAATTAATTTATTCCCGCAATTGACCGAGCAGCAGAAACGCAATGTCTATCAGTTACCGTTGTCTGCGCAACAGGTGAAGCCGAACAAGGACATTAGCTATTCACATTGGGATGGGCAAAGTCAGTGTGCGGAAGAGGCCAAGACCGATGCTATTCAGGCCCAGCAGCGTCAATTTACCTCACAATCGACTGAGTCGGCAGGCAGTAAGTTGCCGCAGATTGATGAACAGACCAAACAGGCCATGATTAACCAACTGATCAATGCCTTGGTACAGTATTTCTTACAAATGTTGCGCTAAGAAACGCTTGCAAAGTGATCGTGCTTGGCTCATGTTGGGTGAGAGACAACAATAACGAGAGAGAAAGATGTTTAAACCTTTTGAACATGGTGATGAGTCGTCAGCAATTTATGATCTGACCCTGGAAAATCAGGTGGATTGTGTGAGCTTGTACGGCAATTTGCAAATCACCAAAGATCAGGCAGGTTTAAAAACCGCAAAGGCATTACAAGGCTTTATCAATGAGGTGGTGGCGGCCTTGGAGAAACAGGAGCTGCCTGAACAGATTGAGCGTCAACTGGAACAGGACATTGAAAATCCATTTTTATAAATAAAAAAAACAGCCGATGCAGGCTGTTTTTTTTATGCGGTGTGATGCGCTTAGTTTTTCTCGCTGCCCACAACTTTATAGATCACTGCACCGATGATGGCACCAATGATTGGCGCAACCCAGAATAACCACAACTGGCTAAGCGCCGCAGTTTCCGCAAATAAAGCCACCGCAGTACTACGTGCCGGGTTCACAGAAGTATTAGTCACTGGAATACTGATCAAGTGGATCAGGGTGAGGGCCAAACCAATTGCAATCGGTGCGAAGCCAGCGGGTGCACGACGGTCTGTTGCACCCATGATCACGATCAGGAAGAAGGCTGTGAGTACGACTTCAATCAGAAATGCTGAAGCCACAGAGAAGTGGTTTGGAGAAAGTTCGCCATAACCGTTGGTGGCGAAGCCGCCTGTACCGGCAAAACCGGCCTGACCTTGTACGATGATGTACAGCACGAATGCCGCAAGCGCACCACCAATCACCTGAGAAATAATATAGGGCACCAGGTCTTTGGCATTAAAACGCCCGCCGACCCATAAACCGACGCTGACCGCCGGGTTAAAGTGACCACCTGAAATATGACCAAAGGCATACGCGCCTGTTAATACAGTTAAACCAAAAGCAAGTGCTACACCAAGAAAGCCGATGCCAAGCTCTGGAAATGCTGCTGCAAGTACAGCACTACCACAACCACCAAAAACAAGCCAAAAAGTACCAAGAAATTCTGCTAAATATTTGTTCATTGTTATCACCAAACATGTTTTAAAAAATAAAAAAAACAAGCATCCAAAACGTTATTATGGATATGTGTCAACCGTGTGAAAAAGTGTGAACTATTTCACATAGGTATATAGGCTCTTGTATAAAACGTGTGAAAAAATGGATCAGTTGTGAAACCGTTAGTTCATGGGTAATTTTATTAAGAATTGTAAATTGTGTTGTTGTTTCGCCACTGTTGCGGGGTTTGCCCGGTCCAGATTTTAAAAGCACGCTGAAAAGCGCTTTGTTCCGAATAACACAGCAGTAGCGCAATTTCCTGCAAACTGAGATGCGGATCCTTAAGATATTCAGTGGCCAGCATAAAACGCATCTGTTGCACCCGTTGCTGAAAAGTCGTGTGTTGTTGTTGTAAATGACGCTGTAATTGGCGCACGGATAGGCCCAGCTTTTCGGCAATAAAATCGAGCTGATATTGGTTTTTTTGCAGGCCGGTCAAAATGGCATGTTGCAAACGTTGATCCAGTTGGGTCGAATTGGGCAATTTATCCAGCAAGGCTTGGGCTTGCTGCAACAACAGTTGCTGTAAGGTGTGATCACCGCTACGTAAGGGTTTAAATGCCTCGCTGACCGGAAGCAGTAACTGTGTTTTAGGCTGATCGAAGCGGACTTTGCAGTGGAAATACTGCTCATAAATGCTGATGTTTTTCGGTGCAGTATTGACGAAATGCACTTCATGCAGCTGAATTACGTCACCGGACATAAATAGCTTGAGAAATTGCACCATCAGCGCAATGGCAATTTCATCGGTCAGTTGGGTGGGATGCGGTTCAGGCGCTTCCCAGCGGATGGAGGCGTAGCGATCATTGAATTCGACCACCAAAGGACTGCCATCATAAATCAGGCGATGAAAGTCATGATAACGCGCTAAAGCTTCGCCCAGATTTTCACAGGACAAGGCTAGATAGGCAATAATTCCCAGATGTTTGGGCTGCACATAGGCGGCGATTTCCAAGCCTAGGCCACTCTTCGGATGTAGTCGATTTAGATCTTCTAACAGATCCCGCCAAATCACATAATCAAAGCGCTCTAGGTTTTGAACCTGCTGTAATTGTTCCGGAATGGCAATCTGTTCTGCTTCACAATAGGCTTTTAACAAATGCCCCAAACCACCAAAAACAGAGCCGGTATAGTGCTTGAGCTGTGACATCCTGTCCACCTGTTCGCTTGTCGTGTTTTGTCAATATAACTATAGCCTATCGTCAATACTTCGCCTATCAAAATTTATATGCTGAATAAAAATAAGCAAATATAGGGGAGAAGACCATGATTAAGGGTTTTATCGCAGGCTTGGCAGTGGCGAACGCATTTGAATGGTTTGCCCATAAATACATTTTGCATGGCGTACATCGTCCCGGTCAGCCACGCTATAGTCCAGTGCCGAAAAGTATGGAGTCGCACTGGGCCCATCACCGTGAAGTGCGTAAGCAGCAGTTCTCTGACGACTGTTATGTAGAAGGTATTGAGCATTGGCGCACGCGTAATGAAATCATGTCATTGGCGGTGGTGGCCGGTGTTGCCAGTGTGGCCTTCTATCCCATTTCAAAAGGTATGTCTCTGGCGGCGCTATATAGTGCAGGCAATTATTATTATGTACACCGACGTGCGCATCTGGAACCGGATTGGGCCAAACGAACCATTCCCTGGCATTATGATCATCACATGAATTCCAATCAGGATGCCAACTGGTGTGTGACCCGACCATGGTTTGATTATGTGATGGGTACCCGTGTGGTCTCATCTGCAGACTTAAAAGAGGCCAATCCATTGGGTCTCCGTTTGCCCGCAGTATTGTCTAAAACACTGACTCAAGCAGTAGAGGCTGTTTTCCCGGTAAAATGGGTGGAGCACAAACCTAAACTGGTCACAGCAGTGCCGTCGCAAGATCAAACCGATGATGCGGTGGCTTAAAGCGACCGATAAAACAGCATACGGGTTTGGTCAGCGATTCATGATGGGAAAACCAAAAAATTTGTCGTAAATTGTCAATAAAAATGGTTTTTAATGTCAATATTTCTACAGATTTTAGCGGTACTTTAGCTCAGACAAAATATTTGACTATATTTTGCTCAAAATGGATATGTATGTTTTACCCTCTAGCGTTATATAACGCCGTTTCTTACCTTGCCCAGCAAGGTATTTTTTTGCCTGTAAAAAGCTTTCCATAAAAAACCTCTCATTAGAGAGGTTCATGTTTCTATCCCTGATGTATCAGAGTCGCATTTCAATACCTTGTGCCGCAAGATATTGTTTTGCTTCTGGAATGGTGTGTTGACCAAAGTGGAAAATAGAAGCCGCCAGCACTGCATCTGCACCACCTCTTAAAATACCGTCAGCCAAATGCTGTAAATTACCTACACCGCCTGAAGCGATGGTGGGAATATTGACACGGTCATTGATCTGGCGCATCAAGGCAATGTCATAGCCTGCTTTGGTACCATCGGCATCCATACTGGTAATCAGCAGTTCGCCTGCACCGAAGTCGGCCATTTTTACGGCCCATTCAATCGCATCGATGCCGGTCGGCTTACGGCCACCGTGGGTGAAAATTTCCCACTTGTTCTCGCCGGTTTTTTTTGCGTCAATCGCGACCACGATACATTGAGCACCAAAGCGTTGCGAGGCTTCCTGTACAAACTCAGGGGTAAATACCGCTGCCGAGTTGATACTGACTTTATCGGCACCGGCATTGAGCAATAAACGGATATCTTCAACTTTACGGACACCACCACCGACAGTTAACGGTACAAACACGCTTTCTGCCATGCGTTCTACGGTACGGTAGGTGGTGTCGCGTCCATGATGGGTAGCAGTAATATCTAAAAAGGTGATTTCATCGGCGCCTTGTTCGTTATAACGACGCGCCACTTCGACAGGGTCACCTGCGTCACGAATATCAAGGAATTGAACGCCTTTGACGACTCGACCATTATCAACATCTAAGCAAGGGATAATACGTTTTGCGAGCATAAAATTTTCCAAAAAATCGCCAATAAAGAAAGGGGTGCTACACCTTCATGGAGGGAACAGGTATTCTATCAAACTTCACAGCTATTTTTTGCAGGTTTTCCATGTCGGTTTATACCCCGTTGAGTTTAGAAGAAGTTCAAGCCTTTGCCGAACCCTATGGTTTAGCAGTGATTGACCTGATTCCAATCCAAGGCGGTATTCAAAACACCAATTATTTTTTGGTGGATCAATCAAAGAAACAATATGTTTTAACGGTGTTTGAAGAGTTAGACGCTGAAGGGGCAGGCGAACTGGTGCCTGTACTGGATTGTTTGGGTCAGGCCGGTGTGCCTGTGGCAGTACCGTTAAAGCACAGTGGACAGGCGATTCATAGTATTGCCGATAAGCCGGCACAAATTGCACCGCGCTTGATGGGCGAGCATCCTGAAGATGCCAGCATTGCGCAAATTCAGGCGATTGCACAGGCGCAGGCAAAATTGCATTTGGCCTTGCAGGGCTTTCCTTTAGAACGTGATTTTAACCGTAATCATCAATACTGGTCGGATGTGGCCGCACAGCTTAAGCCACAAATGAATGCGGACGATCAGGCTTTATTGGCACAAGTTTTTCAGCAGTTTGCACAGATTACCCAGCAACATCCAGATCGTCCTACCGGTTTTATTCATTCAGATTTGTTTAGAGATAACACCTTGTTTGAAGGTGATCAGTTGCAAGGTATCCTTGATTTTTATGAATTGAATCAAGATGAATGGTTATTTGATATTGCGATCAGTATCAATGACTTCTGTACTGCCTATCCACAAGCCCATCTCGATCAAGCCAAGGCCGATGCCTTCCTGGCTGCCTATCAAGGAATTCGTATGCTGACTGAGGATGAATTGGCCTGTTTAAATATCTTCCTGGCGATGGCGGCATGTCGTTTCTGGAGCATGCGTTTGCAGGTGGCGCAGAAAAATGCCGAGCACGGGCGTACCGGCGACGATATTTTGCAAAAAGATCCGCTACAAATGCGCATGATGATGCAAGACCGTTTACAACGAATCACAGCTTAGGAAAATATCATGCGCGATCAAGGTCGGTTAGTGGAGTGGTTTGATGATAAAGGCTATGGCTTTATCCAACCCAATGACCCGAAAAAACAACGTGTTTTTATTCACATTAAAGACTTTGCTCGCACGGGGCCAAGGCCGATTATCGGTTGTGCGCTGGAGTATGTGGTGATTCTGGATGAGCGCGGTCGTTATCGCGCTCAGCAAGCCGTGTATTTAAAAGCCTCGCAAGTATTTGAGCATAAAGCCAAAGCTGAAAAGCCAACCGCTACTAAACCGTGGTCGGCCATGCAGATTGCAATTGTGATTTATATTGTTTTTATGCTGGTCGCCAGCTTTAGCAAATTATTGCCGCCGTATACCCTGTTATTTGTCAGCTTGATGAATGTGGTGAGTTATTGGCTGTATGCGCAGGACAAAGAGGCGGCGCAACTCGGGAATCGCCGTATTCCCGAGCAGACCTTGCATATTGTGGATGCTTTGGGAGGATGGTGCGCCGGTTGGCTTGCTCAGCGAAAACTGAGACATAAAACACAAAAGCAACCGTTTCGGAAGATTTATTTCTGTACCATAGTCTTTAATATATTATTGATATGTTGGTTAATTTCTCCACTTAATGTGTTTTATTGATATTAAGCGGAGTCTGACACTGGAGATAAATAGAAATGAATTATTCCGTTGATCAAGATCCGAATCGTACTTTGACTCTGGTCCTGTACATCCTTTATATCCTTGCAATTTTTACGGTAGGTTTATTGGCCATTGTGGCCTTGATCATCAACTATGTTAAACGCAGTGATGTCCAAGGCTCAATTTTTGAAAGCCACTTTACCTGGCAAATCCGCACCTTCTGGTGGTATCTGGCCTGGAATATTATTGCCTTTATCCCGTTCTCGTTCCTGTTCCTGACAGGGGATAATGGTACTGCCTTTGCAGGGGTGGCTATTTCTGCAACCACCTTTGCTTTTGCGGTGATTTTTGGGGCATGGATCTGGATCGTCTATCGTGCCATCCGTGGTTTGATCGCCTTGAATGACAACAAGCCGATGTACCAAGGCTAATCGATCAGAACTCGTTTGGTTGAGTGCAACGACTAAGCGAGTTCTATCGTGATGTTGGTTTTCGCTGTGCAATGATAGCGATAGCTTGCCCCGCGATGCTGCTCAGGCAGCAGTGGGCCTTGCCCAAACAGCTTTTCGCGTAAAGTTCCTTCGGGATATTCAGTTGGATAAACTCCGCGTTGCTGAAGCTCAGGTACCAGATACTCCACCACATCCTCAAAAGTTTGATGCGCCAGAATATAGGCCAGGTTAAAGCCATCAATATCGGTTTCTTCCATCCATGCCTGAAGTTGATCTGCAACTGTGGCCGCTGAGCCCACCAGAACTGGGCCATTACCACCGATACTGATAAATTTGGCAATCTCTTCAATGGTCCAGACACGATTTGGATCGGCTTTTACGTAAGAATCCAGCATCGACTGAATCGCATTGGTATGAATATATTCAACTTTGTCTTCTGCATGGAATTGCGAAAAATCGACTCCCGACCAGCCGGATGCCAAAGTCAGTCCGCCGTGATAGCTGGCGTAGTTTTGATAGTCTTGGAATTTTGCTTGGGCTTTTGCATCGGTTTCATCCACCACGATGGACAGCATGGTGTAGATCAAGATCGAATGAGGATCTTTGCCTTGTTCAATCAGGTTGGAGCGGATACCTTGCACCAGTTTTTTCACGGCTGCTTTAGTCGGTGCAGAAATAAACACACATTCAGCATTTTGGCTGGCAAATAATTGTCCACGACTGGATGCGCCTGCCTGATACAGTACAGGGGTGCGTTGTGGTGAAGGTTCGCAAATATGAATGCCGGGAACGTTAAAATATTGGCCTTGATGATTGATGGGGTGGACTTTGCGATGATCGGCAAAAATCCCCCGTTCCTTGTCTCGTAACACCGCATCCTGTTCCCATGAACCTTCCCAGAGCTTGTAGAGCACTTCTAAATATTCGTCAGCAATATTATAGCGTTGATCATGGCTGACCTGGGTTTTAAGGCCTAAGTTCCTGGAACCGCTTTCCAGATAGGATGTCACAATATTCCAGCCAATACGCCCTTTGGTCAGGTGATCCAAGGTACTCATACGCCGTGCAAAAGGATAGGGATGTTCAAAAGAAATCGAAGTGGTCAGGCCAAAGCCCAAATGCTGGGTGACGGCCGCCATCGCAGGCACAATTTGCAAAGGATCATTTACCGGAACCTGTACGGCCCCTGTGAGTGCATGTTCTGCCGATTGATGATAAACATCATAAATACCTAAAACATCGGCAATAAAAACCCCATCAAACTTGCCACGTTCCAAAATCTTAGCCAAATCGGTCCAGTAGTCGAGGTCTTTATATTCGGTCGAGCGATCCTGAGGATGGCGCCACAATCCAGGCGATTGATGCGCAATACAGTTCATTTCAAAGGCATTAAATCTAATTTGCTTAGTCATTGGTCTTTACGAAATTAAAGATTTTTATTGATATTAATTAAAAACTATTGAATTGATTAATCATAAAAAAATAAAACTTTATCATGAATAGGTTTAACAGGGTTTTGCACTGTATTTTTAATGATTATTTTTATTAAATTCAAAATGTTATTTTGTTTTTTCTCGGTTAAAGGGTATTAACGTGATAGTCGGTCTTGTTGAGATGTTTGTTTTTGATTTTTAGTTGTTTTTTTAATAAATAAGTGATGGTTTGAGTTTATTTTAAATAAAAAGATTAGTTTCTATATTTAACTTATAAATATGCAATAAAAATAGTGCTAGTTTATTTTTATAACTGGAACAATGAGTATTTATAATGACCTCAAAAATAGAAATAAAACTGGAAGATGCACAGAGTATTCCGCAAGATTTTTACTTGAATAATACGCCCGCACATGTGATTGCTTCAGATCAAGAAGCCCTTGCGGTGGCCCATCGTATAGCGGCTGCTTTTGCCAAAGAGGCGGCAAAGCGTGACCATGAACGCAAGCTGCCACTGCAGGAAATCCAGCAATACTCCGCCTCGGGTCTGTGGGGGATTAATATTCCAAAACAGTTTGGTGGTGCAGGGGTGAGTTATAAAACTTTGGCTGAAGTCGTGACCATTATTTCCAGTGCAGATTCATCTTTAGGGCAGATTGCACAAAATCATTGGGCCTTTTTAGAGCATATCCGTTTGGATGCATCATTGGAGCAGCAGCAGTTCTTCTTCGAACAAGTGCTGCAAGGCAAGCGTTTAGGCAATGCATTCTCGGAAAAACACTCGAAAACTGTCGCGGATTTGACCACTAAAATTGAATTTAAAGAGGATTATGCGCTGATCAGTGGTCAGAAATTTTTTGCCACAGGCGCTTTATTGGCACACTGGATTCCTGTGGTTGCAGTCAGTGACGAGGGCAAAGTATTTGCAGCACTGATACCACAACATAGCCCAGGTTTGACCATTGTGAATGACTGGAGCAGTTTTGGTCAGCGCACTACGGCTAGTGGCAGCGTGCAGCTCGATCATGTTCGGGTCGATTTAAAATATGTGGTGCCGATCCATCAGGCTTTTGAACGTCCCACAGCAGCAGGTGCAATTTCACAAATTATTCAGTCCGCTGTCGATGCGGGGATTGCGCGTGGGGCGATTGAGGAAACCATTCGCTATGTGCGTGAGTCTGCCCGTCCTTGGATTGATTCAGGTCTGGAACATGCCAGTGAAGATCCCTATACCATTAGCAATATTGGCGAGCTAAAAATTAAACTGCGTGCCGCAGAGGCGGTTTTAGCCTTGGCCGGTGAGGCGATTGACCGTGCTTTGGCCAATCCAACCGAAGACAGCGTAACAGAAGCAACCTTACTCACGGCTGAATCGAAAGTACTAACCACTGAAATCGCACTCTTGGCGGCCAATAAATTATTTGAGTTGTCGGGTAGCCGTTCCACCTTATCCGAGCTGAATCTGGATCGGCACTGGCGCAATGCCCGTACGCATACCCTGCATGATCCGGTACGCTGGAAATATAATCTGGTGGGTAATTACTATTTGAATGGTGTGGCACTGCCACGTCATGCGTGGAGCTAAGAGGGGTAGTATTATGACCAGTCAAAGCAATCAAAATCTCTCCTTGGGTGCACATTATGAACAGGTGGCGGGCAAGTTTCGTCCTATCTTCGAACGAATTGCGGAAGGTGCTTTAGCACGGGAAAAGAACCGAACCTTGCCCTATGAACCGGTTCAATGGTTAAAACAGGCTGGCTTTGGCGCGGTACGGGTGCCTGTGGCTTTTGGTGGTGATGGTGTTTCGCAAAAGCAATTATTTCAGCTGTTGATTGAACTGGCTCAAGCTGACTCCAATGTAGTTCAGGCCTTACGCGGGCATTTTGCCTTTGTCGAAGACCGTTTAAACGCACAAAAAACCGCAGCACAGACCCTGTGGTTTGAACGCTTTGTTCGTGGTGAGATTGTGGGGAATGCATGGACCGAAATTGGTCAAGTTGAAATTGGAGATGTCGCAACTCGTGTTACGGCAACGCAGGACGGAAAACTCCGTATCAATGGTCAGAAGTATTATTCTACAGGCACGATTTTCGCAGACTGGATTGACTTGTTCGCTTTGGATGAAACCACCGATCAGCATGTGATTGCTGCGGTGTCCACGCAGGCACAAGGCATTGATATTGTGGATGACTGGGATGGCTTTGGGCAAAAAACCACGGGCAGCGGGACCTTGACCTTAAACAATGTGGAGATTGAACGAGATCACATTCTGGTGTTTGAAAACCGCTTTAAATATCAGACCGCATTTTATCAAGTAGTTCATCTGGCGACTTTGGCAGGTATTGCACAAAGTGCAGTGCAGACCTTTAAGCAGGAAGTGCGTCAGCGGACGCGGATTTATAGTCATGGTAATGCCAGTCTGGTACGTGAAGACGCACAAATTTTGCAAATAATTGGCAAAGCATCTGCACAGGCCTATGCAGCTCAAAGTATTGCACTGAGTACTGCTGAAGCACTAGATGCGGCTTATCTACAGCATTTTCAAAATGATGAACAGGCTGAGCTGGATGCTAATCAGCGTGCTGAATTAGTGTCGGCGCAGGGGCAGGTGGTAATTGCCGAACTGGTACTGAATTTGAGTAGCGAGCTGTTTAATGCCTTGGGTGCATCGGCCAGTTCCACAGACAAGCAGCTGGACCGTTTTTGGCGCAATGCCCGTGTGGTCGCATCACACAACCCATTGGTCTATAAACAGAAAGTGATTGGAGATTGGGAAGTTAATCAAGCACCATTGCCGTATGTGTGGCAGATTGGCAATAGTCCCTTAGCCAGGAATCAGCAGGAAATTCCAGCCTAATTGTTGAAAGGTGCACAATAGATTGTATTCAACCAAAACTGTTGTGCACTTTGCTTTCTCTATTTATTCTCTGGCAGTGGTTTCTTCGTAAAGAATTTAAACTTTAATTCGCTGACTAAAACTCCAAGCACCACCAGTAGTCCTCCAAATAATGCCAGTAACGGTAAACGTTCACCGGCAATACGTCCGATGACACCGGCCCAAACCGGTTCACCCGCATAAATAATCGCAGCACGCGTTGGATCGACCATACGTTGCGCCCAGTTCATCACAAATTGAATCAACGCACTGGCTAAGCCGAGTGCCACGGCAATGATCAGCAATCCCCAGGAAAACGGTGGAATACTGTGTTCACCGACCAAGGGCATACTGGCAAATGATAATAATGAAGCAACTGCCAGTTGAATCACCGTGACCCGTCTTAGATTAACTTTCCCGGCAAAATAACCAATCAGGATAATTTCAAGTGCAATCACAAAGGCACAGATCAGGGTAAGCGTTTGTCCATAACTGAAATTAATGCTGGAAAAGCCATTGCCTGTTAACAACACCAAGCCAGTAAAGGCCAGTGCAGTACCGACCCAAGTCATTACGGAAGGTATTTTTTGGAAGATCAGCCACATTAAAATGGGCACCAAGGGCACATACAGTGCAGTGAGAAAGGCGGATTCACTGCTTAAAATGCTTTGTAGGCCGATGGTCTGTGTACCATAACCAATTGCAATCACAATGCCTATGGCGGTGCCCGCCAAGCTCTCTTTTAAGGTTAAGCCGCGCATGGATTTAATCGAGATTAAAAAGATGACCAAAGCCGCAACTGCAAAGCGGCAGCCGACAAAAAACATCGGGGTACTAAAATTCAGCGCATATTGCACGGCTAAAAAAGTACCGCCCCAGATCATGGTAATAAAAATCAGGGCAAACTGGGCGGCTTTAGGAGACTGGGATAAGGTGGCCAAAACAACAATCCTATGCAACGTGCAATATACTGCACATATTGCATTGCTTGAGAACATTGTGCAATATATTGCGCAAGATTTAGTTTTTAAATGTTGTTGCCCATGCGCCAATCCGATGCTGTCCTGAGCCATGTAGGAAAAAATATCCGTCATTTTCGGGACCTGAGTCATTTAAGCCAGCAACAACTGGCAGACCGGGCAGGGGTCAGTCGCCGTACCATTGCCGCTTTAGAAACGGGTCAGGTCAATATTAGTCTGGCAAAACTGGATGCGATAGCAGCGGTACTGGGGATTGACTTCAAACGTATTGTTAGCCCGCCTGAAATCGGTGAATCCGCAATTGTGAATACCTTGGCCTGGCAAGGCCATCAGCCCGCCAGTCAAGCGACACTGTTAGCTTCGGTTCCCGTCTCGACTCAGGTTGAATTATGGAGCTGGTCACTGGCTGTCGGAGAGGTCTATCATGCCGAAGCAGATCAACAAGGCTGGCAGGAATTGATTTATGTACTCGAAGGCGAGTTAAGTCTGGAATTGGAACAGGAAACACGCGTTGTGCAGGCTGGGGATTCTATTCTATTTGAAAGTTCGGTTCGTTATGGTTATGCCAATCGAGGGACACAGCCATTAAAATTCATGCGTCATGTGCTGTATTAAATCAAAAGAAGTTATCTGGACAGATAACTTCTTTTTTTATACAGGATTAAAGACGGTTGTCTTCATCCAGCAATAATTGTGCTTCACGCAGGTTTAAGGTGCCTTCGTAAATGGCGCGGCCTGTGATCGCACCTAAAATACCTTTCTGGCCTTTTAAGTTACGGACATCATCCAGATTGGTCACACCGCCAGATGCGATTACCGGTAAGCCTGAATAATCTGCCAGATTAACAGTCTGCTCAACGTTGACGCCTTGCATCATGCCATCACGGGCAATGTCGGTATACACAATGCTGGATACGCCTGCATCTGCAAAACGTTTGGCTAGATCAGTCGCCTTAACCTCAGTAATATTGGCCCAGCCATCGGTTGCTACCATGCCATTCATGGCATCGATACCGACAATAATACGGCCAGCAAAGCGCTTACAGGCTTCTTCTACAAACTCAGGCTCTTTCACGGCTTTGGTGCCGATAATGACAAAAGACACACCCGCCTCTAAATAATGCTCAATGGTTTCAAGTGAACGGATACCTCCACCAATCTGGATAGGCAGTTCTGGCTGTGCCCGTACAATCGCTTCGACCACAGGTTTATGAATCGGCGTGCCGGCAAAAGCACCATTTAAATCGACTAAATGTAAACGACGTGCGCCTTCATCCACCCAATGTTGTGCAGTCGCCACAGGGTCATCAGAGAAAACAGTATCGTCTTCCATACGTCCTTGTTTTAAACGGACACATTTACCATCTTTCAGGTCAATTGCTGGGATGATTAGCATACACCGCTCCTTGCGTCATCATAGAGTTTAAATTATTAGGGCTTGTTGAACGTCCCTCTACGATTGCGACAGAACAGGCGATTTAGCCTATAACGCAATGCATTTCTGAATGTTCAGCGTGCCCTATATTAGCAAAGTATTGATCAATCTCTAAGCCTTGTCTGTTGATCCTTCAAGTATTTTCATGATTTGTTGTTGTAATTGTGGTGTGAATCGGTGTTGCCGGTAAAGCTGCTCAAATACCAGCAATGCTGCATAAGCATCCGCTGCGGCATAGCTGACCTGTTGTGGACTAAGATGTTTCACCGCCCAATTTGAGGTACTGATCTTTTTACTCTTGGCCAGATAACGCTGGAAAAGCAGGGCAATCGCGGTTTGTACACCGACCTGGCTGCGATAGCCAAAACTGCCAAAGCTTTTGGATAGTTCAATCAGTGATGCAGGCTGGATACCTCGGCTACGGAAAATATGTGCATCATTCTTGAGACCAAAGCCGACTTTCAGTTGCTGTTCATTTTCTAAAATCGGTCTTAAAAAATCCAGAATTTCAGCACTGACCTGAAAAACATAGGCGGTATCGTGAGTTGCAAGCTGGATAACATGCGGTCCGGTCGACTTTTCCCCCACTTTAAAGGTCGGTTTCGATTCACTGTCAAAACCAAACACTGCAATGGAACTGAGTTGATCGTGTAGCGTCAGGCATTGTTCAAGCGTTTGAATGACAATAATCCTTTCTGAAACAAGGTTTTCAAAGGCAGCTAAGGCACGTATTTGTTCCTTGCTCAAAGGTACTGCTGCGTGTTGAGGTGTGTCCATCTGCATTTAAAACTCAAGTCATTTATCTGAGCTTAAAGGGTTTTATTGAAATAAAAAAGCCAAGTCGAAACTTGGCTTAGCAAACATGACGTATTTATTTAGCTTGATTTATCTGTTGCTCAATCTGAGCTTGCTGGCTTCTTTGCACATATTCTTTATAGGCTGGGATAGCGGTCGCAGCCAAAGCCAATATAATGATCGGGATAAAAATAATATAGATCCATGCCAATACTTTTTCCCAACCTCGGGTCATTCGTGGTGAGCCATAATTATTAATACCCACATCGCCTTTTGCACAGCTTAAATAAATAAAGAACAAAAAGTTTACCAATGGGATAAGCATTAGCAGTGATAACCAGCCAGTCTGGTTCCTGTCATGTAAACGACGGATGGTAAAAATAAAACTTACATATAAGGCTACAATATAAATAATGATAAATAGCCCAACTAAAATATAGGTCAGAAAACCTGTAGATGTATCGGTCATGGTCGGTACTAAGAAAGCACTGACAACGCCAATAAAGAAGAAAGCAATTCCAATCAGCATATTCCAGCCTAAATAGGATAAACGTCCAAAACGTCCATTTGCACTTAAACTTGAATCATTTGTTTGTAGTGATGTATTCATGAAGCCCTCAAAAATAATAGTTTTTAGCAGTTATTAAATTTTTTACTCGCCTAAATTATAAAGAGTAAATTAAAAAATGATATAAATTTTGATCTAGTTTGTTTTATTGAAGAGGTTGATAAAGATAATAGACATAGATTAAGGGAAAATCGCATGGTTTTTCATGAGAACAAGAAACATTAAGACAGAGAGAATGAACATTAAGCTCAATCCGATATAGGCCATGACTTTTTCCCAAGTTGCAGTCGGGTGCAAAGGTGCATATTGATTGGAGTCCTGATTACCTTTAGCAAGTAACAGATACAAAAGCATCAATAGATTCAGATAAGGCACAGCAAAGAGCAGCACAAACCATCCTGAACGATTACAGTCATGCAGACGTCGAATAGCAAAGATAATACTGCTATAAACAAAAAACAGTGCAAGGATTAGCCATAAAAATAACGCTAAAAAGTCAGGCTGTTTATGTGGCTGATCTAAGCCAATTCCAAACATTTCAAAGCTGAGGTAAATGTTTAGCGGAATCATAATCAGGAAAATGACAGTTTGCCATGCCAGATAAGATAATCGGCCAAAACGTCCCTGAGGGTTAAATGGGTTTGATAAATGCTTAGAAACGGGCTGTAACATCATTATTCGTCGTTTGAATTATTTTTTATGGGCAATAAAAATCGCCACATGATATGGCGATTTTTTTAATGTCCGATCAGTTAAATTTTCCATTCCACAAAGTTTTTCAGCAACTGCAAACCGGCAGTATGACTTTTCTCTGGGTGGAACTGTGTTGCGAACAAATTGTCTTTATGAATGGCTGTACAGAAGTTCACGCCATAATCACAGGTCGCGGCAATAATTGCCGAATCGCTTGGCTCGACATAATAGCTATGTACGAAGTAGAAGCGGGCATCTTGTTCAATGTTATTCCACATGGGATGCTCTGGATCAAGCTGATGTACCTGATTCCAGCCCATATGTGGCACTTTGAGATTCGGGATTGCCGGAAAGTGTTTTCCCGCGCCTTCAAAAATACCCAGTGCTTCGACGCCACCATTTTCTTCCGAGCTTTGTAACAGGGCTTGCATCCCCACACAAATTGCCAGAACTGGTTTGTTAAAGACCGCCTGACGCACCACTTCATCAATCCCTGCTTCACGCATGCCTTGCATGCAGTCACGCATGGCACCGACACCGGGGAACACAATCTTGTCTGCTTTAGCAATCAGTTTAGGATCATTGGTTACATCCACGGTTGCACCGACATGTTCTAATGCTTTTGCCGCAGAGTGCAGATTGCCCATGCCATAATCAAGTAACGCAATACGGGTCATTACAGGCTACCTTTGGTTGACGCAATGGTATTTTCAGCACGTGGATCAACTTCACAGGCCATACGTAAGGCACGTGCCAATGCTTTAAATACACTTTCAATCTGATGGTGGCTATTTTTGCCTTTCAGGTTATCAATATGCAACGTCATCAGTGCATGATTGACAAAGCCCTGGAAAAATTCCGAGAATAAATCAACATCAAAGCTTCCGATACGGGCACGGGTAAATGGAATATCCATAAATAAACCCGGGCGGCCAGACAAATCTACTACTACACGAGACAATGCTTCGTCTAAAGGTGCATAAAAATGACCATAACGACGTAAGCCTTTCTTATCGCCTAAGGCTTGTGCAAAGGCTTGTCCTAGTGTGATGCCGCAGTCTTCGACGGTATGATGGTCATCGATTTCCAGATCGCCATCGCAATGAATATCGATATCAAATAGACCATGACGCTTGATTTGATCAATCATATGGTCTAAAAATGGAACTCCAGTGTTGAGTGTGCCTTGACCAGTACCATCGAGATTGAGACGAACTCGAATTTTTGTTTCGTTGGTATTTCTTACCACTTCACTGATACGTTGCGTCATGGACACGTTCCTCAAAAAACGTCAAAAATGATTGAATTAAAAACCAATAGTTTCGCTGTGACGAAAAAGTGACAGCATCATAGTTTGCTCAGGAGGGTTAATCAATGCCTATTACCGTACATGCTTACAGTTCTCTGGAAGATTCAGGAATTCGTACTCAGCTCGAGCGACTTTACGATACCAGCCCAGAGTTTGGCGACGGGCAAGATGCAATGGAACAACTTGAACAAAATCTACAGCAATATACCACAGTTTACACTGCTGAATTTAACACCAAAATTATAGGTGCAATTTGGGCGACAGGACAAGGTGAAAGCCGTGTTCTGGAATATATTGTGGTGCATCCCGCCAATCGTGGCCGCGGTGTGGCGGAACGTCTGGTTGAAGAGGTCTGTCGCATGGAAGAAGCGCAGGGCGTGCAACAGTTTGAACCGGGTTGCGGGGCAATCCATCGTTGCCTGTCGCATCTCGGTAAAATCTAAACAGCTGGCCTTAAAACCACGCTTTGCAGCAAAATTAAGCGCTTAAACGAAAAATCCACAAATTTGCTTGACGGGCTTAGACAAACATTGTTTAATACGCCCACTTTGGCGTGATAGCTCAGTAGGTAGAGCAACGGATTGAAAATCCGTGTGTCCCCAGTTCGATCCTGGGTCTCGCCACCATAAATTTGTATTTTCAATCCCTGATCCCATCAGGGATTTTTTTTGTCTTAAAATTGATTGCGTGAAAAATGGGCAATTAAATCAAAAGCTCATGATAATTATTGACTATTGCGCCGAGATACGGCTTAATACACCCCATTGGCGTGATAGCTCAGTAGGTAGAGCAACGGATTGAAAATCCGTGTGTCCCCAGTTCGATCCTGGGTCTCGCCACCATATTCAAAAAGCCTCAAACGAAAGTTTGGGGCTTTTTTTATTGCGCCAATAGTTTGTTATATTGAAGCCAAGTAGAAGAATTGAAGAATAACATCGCATGAAGGATTTATTTTCAGCGCAAAGTGAACTTTATCAACAGGCACGACCGACTTACCCACAATTACTCATAGACAGCTTAATTCAGCAACTCAAGGGTTTTGACCGTGCATGGGACTGTGGCGCAGGTTCAGGACAATTAACCCGCCTGATTGCGCCGCATTTTCAACAGGTGATCGCAACTGACCTGAGCCAGAACCAGCTTGATCAGGCGCCAGCCTTGAGTAATGTCAGCTATTTACAGCAAGCCGCGGAACAATGCAGTTTCCCCGATCAGTATTTTGACCTAATTACCGTTGCGCAGGCGATTCACTGGTTTGACTTTGAAAAATTCTACGCACAAGTGAAACGAACCCTCAAAGCAGATGGTCTTTTCGTAGTGATTGGTTATGGTCTGTTAACGCTTGAGGATGCGTTTTTAAATGACCGGCTGCAACAGCTTTACCACCAGACCTTAAACGGCTTCTGGGATGCAGAGCGGCGCTATATTGATGAGCTTTATCAAACGATCCCATTTCCTTTTCAAGACATTCCGATGCCGCAGTTTCAGATTGAATTATGCTGGACAGGACAGCAGTTGTGGGATTATCTCAATACTTGGTCTGCAGTCAAACATTATCAAGATCACATGCAGGTCAGTGCTTTAGCCGATTTACAGGATATCCTGCTGATCCGGCAGCCGATGCGGGTGACCTTTCCAGTCTTGCTGAGAGTAGGGCGGCAAACGATTTGAAAGACTGAGAATAAAAAAAGCATGCCGAAGCATGCTTTTTAGAAACAAATGCGTAGCTTAAGCAGATTTAGCAATCTCTACAGGGGCTAACATATGACCTGTTTCTTCAAAGTTGGCATGCCAGGACAATGCTTCACGCAGAATATGTGGGGTATGACCACCACGTTCGCAGGCACGGTCAAAGTAATCGTTTAACGCGCCTTGGTAAAGCGGGTGTACACAGTTGTCGATAATAACACGGGCACGTTCACGTGGTGCCAAGCCGCGTAAATCAGCAAGACCCACTTCAGTCACCAGAATATCAACATCGTGTTCGTTGTGATCGACATGGCTGACCATCGGTACGATTGACGAAATATCACCGCCTTTGGCAATGGATTTGGTTACGAAGATGGCAAGATGCGCATTACGGGCAAAGTCGCCTGAACCGCCGATACCGTTCATCATCTTGGTACCGCAAACGTGGGTTGAGTTTACGTTGCCGTAAATATCGAACTCAAGTGCTGTGTTAATCCCGATAATGCCTAAGCGACGTACGATTTCAGGATGGTTGGAAATTTCCTGTGGACGTAACACCAGTTTATCTTTGTATTTCTCAAGATTGCCAAAAACACGTTCGCCACATTGCGCTGACAAGGTAATGGAGCTGCCTGAAGCAAACTTCATCTTGCCGGCATCAATCAATTCAAAGGTACAGTCTTGCAGTACTTCTGAATACATCACCAGATCTTCAAAGTTTGAATCTTTAAGACCCGTTAAAACGGCATTAGCAATTGAACCAATCCCTGCCTGTAATGGACCTAAGTTCTTGGCTAAACGGCCTGCAGCCACTTCCTGTTCAAAGAATTTGATCAGGTGGTTGGCAATGCCTTGGGTTTCCGCATCTGGTGCTGTTACGGTTGATGGAGAATCTGCGGTGTCATTGAATACAATCCCCACGATTTTCGCTGGATCGATTGGAATCGCGGTTGAACCAATGCGGTCATCCACTTTTGTTAATGGCAATGGGGTACGGGTTGGGCGATAAGTCGGAATATAAATATCGTGCAGACCTTCAAAGTTTTCACTGAGTGAGGTGTTGATTTCAACAATCACTTTTTCTGCAAAAATCGCAAAGCTCGCCGAGTTCCCGACCGAAGTGGTTGGGACGATATGACCATCTTCAGTAATCGCAACCGCTTCAATCACCGCAACATCAGGACGTTTCAGTTGCTGGTTACGCATCTGTTCAACGGTTTCAGACAAATGCTGGTCAATAAACATCACTTCGCCGTTGTTAATCGCACGGCGCAAGGTATTGTCAACCTGGAAGGGCATACGACGAGCCAGTACACCGGCTTCCGTCAATTGCTTGTCTAAGTCATTGCCGAGGCTGGCACCAGTAATTAACGTGATTTTTAACGGATTTTTCTTGGCTTGTTCAACCAGTGCCTGAGGAACAGCTTTTGCCTCACCTGCACGGGTAAAACCGCTCATTCCGACCGTCATATCATTTTTAATAAAGCTGGCAGCCTGTTCTGCACTCATCACTTTGTCGTGTAGAGCTGCAAGGCGAATACGACTTAAAGACATCATCCATTCTCAATTTTGCTTTTCATTGGGTATGGATTTTAGCGCTAAAACATGAAAAGTGGATTGAAATAAGGCTAAGGTCTAATACAGCTGCATACGCTTTATTCACTTGTATTTCAGCCTATTTAAAAGCTGTAATCTAGCTGTTTGAATTTATGAAGAAAAAAATAAATATATGTGAAGTAAAACCGGATGTATCTGTACGACTGAATGGGCAGAAAGTCGCCGATTGTGTGGTGATTAAATAGGCGACTTTAGTCTAAATCAACTAGTGACAGGCGGTTGATTTAGGAATTTTGCTTTAAAAATGGCCTGTCAGGGTCTGTTTGATCTTATCAATCGCATTGTTGGCTGGTTCGCTAGCTTCCACTGTTGGAATGGGTAAGGAAATTACTACTTCCAGTCCCCCTTGTTCACGATTGCGAATACTGATCTGGCCTTGATGAATATCGACAATACGTTTCACAATGGCCAGTCCAAGGCCGCTCCCTTGAATGGTACGCGCCGAATTACCGCGGACAAACGGTTGCATCAGTTCTTCGACCTGATCCGGCGGAATCCCTTCACCATGATCTGCCACGGTAATCAGGATATGATCATCAACATGGCTGGCGGACAATTCAATCGGTTCTGCACCATAGCGTTTGGCATTATTGATCAGATTGGCAATCAGACGTTTCAGCGACAAGCTGCGTGCAGCAATAATCGGAAGTTCCTGTGCTTCAAAACGGATATCCAGTGGTTTGAACTGCACCACCAGTTCTTGCAGCAGGGTATTCAGATTGGTCTCTGTGAGCTCTTCGTCAGAACCGTCTCGCATATAGGAAATGAACTGATTCAGAATCGCATCCATATCGTCGACATCGTAGATCAGGCCTTCACGGAAGAACTCGTCAGGCAGCATTTCCGCGGTCAGGCGAATACGGGTCAGCGGCGTACGTAAATCATGGGAAATACCCGCCAGCATGATTTGACGGTCACGTTCGGTCTGTTCCAGTGTATACACCATATGGTTAAAGGCCTGATTGACCTGACGGATTTCCAGTGGCCCATGATTGGTGTCGAGATAAGGGGCTTTACCGGTTTTACTGTAATTATTCGCAGTATTTTGCAGCCGACGCAAAGGCCGGTTCATTTGTCGCACCAGAATTAAAATAATAATGGACGATACAATCGGAACACCAAACAGCCAGCCAGCAATCAGCTCAACACTATAGTTGGTATAGGTTTTGAGTGGTTCTCTGACCCAGTTACCATTCATTTCAGGCGTTTGAATCCAGATACGCGGAATCGGCTTGAATTTAAAATAAACCGTGACGTCTTTAACACCGAGTTCTTTGGCCAGCTTCTCTTCAATCTGGTTGGTAAAGAGTTCAGCCAGAAATTTATCTTCAACCCGCGGAAACTCTTTTGGATCGGTGACGTATTCAATCCCGATCCGGTTTTTCAACCAGGTGTCGACATCGACTTCGCTATCACGATGCAAAATTCGGATATCCGGA
This sequence comes from Acinetobacter sp. IK40, assembly GCF_035615075.1. Classification (NCBI taxonomy): domain Bacteria; kingdom Pseudomonadati; phylum Pseudomonadota; class Gammaproteobacteria; order Moraxellales; family Moraxellaceae; genus Acinetobacter; species Acinetobacter sp. IK40. Next base: position 170,100 of record NZ_JANBOE010000003.1, on the reverse strand, counting down.
TTGTTGACCAGTTCCAGTTCAATCGCCAAATAGCGGGCATGTTGCTGTAATTCAGGAAGATAAAGGGTTCGCCAGAAGAACCACAAGGACATAAACAGGCTGAAAAACACCATGAACAAGACCAGAATGGTAGTGCGCATGGCAGCGGAACGAGGTTTGATTTTATCTAAAAAACGTTCCCATTTGGTTCGGGGCCTTTCGGAATAAGCCGCGAACTCGGTAAACTCTTGTGGATCAATGGGTTCAAGTTTCAACGTTTAATTTCCCGAACTTACTCTGCACCATCTGGAACAAATACATAACCCACACCCCAAACGGTCTGGATGTAACGTGCACGGGCAGGGTTGTCTTCAATTAAACGACGTAAGCGAGAAACTTGCACATCAATTGAGCGCTCCATTGCACCCCATTCACGACCACGCGCCAGATTCATCAATTTATCGCGGGTTAAAGGCTCACGAGGATGCTGGACCAGTGCTTTCAATACTGCAAATTCGCCTGTCGTTAAGGTCACGACTTGGCCTTCACGGGTCAAGGTACGTGTCGAAAGGTCGAGTGACCATGGGCCAAAGCTGACCACTTCAACTTGCTGGCTTGGGGCACCTGGGACTTCACGTACCTGGCGACGTAACACGGCACGGATACGGGCCAGTAATTCATTTGGATTGAACGGTTTTGGCAGATAGTCGTCAGCGCCTGCTTCCAGACCGGCAATACGGTCAGAATCGCTACCGCGTGCAGTAAGCATGATAATCGGAGTGTCGATATTGGATTGGCGTAGGCGACGACAAATACTTAAACCATCTTCGACAGGGAGCATAAAGTCGAGCACGATCAAAGAGAACAGTTCACGTTGCAGTAAACGATCCATTTGTGTCGCATCATGAGCAGTTTTTACCACGAAACCCTTATCTTCGAGGAAGCGTTGTAAAAGCGTACGCAAGCGCACATCGTCATCGACCACTAAAATGCGTTCGACCCGGTCTGTCTCATGGTGTACGGTTTCCGTCGATTCAGCAGGTACAACTAAACTCATGATTGTGCTCCTTTATCGTTTATTGTCATCGTCTTTATGCAATGCGAATGTGAAATATCAATAGACCTTTGAGTATACGATTCATTGCACAGTTTTGGCTATGTTATAAAGCAACAAATATTGCCAATAAAATCAAGAGATAGATACCAAATATATACAGGCAGAATGATGACAAACAACCTATTTTTTCAATATTTAGGCAGAAAAAATAGCTGATTTGAGAAATATGCGGCGATTTGCATAAAAGATTGAGTCCAGAGATTGTTCTCGAAGGGCGGGTCAATACTGCAATTAATCGCCTGTGAATAAAATTTATACAGGAATAAAACACAATATTCAAAAAAACAATGGTGGATTTTATAGCCATGAACTTTATAATCAGTGCTTTTAGAATTAACCCTTGTGGAATCAATCACGATGACTGACTTAGTTCAGCAGTTGGCAAATGAACTTGCCGTACGTCCAAACCAAGTAGAAGCTGCTATTCGTTTAATTGATGAAGGTGCTAGCGTTCCTTTTATTGCACGTTACCGTAAAGAAGTCACGCAAGGCTTAGACGATACGCAATTACGTCAACTCGATACACGTTTAACCTATTTACGTGATTTATTCGAGCGTCGTGAGAAGGTGATTCAATCTTTACAAGAACAAGATAAATTAAGCGATGATTTATTGGCACGCGTCAATGCGGCTGAAACGAAAAATGCATTAGAAGAAATTTATGCACCTTATCGTCCAAAACGCACCAGCAAATCATTTAAAGCCAAAGAAGCTGGTTTAGGTCCGATTGCTGAAAAAATTATTGCAGATCAAATTGATCCTGCAGAAGCACTGGCTGGTTATAGTCATGAAGACTATCCTGATGTTGAAAGCCAGCTCGATGCGATCCAGCACATCCTGATTGATGACTGGGCACAAAATATCGCCTTAACTACTGAATTAAAACAAACTTTTGCTAAAACTGCAGTATTAAAAAGTGCAGTCGCTTCTGATGAGAAAAAAGAAGTGGGCAAGAAATTCCGTGATTATTTTGACTTTTCAGAAAACCTCAATAAAGTCCCTTCACACCGTTTATTGGCAATGTTACGTGGCCGTCAGGAAAATGTACTGGGTCTAAAAGTAGATGGTGAAGACGATGTTCCATTGGCACGTATCGAGACAGAATATAATCTTGAGCAACTTCAGCCACAAAGCCGTCAGGATTATTTAAAGCAAACTGCTAAATTATTCTGGCTGGGTAAAGTTCGTCCGCAAATCGAACATTCATTATTAACGGATAAGCGTTTAGCTGCTGAAGCTGAAGCGATGGATGTGTTTGCTGAAAACTTGCGTCATTTATTGCTTTCTGCACCTGCAGGTAGCCGTACCACGTTAGGTGTAGATCCTGGTATCCGTACGGGCGTGAAACTTGCTGTGGTAAGCGATGCAGGGGATGTACTGGCGCATAGCACCATTTATCCATTTGCACCAAAAGAAGATAAAGAAGGTTCGCTGACAGAGCTTGCGCGTTTATGCCGAGAGTTCCACGTGGAACTTATTGCGATTGGTAACGGTACGGCAAGCCGTGAAACTGAAGCTTTGGTTGCAGAAATGATGGCAGCCAATGCAGATTTGAAATTGACACGTATCACCGTCAGTGAAGCAGGTGCATCGGTTTATTCTGCAAGTGAATTGGCATCACAAGAACTTCCTGAGCTTGATGTGTCGATTCGTGGCGCCGTGTCAATTGCACGCCGTTTGCAAGATCCATTGGCTGAACTGGTTAAAATTGATCCGAAATCAATTGGTGTGGGTCAATATCAGCATGACGTGAACCAGACCGGTTTGGCAAAAACACTGGATGCTGTGGTTGAAGACTGTGTGAATGCCGTTGGTGTAGATGTGAATACGGCTTCTCCTGCAATTCTGGCTTATATTGCCGGTTTGAATAAGTCGATTGCGCAGCAAATCGTGGAATACCGTAAAGAAAATGGTCGCTTTGATAACCGTCAGGCCTTGAAAAAAGTACCACGTTTAGGCGAGCGTACCTTTGAACAGTCAGCAGGTTTCTTACGTGTTCAAAACGGTTCAGAGCCATTGGATGCTTCTGCGGTTCACCCGGAAAGTTATGGCTTGGTAGAAAAGATTGTTGCAGCAAAAGCAACGACGGTGAAAGACATTATTGGCAACACTGAAATCATTCGCCAAGTGAAGGCAGATGAGTTTGTTGATGACAAATTTGGTTTGCCAACCATTCAGGATGTTCTGGCTGAATTGGAAAAACCGGGCCGTGACCCACGTCCAGAATTCCGTACAGCCAAGTTCCGTGAAGACATTACTGAGGTTGCTCAACTGACTGAAGGCATGCAGCTTGAAGGTGTGGTGACCAATGTGACCAACTTCGGTGCCTTTGTCGATGTGGGTGTACACCAGGATGGTTTAGTACACATTTCTGAGTTGGCGAATGAATTTGTCTCTGATCCGCATAAAGTGGTGAAACCGGGCCAAATCGTACAGGTCCGTGTCATGCAGGTTGACGTGGAACGTAATCGTGTCAACTTGAGTATGCGTGCAGAAGGTTCTGCGCCAGCGAAGGCTTCACGTCCACAACGTGCACCACAAGACCGTACTGAACGTTCAGAGCGTAAGCCACAAGGCCAACGTCCTCCACGTAAAGAAGGTGACTTTAAGCGTCCGCAACAGAACAAGCCGAAATCTGAAAAACCACAAGAGCAAAAGATTGGTGGTTTAGGTGCCTTGCTATTACAAGCTGGGATTAAAGGTTCTAAATAATTGAATAGCTAAATAAAAGCCTCTTCGGAGGCTTTTTTAATAACATATAATTCAATCTATATCATATTATTTAAATATATGAGGGTAATAATTTCGAATAATAATGGTCATAAATGCGGCCATTTTGTTAGACTAGTCACATCGATTTGGAATTAGAGATAATTAATTTGTATATTGCATATATTGTTGTGTGATTGAAAAAGTAATTATTGTTTTATTGATCAAGCTATTCTTATATAGAAATATTTTATTATTGGGTGGGATTGGGTGATGGTATATAAGCAGTTATCATTAAGTATATTTTTTATATCTATAATAAGTCTTGTTGGTTGTGGTGGTGGTGGGAGTGGAGATTCTTCGGGAGATCACATAACGCCTCAGGTATCTAATCCAAATGAGATACCAACAGTAACCTCATCTTCGGCAGTTACTTATACGACATCAATTGAACAAAATCTTAGTATATTCAACGAGAAAAATACAGGCTCAACATATCAATTAAGTCCTACTACTGCAGTAACAAAAAGTGTGATTGAGCCAAGCTATAGTGTAAGGAGCTATGATGGTGTTGGTATATCATTTCTATATAAGTTTGACGCGGATAAAATTCTGATAGTTGATTATGATCGTTTAGCTAACAAAGTCGTTCATGCGCGCCTTGATACGACAGATTCAACGCTTTCTTGTAAAAAAGATAAGTGGTCTCCATTAGGGTGTAATGGGATTGATGTTATTTATGATGATCGTACTGGTGATTCAACAATTTCATTTAATAAACAGCAATTTGAAAATTATTATTATCAAGCGAATCCAACTTCTTCATCAGGTAGTGAAAAAGTAGAATACAAGGTAATGGTGGATGGGACGGTTAAAGGGAGTATAACAAGTAAACCATTAGCATTTTCTGATTTTGAGAAAACACACACAGGAGAAATTACTGTTAATGGTAAGAAGCTTGATATTTATAGGGCATTTATGCGAGATAAACAGCTTTTTATCCAGTTTAAAAATGGGGAAAGTTTATACTTGCTTACTGGGAAGTCTTCAGGATTAATTAGTGGTTATGATACGGCTGAAGGGAGTTTTTCTACTTCGGCAGTGGGGACACTAAAGACATTAGCAAATGATCGCGTAAATGTGAAATTAGATAATATCTACTTTAGTTCTAGCACTGGTTCAAAATTGGTATCAGGAGATATTACTTTAATTGATAGTTCTGCCAAAGTTGATATGCAGAATATTGGCAAAATTGATACAAATTATGTGTATGCTTATGAATTGTCGAATAAAGAAATGACCTATTTTATTACCTCTACAACAGGCTCTGGTCGTATTGTGATTCAGGGACAAAGCCCAGTGAGTATCGATATTAATGGTTATTCATGTAGTTTGAATAATTGCAAAAACGTAGCTATTTCTAAAGATGGGACATATATAAAACTTAATGGAACTTTATTAAGCGGTGTAAGTGTTACAGGTTCAATCCGAACCAATATCCACTAATTTATTGTCATCATACTATTCGTTTAGATGAGGCCAATGAGTTTTGAAGTTAACAAAAATTACTTGATTTGAAATGCATCTAAAGCTGGAGAAAAATTAAACAGATTAAGGTGCATTTCATATTTTTATTTGAAAAGAGATAAATACCTTCTTCACATATAAATTTAGAATAATATTAATGATAACAGCAATTTTATTCTATAAATTCCATGCAATCGCGCTAACCTGACATGATGCAAAAAATTCAAAGGAGGTCGTGATGTCGCGTAGACCTCGTGAACAAGTTGATTACCTCCATCTGGAAGAACTGGGTGGTCTGGAAATGCTGAAAGCAAGTTACTATCAGCAGGAGTTTTCACGACATGTTCATGAAGGATTTTGTATCGGCGTGATCGAAGAGGGCGCACAGCGCTTTTATCGTACCGGTGGCAATCATGTGGCACCACAGGGCGATATTATTCTGGTCAATGCCGATGAAGTGCATACCGGATCTTCGGCGGTAGACACTGGCTGGCGTTATCGCGCAATCTATCCAACACCTGAAGTATTTAATGAACTCACCCGCGATCTGACGACGGTACACGGTACTGCACCTTGGTTTAGAGAAGCGGTATTGCATGATGAAGGATTGGCCCAGCAATTCCGTTTATTGTTTGATTTACTGGAACAGCCGAATAATAGCTTGTTAAAACAGACCTTATTCTTGTCGACGATTGCATGGCTAGTATCCAAATACAGTCAGGTCAAGCCGCATGTGGCTGACTTGAGCAACGCCAAACAGCGAATCCTTAATATTAAAGAACTGATGGCAACGATGCCTGAGCAGGAATTTTCCTTGGCTGAGCTAGCAGAAATGGCAAATCTGAGTCAGTGGCATTTCTTGAGACAATTTAAAAAACATGTCGGGTTGTCACCACATGCATGGCTGGTACAGGCACGGTTGCAGAAATCGCAAAGATTATTAAGACAAGGACTGAATTTATCCGAAGTCTCACAACAATGTGGTTTCTCGGATCAGAGCCATTTTAGCCGTCATTTCCGTCAGACCTTTGGCATTACGCCCGGCGGTTATATTGCCTATCTCAAATAAAACAGCAATTTTATGCAATTCTCCTGATGCAAATTTTGGCATAGTCATACGGTCTTTTATCAACCCTTGTGATTTTGATGTTAAGTGACAGCGTAACTGAAGATACCCCCATGACCGTAACGCGGGCATTTTTAAATGGTGTCGTCAAAATACTACCACTATGTTTTGCGGTATTACCGTGGGGTTTACTCGCGGGCTCTATGGCAATTCAGGCTGGGCTGACCACCTTACAGGCGGTGGGCATGTCTGCGCTGGTCTTTGCGGGTGCAGCACAGTTGATGACTTTGGGGCTGGTCATGGCAGGGACACCTGCTTTAACCATTATCATCTCAGTGTTTTTAATCACCACCCAGCATTATCTGTATGCGCTCTATCTACGTGACGATATTTCCAGACAGCCATTGAAGCATCGCTTAATGTTGGGATTTCTACTGACAGATGAACTGTTTGCGGTCAGTATTAAGAAACAGCAGCATTATATGTATTACTTGCTGGGTGCAGGCAGTTGCTTCTATCTATGCTGGGTGTTGTTCAGCCTGTGTGGCGTATTGCTGGCAGCTTCAGTGCCCAATCTGGATCAATATCATCTCGATTTTTCCATTGTTGCGACCTTTATCGCCATCGTGATTCCATTTATTAAAAACCTGAATACGCTGGTCGGTGTACTGGTCTCGGTTATTCTGACGGTTGTGTTCTTGAGTCTGGGTATTAAAAGTGCAGCCATCTTGGCGGGTGTGATTGGTATGTTAACTGCAACCTGTTTGCAGAATCTGCGGGAGCGTGCGGCATGAGTTGGTTTCTGCTGATTATTCTGGCCATTGTGGTCTTCATGAATCGCTATATTCTGCTGGAGCCGAATATTCCATTACGCTTACCGAAATGGTTCCAGCAATCCTTGCAGTATTCTGCATCGTGTTTATTGACCGCGATTGCCACGCCGATTGTATTTATGGATGAGCAGGGAGCTTTCCGTAGTACTTTACTCAACCCCTATTTTCTGGCGACATTGATTACCATTGTGATTGCCTACAAGGTCAAGCATACCTTGTTGACGATTATCCTGAGTCTGGCCTGTTTTTACGGGTTGGTATTTTGGTTGCATTAAACGCTTGGGCTATTAAATAAAGTGCCCAAGCGTTTCATTTTTGGAATTAGCGGGTGGTATAACCGCCATTGGCGAAAATGGTTTGGCCTGTAATCCACCAGCCCTCTGTGACCAGAAAGCGAACCAGCGGTTCAATATCTTCAATTTTGGTCAGTCCACCTAAAGCGGAAGCAGCTTGATGATAAGCCACGGCTTCTGGTGCTTCCTGACCATAGAAAAATGGCGTATCCATCGGACCTGGCGCAACCGCAGTCACTGAAATGCCACGTTCACCAAACTCTTTGGATGCGGCTCGGGTGTAATGTTCCACTGGTGCTTTCAGACCTTCATAGGTGGAATAGAGACCGGTATAGGCAGCCAGTAAACTGGTCACAATGCTACAGATTTTTCCGTGCGGATTGAGATGACGGCCTGCAGACTGAATGAAGAAATAGGCAATCTTGTTATTGATCTCATTCATCCCGTCAAATTCCTGTTCAGTCGTCTCCAGATACGGTTTTTTGAGCACGCGACCGACGGTATTGATGGCAATATCCACCCCGCCAAAGTTTTCTTTGGCAGTGAGAAACAGGTGTTCAATATTCTGAATATCGGATAAATCTGCTTGCACCAAAACCGCTTTTGCCCCGAAAGCCTGTACGGCCTTTAAGGTTTCTTCTGCATCTGCCTGTGTTGCTGCACTATTATAATGAATGAGTAAGTTTGCCCCTTGTTCTGCAAACTTGCGTGAAATCAAGCCTCCCAAGTTTTTAGCGCCGCCCGTAATCAATACGGTTTTTCCTGCTAGCGTATGTTGTGACATCTCTCTCTCCTGATTGTTGTGTATGAAAATCATGCTAATGCAATTTATTTGTTTGAAATAGTTGTTAGTATTGAACTGATTGTGCAGAAAAGTTGAATAATAAAATGGATAAGATTGAGCGCTTAAAAATCTTTTGTTTAGTGGCAGAGAAGCAATCTTTTGCACAAGCTGCACTGCAACTGGGATTGCCCCGCTCCAACGTGACCTATGCCATACAGGCGCTTGAAAAAGAATATGAAGTACTGCTGTTTTATCGCACTACTCGTAAAGTCGCTTTAACCCATGAGGGGAGTCTGTTTTATGAGGAGGCGATGCGTCTGGTGACGCAATTAAAAGAGCTGAATCGCTTTAAGACGCATGTGCGGAGTACGGAAGGCAAGATTAGCATTGGCATGCCGAAACGCTTAGCCACTCAACTGTTGATTCCTCATTTAGGTTGTTTTTATCAGCGCTATCCCAAGGTCAAAGTACTGGTGAATGGTCGTGATGATTTTTCCAATCTGATTGAACAGCAACTGGATTGTGTGGTGCGGGTGGGACAGGTACAGGATCAATATCTGCTGATCAGACCCATCACACAAACTCATATCTGGACACTGGCAGCACCTGCTTATCTAGCCGAATTTGGTGAACCCAAAAGCTTTGAGGAACTGCAGCAGCATTATGCAGTGGACTACCATGTGGCGAAACATTATCGGGAATGGAGTGAATTGGTATTTCAGGATCAACGTCTGAGAATGCCGTACCGTTTACTGATTGAAAATACCGAAGCCTATATTCAGGCAGGTCTGGCTGGGATTGGTATTATCCAGATTCCTGAATTTGATGCTGCACCCTATGTACGGCAAGGTGTGTTACAGCGTTTATTTGTAGAGGTTCCGGACTTGCAATTACCGGTCAATATTTTATTGACGGATCGCCAGTATCGTCCTCAATATTTTCAGGATTTTATTGATTGGTTAGAGGAATTATTAAAGCAGCAGCTCTAGGCATTGTTCTGCTCACGATAAAAATTTATAAGACATAAAAAAAGCATACCTGAGTATGCTCTTTTTATTTTGGCAAAGATTAATAAAGACCGAGCAAGAAACCAACACCTAAGGTGAAGAAACTAAATAGCCAGATCCAGCCAAATGAATAACGTAGATGGCGTCCCATATCCGTCCCGGCCAGACCCATGGCTAGCCATGTTGCTGGTGAGAATGGGCTAACGAAGGTACCGGCATTATTGCCAATCGCCATGGCATATACCACCGAATCGGCAGTCACACCAGCGGTTGCTGTCACTTCCTGAACAATGGGCAAGAGGGCAAAATAGTAAGCATCGGTACTGGTAAACAGATCCATTGGAACACCTAGGATACCGACCAGAATATGCAGGCTACCGACCCAAGTCGTTGGTAAAATATGAATCAGATCCAGTGCGATTGACTTCAACATGCCTGATTCGGAGAGAATTCCCAAAAAGGCGCCAGCAGCAAAAATAATGGCCACCATGCTTAAGGCTTGAGGTGCATGTCGGCTGATCACCGCCATTTGTTCTCTTGGTTTAGGGAAGTTCACCAATAATACCAGTGATAAGGCAATCATAAAGACGTAAGGTGCAGAGAACAGACCAAATGCCAGACAGATGACCGCAAGAACAACCAGACCGATGTTAAACCAGAACTTTTTAGGTTTGACTTGTTCTTGTACATCTTCCGCCATATCGGCTGCCATGCAGTCCTGTTCAAAAGGTGTGGTACCTAAGGCTTGTGCTGCAAGGATACGTTTCTTTTCACGTAAGCCCATCAATACGGCAAAGCCCATCATGCCCAGAATACCAATCACCTGTACCGGGATCAGGCTCTGCCAGAGTGCGGCGGCTTCAATGCCGGTCACGGCAGATGCACGACCTAAAGGGCCACCCCATGGCACCATATTCATAATACCCATACTGCCGGCCATCAGGAGCAGCATCAGATAAGGACTCATCCCCAGTTTGCGATAGAGCGGCAGTAAGGCAGGAATAATAATCAGAAAAGTGGCCGCCCCGGAACCGTCCAGATGTACAATCGCAGCAATCAAGGTGGTCATCACCGCAACAATCACCACATTACCGCGGGTCAGACGCACCATGTTGCGGATCATGGGATCAAAAACATGTAACTCTTTTAAAATACTGAAAAACAAGATGGCAAATAAAAACATGGTGGCCACTTTGCTGACTTTTAATAAACCTGCTTCAAAGAAGCCGGAAATCTCGCTAATTGAAAAGCCAGCAATGAGTGCCCCAATAAGCGGAACAATCGACATTGCAACAATTGGACTGGTTTTACCCGACATGAGTAACGCGACAATCGTTACAATAATTAGAATACCTATCAGCGTAAGCATTATTTACTCCCTTAAGTCGTAACCTCTTGCCATAAAAAAGTGTTAAAAGTACACCAAAAAATAAAAAACAAAGCGCCGTCCATTATGCATAAAAACTTAAATTACGCTTAAACTTCAGCAGAAAAACTAAACGAAATGCTGGATAAATGAGCAAATTATTTAATTTTCGCTAAAAATGGTTGTAAAGTAAATTGAAAAACTGGCTGAAAAGTAGTGGAGTTTTTATCATTTTTTGCGCTTGTTCAGCAGCGAAAAATATCGGAAGAGGGGGGGAGAAAAAGCCAAAGTTGATTCAGGCTTCATGGCCATCTTGTTTAAACCAGCTCAGGTCGAGGAAGTGAAAAGACTTTGACAGATTCAATGCGTTGCTTTAAAAATTAGAGTAATTACTCTAATTTTGGAAAAATACAATGCAGATTGGTCGACAGCACTAGTTGAACCGGACTTCTGGTGATTTAGGATTAAAAGATCGTATGGTCTTGCTGAGTCACAGTTTACTGCCAGTCATTCAGCAAACCATTAAAAGCTATGCTCTAGCCCACCATAAGCAGCGCAACAGAATGCAGCAACTGAGTATCGAAGATCTGGTATTGCCCGATAGCTCAGATGTGCAACAGGCCTTGGCCCAGATGCAGTCTTGTAGTGCTGAGGCCTTACAGAATCACTGTCTGCGTACATGGTGTTACGCCATTGCCTTTGCCAAAATGCAACCACTGCAATGTGATGCTGAGCTATTAGCCGTTTCATGCCTGTTACACGATTTGGGAATGACTACACAACATTATCAGCATCATGCACATTGCCGTTGCTTTGCCGGACAAGGAGCCTATGCTGCGAAAGACTGGTCAATTCAACAAGGCTGGCCAATCGGGCGTGCTGATCAGCTGTTTGATGTGATCAGTCTGCATATGAACCCCTATGTCGCCCTTAAGGAAGGGATTGAGGCGCATTTATTACAACAGGCTGCCAGCTGCGACGTCATTGGTAGCCGTGGTTTTGAATTTTCCAAACAGTTTAGACAGCAATTACAGCAACACTATCCGCGCCTCGATTTTAACCGGATCATGATTGAATTTACCCGGCGGGAAGCTGAACAGCGTCCCCGTTCCCGCACCGCCATGCTGGTCCAGAGTGGATTTAAGCAGTTGGTGAATGCAAATCCTTATTTAAAATAAGTCCAAAATAAAAAACCACTTTTGCCTGAACAAAAGTGGTTTTGCTTGTTAAGCTTGAATGTAGTTAGTGGTCATGTTCCAGATATTCAGGCTTTTTCGGTAAGGCCCAGCTACAGAAGAAACAGATCATCAGCATGATAATCACATAAATAAAGAAGATGTTTTCAATACCTGCATCTTTAAATAGCAACGCCACCGATGGTGCTGAACCACCAAACAAGGCATTACCGACGGCATAAGAGAAACCGACACCTAAGGCACGCACATGTGGAGGGAACATTTCTGCTTTGACCAAACCACTGATTGAGGTGTAGAAGCTCAGCAGCATCATCAGGAAAATCAGTAATAAGGTGATAATGACAGGCGAGTCAGCAAAGCTACGCATACCGGTGACCATCACCGGATAGATAAAGATCGCGCTAAGTAAACTGAAAGCCAGCATGGATGCACGACGGCCAATGCGGTCTGAAAGCATCCCAAACAACGGTTGCGCCAACATAAACACAAACAAAGCTGTGGTCATAATGAAACCGACAGTTTTGCCATCCATCCCGATGTTGGTGAGATAGGTTTTAGAATACACCGTAACCACATAGAAGGTCAGTGAACCTGCAGACGTATAGCCGACTACCAGCAAGAAGGTTTTCCAGTGCTGTTTCAGTAAGGCAACCAGACTGCCGGATTCCTCACGTTCCGCATCTTCATGCGATAAGGTTTCTTCTAAACGGCTTCGTGCCAGTAAAGACAAGATTGCAGCAATACCCCCAATCACGAATGGAATACGCCAGCCGCCATCATTCAATTGCTGTTCGGTCATAAAGCCAAGCAGGATGACCCCGAGTAAGCTGGCGAGTAGCTGACCACCGGATAAGGTGACATATTGAAACGAAGCAAAGAAACCGCGTTGTCCTTTTAAGCCCAGCTCACTCATATAGGTGGCGACAGCACCATATTCACCACCGACCGAAAGGCCTTGTAATAAACGAACCATCAGTAGCAGGAAAGGGGCCCACATACCGACTTGATCATAGGTCGGTAAGGCTGCAAACAGGAATGAACTCAGTGCCATCAGACAAATTGAAATCACCATGGACTGTTTACGACCGTGACGGTCAGCGATCCGTCCGAATAACCAGCTGCCGATTGGTCGCATAAAGAAGCTGGCCGCAAATACACCCCATACATAAATCGCTTTAGTGGTTGGATCCATATCCGGTGCAGTTAATGCATGCGTAAAATAAGCAGCAAAGACGGCATAGATATAGAAATCAAACCATTCAACCAAGTTCCCTGATGCCGCACCGACGATACCCTTGATACGACTTCTTCTTTCTTCCTTGCTATATACCTGACTCATATACGTTCCTTTTCACCAAGCAAGATTCTGTAACTGAATCTTTACAGAATGTTATATACCGCTAAAGAAGCATGAAAATGACACTATTTTGTATGTTTTTTATGAATATATTTTTATCTAGAGAGAATAACTATCATTCTGAGCTAACTCATTGACAGATATACATTGTCAGAATGGTCAATGTATAGGTTTTAATCTTTTTAAAAGCAGAGAATTAAGTATTTATAAGAGACAATATTTGCATTCGCCTGGTTCAGTTTATGTAAATGGTCTGTAATAGAGCCATTTTGGTGCAATCTATCTTGAACATTTCTTTTAGATGATTGCATGGCTGTGTGGAGATTAAATCTTGGTCGATGCATTAAGACATGAATATCCATTCATTAAGCTATAAACAGGCCGAATCGTTCGAACTGGTGATTAAATCATCGAAGCTGTGGATAAGTTTTAGTTTATACACACAGTCAATCCGTGTTGTTTTTAATCGTATTTTCACCCGTCCTGATTTTTTGCTTTTGGCTTATGCCGTGCTAGAGCAGCAAGCTATTTTGAAATAACACTTAGTCCAGCACTGGAATAACGCAGTCTGCTCGGAATGGGCAGGGCTCTCCCTGCGTAAATTGAGTCAACATGCTTCTGATCTGATAAAGCTGGGCAATTTTTTCATCAATCAAGTTGAGCTTTTCTTGAAGAAGGGTCTGGACCTGTGCCGCAGGAATTTCTTCTTGCGCCGTCATATTTAAAATTTGCTTGATTTCATTCAGGGTATAGCCCAGATTTTTGGCAGAACGAATCAGTTGTAGCTGTTGCAGCGTCTGTTCCGGATAATCTTTATAGCCATTATTACAGGTCATGGACTGGATCAGCTGCATCTTTTCATAAAAGCGAATGGTGTCTCGGCTTAGATTTGCCTGTTTTGCCAACTGTCCAATCAACATCTTGCGTATCCTTTATTGTTATAAAAAAAAGCGGTATTAATCCCTTGACCATTGAGTGTACTCCATCCTTTAACCTGTGCCTACAGTCAATCAAATAGGCATAAAAAATGGACCATAATCATTTAAAAAATCAACAATATCGTCAAGTTGCACTGGTTGCTGGCGCGACAGGTTTTATTGGCCGCTACCTGATTCTGCAACTTTTGCAACAGGGACATTCAGTTTTTGCCCTGATCCGTAATCCGCTGGAGCAACAACAGGCACTGACTCAATGGCTGCAACAAAAAAATGTTTCTTTGCAGCAACTGACTTTTATTCAAGGGGATGTGACTCAGGTAAATCTTGGTATTCAGCCGCAAGATTGGGAGAAATTAAAATCCGTCAATACTTTATATAATAGTAGTGCCTTGTTTGCCTGGAATCTGGAGATGCAACAGGCACGGGCAGTCAATGTTGATGGCGCACTGAATTTACTGGCCTGTGTACATCAGCATTGTGATTTAAAACGCGCTGTGCATATGTCAGGATATATGCTGACGCTGCTTGGTCACTTACGCCAGGCAGGCGTCTATCTTGAACAGCCCGACCAGACTGACTGGCTCGTGGTATATCAGCGCTTAGGTGCCTATGAGGCCTCAAAGATAGAGGCCCATTTTGCCTGGATTCGCGCCGCACAACGCTTGTCGGTGGACTGGACCATTATCCATCCAGCAACGGTGTTGGGTGATGATGTCTCTGGTGAGATTCCGTTGAACCAGCCGATTGCGCAAATGATTGATCTGCTAAAACGCAAGAAAATGAGTGCACTGCCGGCAACTGCACAACATTATCTGCCTTTGATCCGGGTCGATGATTTATGTCAGATCATGGTCAAGGCTTCGATGGATCAGGCGTTAGTAAATCAGTCGATGCTGGTAGTCAGCGAGCATGATCTGGCCCTACCGCAATTGACGGGCATGATTGCAGCGCAGTTGCAGGTCAAGGCGCCTACACGGCATGTTCCGATCGGATTGTTGAAACTGATTTTAAAGTGGCAATGGCTGGCGAAGAAGCTGGAAATGTCTCGGGAAATGTTAGACTTTCTTAGAACCGAACCTTTAGAACAAGCAGTGTTACAGCAGTTTAAACAGCGCTGGCAGATTGCAACGGGTGATCTGGAAGGGGCAATTCGTAAAACCACGGACTGGGTCAGTCAGGCCCGTTAAAGTGAGCTTTATTCGAAATAAAAACAGCCCGTCAAAGGACGGGCTGTTTTCTTAATGAACCGGCTAGAGGCTTACCAGTGTTCACCTGGGAACAGGCGGGCATAGGCACGTTGCACCAGATTGAGTTTTTCCTGTTTGCCCACAGATGCGGTAGAGCTTGGGAACAGGTTATAGCCAATCGACATCAGGATATTGTTGATGTCTGGTGCGATTGCATAGGTAATCGAAGCCAGGCGACCAAGATTGGTGGCGATTTTCTTCGGACGTTTCACGATGGCATAAGCAATCAGATCGGCAGCTTCTTCCGGTGAAAGCGTTGGGACATATTTATAGATTTTGGTTGGCGCAATCATTGGCGTACGGACCAAAGGCATATAAATAGAGGTAATCGCAATTTTATGTGCATGTACTTCTGCGGATAAGCAGCGGCTGAATGCATCCAGCGCAGCTTTTGATGCAACATAAGCCGAGAAGCGGGTCGCATTGGCAAGTACCCCGATCGAGCTGATATTGATGATCTGGCCATCTTTGCGCTGCATCATGTGCGGCAGGATATTCAGAACCAGACGTACTGCACCGAAATAGTTGAGCTGCATGGTGCGCTCGAAGTCATGAAAACGGTCAACCGATTCATGTACCGCACGACGGATGGAACGACCGGCATTATTTACAAGAATGTCAATGTGATCCACTGCAGCGAGAATTTCTTTTGAAACCGCATCAATGGATTCCATCTCGTTGAGATCACATGGAAACACAGACGCCTTTCCACCTTCAGCCTCGATCTCTGCTTTGACCTCATCTAACTTCTCCTTGGTGCGAGCGAGCAATAAGACATGGGCCCCAGCTTGCGCCAGGTATTTTGAAACCGTTAAACCAATACCACTTGATGCACCAGTGACAATGATTGTTTTACCGTCGACTTTTTGCTGAAAAAGTTTTTTGAGTTTTGCATTCATGTAAGTATCCTACATTCATCACGAATCATGCTGTTGTGTGCAATGCTGTCCTATACCGCTTAACACTGCAATTTATTTTGGTCTAATATTAACCGATCTTTTTTGTTTGTCTAGTGTAAATGTTTGAAAAATAATATCTTTTTTAGAGTAAAAGCTCTAAAACAAGGTGTTGTATTAGTTGAAAAATCGAGCATATTTTTTTGGTTTTGCACAAAAAATAAGCCCCATTTCCGGGGCTCATTGATTTCATTAAAATTAAACTTGGGCGAGGGCTTGTTCGAGATCGGCAATCAGGTCATCCACATGTTCGATACCAATCGACAAACGCACTAAATCTTCACTGACACCCGCTGATTTTAGCTCTTCTGCATTGAGTTGGCGGTGAGTTGTGGTCGCAGGATGGCAGGCCAGACTTTTGGCGTCGCCAATGTTGACCAGACGGGTAAACAGTTGCAAGGCATCAATAAAGCGAGTACCGCCTTTTAAGCCATCTTGCACACCAAAGGACAGGATGGCAGAAGGTTTACCTTTCACATACTTTTGCGCCAAATGGTGCTGTGGATGATCTTTCAGACCCGCATAATTGACCCATTTTACTTTGGGATGCTGTTTTAAATATTCAGCAATCTTGATGGCATTTTCTGTATGTCGTTCCATTCTCAGGTTTAAAGTTTCCAGTCCTTGCAGGATCAGGAATACGCTGAGCGGACTAATGGCTGCGCCGGTATTGCGTAACGGTACCACCCGCGCACGGGCAATATAAGCGGCTTCTCCCAATACTTCGACATAATTGACACCATGATAGCTTGGGTCTGGCGTATTGAGTGCTTTGAAGCGCTCAGGATATTTGCCCCAAGGAAATTTACCGCTATCGACAATCACACCACCGATGCTATTGCCATGACCGCCGATATATTTGGTCAGGGAATGAATCACAATATCTGCACCAAATTCAAAAGGTTTAAGCAGTGCAGGTGTTGCTACCGTATTATCTACAATGACGGGTACACCATACTCATGCGCAATCTTGGCAATGGTTTCAAGGTCGATGATATTGCCGAGCGGATTACCGATCGATTCCACAAACACCAGTTTGGTTTTGTCATCAATAATTTGACGCAGCGCTTCCGGATTCTGATAGTCAAAGAAACGCACTTCAATGCCTTGCTTCGGCAAGGTGTGGGCAAATAAATTATAAGTTCCGCCATATAAGGTGGAGACCGAGGCGATATTGTCGCCTGCTTCGGCAATGGTCTGAATTGCGTAGGTAATCGCAGCCATGCCTGAGGCCAGCGCCAACGCCCCAATCCCGCCCTCCAGTGCTGCAATACGTTGTTCAAGCACGGCAGTGGTCGGGTTCATAATCCGGGTATAGATATTACCCTGAACTTTTAAGTCAAATAGGTCTGCACCATGTTGTGTATTATCAAAGGCATAAGAGGTAGTTTGATAGATCGGCACGGCCACAGCCTTAGTGGTAGCTTCTGGTGAATATCCCGCATGAATGGCTAAAGTTTCATCTTTATAGGTCATGATGACTTCATCTACGTGAGTTAAATAATCATCGAGTCTAGCCGATATTTTATCCAGGAGGGTGCATAAATTTTGCGCTGTATAGTGTTTTTAGTGATATAGCAGGGTTAATCCGAAGCAGATCAATTTTTTATCTGCTGTAAATCATTCAAGCCTGTAATGTCTTGAAAAAGAAAATCCTTTGTTGAAGCCAAACAAATGTCAACTTAACTTCAAGTCAAGGGGGTTTCAGCGTATAATATGCCAGATATTTTTTCGCTTATTTGCGATGTACTGGTTTTTCAATTGAGGAGTCCTGCGTGGCCCAATATATTTATACGATGAACCGAGTGTCTAAAATGGTTCCGCCGAAGCGCGAAATCTTAAAAGACATCTCTTTATCATTTTTCCCAGGCGCAAAGATTGGTGTGCTTGGTTTGAACGGTGCAGGTAAGTCAACCCTTCTCCGTATTATGGCTGGCGTAGATAAAGATTTCTCAGGTGAAGCTCGTGCACAACCAGGAATCAAAATCGGTTACTTAGAACAAGAGCCACCACTTGATCCGACCAAAGACGTTCGTGGTAACGTTGAAGATGGTGTACGTGAAGCACTTGACGCTTTAGAACGTCTTGATCAGGTTTTTGCTGAATATGCTGAACCGGATGCAGATTTTGATGCACTTGCGAAAGAGCAAGAAAAATTGGAATCCATCATCCATGCATGGGATGCGCATAACCTGAATAACCAGCTTGAAATTGCTGCGGATGCATTGAACCTTCCAGCATGGGATGCTGATGTATCCTTGCTTTCAGGTGGTGAGCGTCGTCGCGTTGCATTGTGCCGTTTATTGCTTTCTAAGCCAGACATGTTGCTTCTCGACGAACCGACCAACCATTTGGATGCTGAATCAGTATCTTGGTTAGAACGTTTCTTGAAAGACTTCCCTGGCACCATCGTTGCGATTACGCATGACCGTTATTTCTTGGATAACGTGGCTGAGTGGATTCTTGAACTTGACCGTGGACATGGTATTCCTTACCAAGGTAACTATTCTTCTTGGTTGGAACAAAAGAATGCCCGTCTAGAGCAGGAACAGAAACAAGAAGAATCTTTTGCTAAAGCATTGAAAAAAGAACTTGAATGGGTTCGTTCAAATGCCAAAGGCCAGCAAAAGAAAAACAAAGCGCGTATGGAACGTTTTGAAGAGCTTAACTCTAAAGAATTCCAGCAACGTAATGAAACCTCTGAAATCTACATTCCACCTGGCCCACGTCTGGGTAACAAGGTTGTGGAAGTGGAAGGGATCAGTAAATCATTCGATGGTCGCTTACTCTATGAAAACCTGACGTTCACTGTTCCGCCTACAGCGATCGTGGGTATCGTTGGTCCAAACGGTGCGGGTAAAACCACTTTATTCCGTATGATGACGGGCGAACAGCAACCGGATACCGGTACTGTGACTTTAGGTGAGTCGGTTAAAGTGGCTTACGTAGGTCAGATTCGTGACACCTTGGATAACAACAAAACCGTTTGGGAAGAAGTTTCTGGCGGTTTAGATATCCTGAAAATCGGTGATTACGAAATTGCATCACGTGCTTATATCGGTCGCTTTAACTTTAAAGGTCAGGATCAGCAAAAACGTGTAGGTGAATTGTCGGGTGGTGAGCGTAACCGCTTACAACTTGCCAAGATCTTGCAGATGGGTGCAAACGTGATCTTGCTGGATGAGCCATCGAACGACTTGGATATCGAAACTTTACGTGCACTTGAGGATGCCATTCTGGTATTCCCAGGTACGGTTATGGTGGTATCGCATGACCGTTGGTTCCTTGACCGTATTGCAACGCACATCTTGTCGTTTGAGAACGAACAGCCAGAATTCTACACAGGTAACTATGCAGAATACGAAGCTTACCGTCAGTCACGTTTAGGTGATGATGCATCTCAAAAACGCACCAAATACAAAAAAATTACAGGTTAATTTCGGGTAAATCAAAAAACCAGCCTCCGGGCTGGTTTTTTATGAATAAAATCTCAAAAAATATTAAGAAATAGAAGTTAAAATTTTTATAAAGTGTTTGAATTTATACTTATGTTTTTAATGTATTAAGATTAATATTATGTCTCCTTTTATTAAAAGGTAAATTTACCTTTCTGGAAAATTATGAAAAAAATTAAACTTTATACAATTGCTTTAGGGGTAGCTGTTGCTACGCAACTTACTGGATGTCTTTCAGTAAAATCTTATGTTGATCCTGCTTATAAGTCTGTGACCTATTCAGATATTAAAAGACCCGCTCAACCTATTCCCGTGGTTTTAACAACCGAATTTCAGAGAAATGGTGTCGTCATCCCTAAAGCGGGTAAAGAACTACAATCAGCGGTTGAGCGTAGTTTAAGAGCAACCGGCATGTTTTCTCCAACGGCTCAGTTGAACGGCGAGAAGCAAGCAAAATTACAGTTAACCGCGAATAATGTGGCTGATTTAGGTGAGGCCGCTGGTAAGGGGGTTTTAACAGGACTGACTTTTGGTGCTGTTGGTAATGCGATTGCTGATAAATATGAATTTAAATTTAATTATATTGATGCTCAAGGTAAAGAAACGTCTCAACGTTATCCGCACATGATTTTAACAACAGTTGGAAATAAGAAAGCACCTGTTGAAAACGTACAACCAATGTCGATCAATGAAGCATTCAATAAAGTTGTTGATGATGTTGTAATACGTTTTTCTTATGATCTACAAAAACAGCAATAAAAATCTGGCTTAAATAAATAAGTCTGTTGGAAGAATTTATTAGACAATTTTTAGATAAAAACCAGCCTGAGGGCTGGTTTTTTTATGTTCATTAAAAGTTGAGTGGATCAGCAAAGCATATAAAAAAAGCCAATGCTCGACGTTTAATTATTAAATTCACCCCGTAAATCGGCCCACATCAATGATGGAACCACTGTAATCACATCGAAAGTCATGGCAAAGGGATAAAGCACCATGCGGGTGGCTTTTTTAACAGGATGCTTTTTGGTAATTTTTTTTTCCTGTTGCAGGATAATTGGATAAGGCTGCGCTAAGGTTTTCTGGATCTTGCGTGCTTCCGGTACCTGATAGAGCTGGCCTTTAAAGAAAATATTAATATACGGATAAGGCGCGGTTTGCTGGTTATAAATGGTATTGAAATTCTGTCTAAAGCCCAGGGATTTTAATAGGTCCTTTTGTGTGTCATTCAAATCGACCATTCGCGTGTTATAGCGAATCTGTAACACACCCTGAAAATGACTTGGATCATCCATGGTCAGTACCAATGGCGAAGGGCTGGTCAGACTGCGTTGATCTGCTGGAATTGCATGTAGCAGTTTGGATAGCTCTGCACTCCCGTCGGTCATTAAATAACTGAAATCCTTACCTACAAATATAATACCTTGCGCCTGCTGATTCTGAACAGCTTGCCCTAAGGCAATGATTTGATCTTTTGCTAAAGTCACTGTTTCGGTTCTTGTGGTTTCGTTCGGAAGTGCCTGCGACAGCAATGTCGTGGCACAGCCACTCAAATTTAGACAGGCGATTGCGATGAGGGCGGAACATAGTTTATGCATGGCAGGAACTCAAATCTGAAATTCATTTTTCTAAAGAAAAAACTTTTTTAAATCAGTCATAAATTGACCCAAAATTGTTTTGTAATTTTATTACATCGGCATCGCTTGCTATAGTGGCTTTATGCAATTTACTGTAAGGGTGTGCTGTTGCAACGTCCGCTGATTTTTATGACCCTGCTGTTAAGCTTGTTCATGTTCCAAGGTTTCTGGAATGTGGCAGCGGCTTTCTGCGCGCATGAAAATTCGGGCCAATACAGTGAGCTCAAGCATTTTGGGCACCATGCCCCTGAAAAGCGTCATGTTTCCGCAACGCATTCAGCTTCTGCTGTTGAAGCGGATAAGGATGTCGCCGCCTCTTTAAACTTGCAAGATCATCATGATCATTTACCGTCCTGTTCCTACGTGATGGTGATGCAAACACAGCAGCAGTGGCATGCCCCTGTTGTACGGATCCATGAAATCGAACACCACTATGACTGGTCTAACGCTTACCAGTCCCCGCATTTATCCGGATTAAACCCGCCTCCGATATTGACCTCGCTATAAGTGAGGTAGCCTAAAAATAACTCACTGGAAATATATCTATTTCAATGGGTTATTTATCCTTAATCAAACGCTTGGCAAATTTGAACTTGCCTCGATAAATCGTAGCTTCTTGAGATCTTCAGAGTTCTTAGAATAGTGGTTTGGAATCAGGCGTTTATTGAAGATGAATTCACCCTCCCTCCATTTCTCATTGACGGAAATGGAACATGAATCAACAGATTTAAATCAGGTGAATGTTATGTCTTTTAAATTAAATACAGTGCTATGTTTTTTGGTTTTATTCGTTTCAGCAAGTTGGGCCAATGCCGATGGTGGTTTGATTTTTCTGGAAAAGAATCTTAATTCTCAGCAGCAGGCCAAGGCCAAGCTTGAACAGACGCTTGAGCACAAGCATCAGCAAAAGTGTAAATAAGCTATTTTAACCCGAAGGGAGACGGCTGAATGAGCAGGGCCGTTTCCTGTTTTAAACCTTTATCGTAGTCTGCTTTGATCTTAAGCTGGGATTTTGTAGCTAAATCCAGACATGTAATTTTATTACATCTGCTTTACTTGCTATAGTTCATCCGAGCAATTTTTGTCTAAAGAGTAAACTTTGCATCGTTCCGCGATTTTCATTACCGTCTTGCTGAGTTTGTTCATGTTTCAGAGTTTCTGGAATGTGGCGGCGGCTTTTTGTGCGCATGAAAAGTCTGGCGAGTATAGTTCACTCAATCATTTTGGACATCATGTTCCAGAAAAGTCCCAAGTTTCTGCCCAGCCTGCCATTGCGGTTGACCAGGACGCTTCTGATTTACCCATGCCCTTAAGTCTGCAGGATCATCATGATCATTTGCCTTCCTGTTTTCATGTAGTGGTGACCGAAGCCCAGCAACAACTGGATCAACCGGTTTTAGGGATGCATCAGGCAGAACATAAATATTACTGGTCCAACTCCTACCAATCCCCCCATCTCTCTAGATTAAATCCGCCCCCTGTATTGACCCCGCTATAGGTGGGGTAGCCGAAAAATAGCCCACCGCAACCTTATTATTTGCGGGGCTTTATATGTCTTTAAATTTAAATCAGCGTATCCATGCATTTCAGAACAATGCATCAAATCATCATACGCATCCATCGTCATTGAAATGGTCGGCCTTGGCAATTGCGCTAACGGCTGTGCTTTTTAGTCAAGCTGTAGCAGCAGCGTCCTTGCTAGATGCAAATCATGCTTCGACCCAAGCGCTGCAACGGCAGCTAAATTTTGAACAAATCCTGCAAGATGTGAAACAGCATCAGGCCGGTATCGGTGTTTGGCAAACCCAGCAAAGCATTGCCGAGGCCAATGTGAAACAGGCCGGTTTATGGACAAATCCAAGTGTTTCGATTCAGCAAACCGAGTTCCGCTCAGGTAAAGATAAAGAACTGGAATTTGGTCTTTCACAAAAACTCGATGTGTTTGGTGAACGCCGTGCTGCGGTCAAACTGGCTGATGTACAGGCGACTCAGGTCGGTCTTAATCAAGCCTTATACGATGCCCAGCTTGAACTCGCGGTGAAATATCTGTGGTCGCAAGTGGTGGTTCTTGAGCTAGAGCATGACGTGGTTCAGGCACAATTAAAAACCAGTCAGGCGACCTTGGATGCGACACGTTTACGACTCAAGGCAGGCAGTATTGCGCAGGTCGATCTAGACCGCACCCTGATGGCACATATTGAAAATCAGCGTTTATTCCAGCAAACCGAATTGGCGCTGGCGACGGCAAAACGCCAACTGGCCAATTTATGGGGCAGTACGGACAACCGTTTCTCTGCGCAGGCAAGCAATGTCTGGCCTCAGCAACAGGACTTGCAAAGCTATATGCAGAACAATTTATTCGAGCGCGCGATCCAGCTCGATATTGCACGGCAAAAGGCCAGTATCGACTATTTAAAAGTGTCGAACCGCCCGAATCCGACCGTTAATTTAGGCATGGTGCAAAGTAAAACAGCAGACACCAACTCGACTGACAACAAGTTGCGGGTAGGTATCGAGATTCCGTTAAATATTTTTAATCGTCAGCAGTATTCATTACGTATTGCCAATGCCAAACAAGATTTGCTGGTTAAGCAGCAACAGTTCTATAAGCAGCAAAACCTAAATGCAATCCAGACTTTAAGCGCAGAGTTGGCAGGATTGAAACAACAGTTCGATTTAGTCAATCAGCGCCAGATTCCATTGTCTGAAACCGTGCAAGAGAAAATGCTGCTTGGTTTTAAGGTCGGTAAATATGCCATTACCGATGTGCAGCAAGCCACCATGCAATTGCAAGAGCAACGCTTAAACAAGGTCCAGTTGCTTAAAAGTGCATGGCAAAAACAGATTGAGGCAGAGAGCTTAGCTCTGGGAATTGAGCCGAGTATGGTGAGTTCAAGTGATGCCTTAAACCAGATCAATCAGACCCTGTGGAAAGAGACCAATAACCTTCCCACTGTTGTAGGAGCAGAATAATGTCGACGAATCAATCTAAGAAACAGTGGTTTTGGGTCATCCTTGTTGTGGTGGCTGGTCTGATATTGAGTGCATTGCTCTTTTTTACAGGGAAAAACAAAACTAGTCGTGATACTGCTACGGCTGATAGCCATGGTGAAGAAGGACATGCTGAAGATGAAGCTGGACATGGCAGTGAAACTGAGGAAGGCAGTTTAAACCTGACGCCAAAACAGATGGCGGAATACGGCGTGAAACTGGCTCAGGTAGGTGTGGGAGAAGTATCGCAGCAATATGCCTATCCTGCCAAGCTGGTACCGAATACCGATCAACAAGCGCATGTGTCTGCAACTTTTGCCGGACGGGTGGAAAGTGTCAATGCAGCATTGGGAGAGCAGGTGAAGAAGGGGCAGGTACTTGCTACCCTGTTTATTCCGGATCTGGTCGATCAACAAGCCAATTTAAGTATTGCACAGGAAGCCTTGACCCTGGCGCAGCAAGATTATCAGCGCGAAAAGCAACTCTGGGAACAGGGCGTGTCTGCACGTCAGGATTATCAGCGTGCTTATAATGCATATCGTCAGGCCCAGATTCAGGTGCAAGCCGCACGCAGCCGTTTATCTGCTTTAGGTGCATCTACAGGAAGTCAAGGTCGTTATGTATTGACCGCACCGTTAAGCGGAATCGTGAGTCTGAAAGATATCGTGGTGGGCGAGCAGATTACCCCGGATAAACAATTGTTCGTGATTGATCAGCTGGATCAGCTCTGGATTGAATTTATCTTACCAAGTGTCAATAACATCAATGTCCAGCCGAATCAGCAGATCGAGTTTAAGTCGCTGCAAACCAGCAACACCTTTAAGGCGCAAATTCAGACCTTAACCACAGCGGCCGATACTCAAACCGGTCGTTTGCAAGTACGTGCCAAAGTCCTGACACCGGCTAAAGAACTACGACCTAACTTGATGGTCAATGTGCTGTTAGAAGGCACAGACAAGAAACCTGTGCTACGCGTTGCCAAAGCGGCGATTCAGCAGATTGAAGGCAAAGCCACGGTTTTTGTAGCCAAGCAAGAAAAAGATCAATTGCATTTCACCCCTGCACCAGTCCAGCTGGGCAATTACTCCAGTGATGGACAGTGGGTGGAAATCCGGTCTGGTCTGACTGAAAAACAGCAGTATGTCAGTCAGGGCAGTTTCCTTCTGAAATCGGAGATGGAGAAGGGAGAGGCTGAACATGGACACTAAGGAGAATGTAGGGCTTCCCCCTGCGGAAGGCCTGTTTGACCGTATTATTCAATTTTCCATTCGTAATGCGATTTGGGTGATGCTATTTGTGGTGGCCTGGATTGGGGTCGGGATTTATAGCTATCAGAAGCTTTCGATTGATGCCGTCCCCGACATTACCAATGTTCAGGTGCAAATTAACAGTCAGGCAGGGGGATTCACGGCCCCTGAAGTTGAGCAACGGATTACCTATCCAATTGAAAATGCGATGTCGGGTATTCCGAATCTGGAGCAAACCCGTTCAATTTCCCGTTATGGCCTGTCACAGGTTACGGTTATTTTTAAAGATGGTACCGATATCTATTGGGCACGTCAGCTGATCAACCAGCGTTTACAGGAAGCCAAGAGTGCTTTGCCTGATGATATTGATCCGCAAATGTCACCGATTTCCACAGGTTTGGGCGAGATCTATCAATGGGTGATCAAGGCGGAACCGAATGCTAAAAAGGCAGATGGCACGCCGTATCAAGCCATGGACCTGCGTGAAATTCAGGACTGGATTGTTCGCCCTCAATTGCAACGTGTGCCCGGTGTCGCCGAAATCAACAGTATTGGAGGGTATAACAAGACCTATGTAGTTGCTCCAGATCTGAAACGTTTACAACAACTGCAAATTCCGTTAACTGACTTGCAAACGGTATTATCTGAAAACAACGAAAACCGTGGTGCAGGTTTTATTGAAGAAAATGGGCAGCAACTGACGGTTCGTATTCCGGGAATGCTCAAGACCGTACAGGATATCGAAAATATTACGGTCAGTACCAAAAACGGTTTACCGATCCGGGTGGCCGATGTGGCAACAGTGTCGATTGGTCATGACCTCAGAACCGGTGGTGCGACCTATAATGGTGAAGAAACCGTATTGGGTATCGCCATGATGATGATGGGCGAGAACAGTAAATCTATCGCTCAGGCCTTAGATAGCAAGATGCAGGAAATCAAGCGCTCATTGCCAGAAGGCGTGGTGGTTGAAACGGTGTATAACCGGAGTGATCTGGTGGATAAAGCCATTAAGACGGTGGCCAAAAACCTGATTGAAGGCGCAATTCTGGTGATTGTGATCCTGTTTGTGTTCCTCGGCAACTTCCGAGCTGCATTGATTACTGCCTGTATTATTCCGCTATCGATGTTGTTTACCCTGACAGGAATGGCAGAGCAGAAAATCAGTGCCAACTTGATGAGTCTGGGCGCACTGGATTTCGGGATTATCGTGGATGGTGCGGTGGTGATTGTGGAGAACTGTATCCGACGGTTGGCAGAGGCTCAACACCATAAAGGCCGATTGTTGACCCGTTCAGAACGCTTCACCGAAGTATTCTTGGCAGCAAAACAGGCGAGACGTCCGCTGATTTTTGGGCAAATCATCATCATGGTGGTGTACTTGCCGATCTTTGCACTGGCGGGCGTGGAAGCGAAAATGTTCCATCCTATGGCAATGACCGTGGTGCTTGCATTGATTGGAGCCATCATTTTATCGGTGACTTTTGTTCCGGCGGCGGTGGCATTATTTGTCACAGGTGAGGTGAAGGAGAAGGAAAGTCGCTGGATGTCGGCGCTGAAACGCAATTATGAGGCAATCCTTGATCGAGCGTATGCCTTCCGATATGTCGTACTGGCAGGTGCTGTGACGATTTTAATATTAACGGCTGCGATTGGTACACGTGTAGGGAGTGAATTTGCACCTCAGCTCAGTGAAGGCGATTTTGCGTTGCAGTTAATGCGTGCGCCAAGTACCGGGATTGAGGAATCACTCAAGATTCAGGAAAGTGTTGAAAAACAGCTTATGGCAGAATTTCCTGAAATCAAGGCGATCTTTGCCCGTACCGGGACTGCTGAAGTGGCAACCGATGTCATGCCACCGAATATTTCCGATGCAGTGGTACTGTTAAAGCCTCGTGATCAATGGCCGGATAAATCGGAAACTATCGACGAGCTTCGAACTAAAATGTTGGCGTATGTAGAGAAGATCCCCGGCAACAATAGTGAATTTTCTCAACCGATTGAACTCCGTTTCAATGAGCTGATCTCAGGTGTGCGGAGTGATATTGGGGTCAAGATCTTTGGTGATGATATGCAGGTGCTGAACCAGGAGGCTGAGAAAGTTGCTCAAACCCTGAGAACCATTCCGGGGGCCAGCGAAGTCAAAGTCGAACAGACTGATGGCTTACCATTACTCAATGTCGACATCGACCATGCATTGGCTGCGCAATATGGCTTATCGGTCAAATCCATTCAGGATCTGGTGGCGGCCAGTATTGGTGGTCAAAGTGTTGGGCAGATTTTACAGGGTGACCGTCGATTTGATTTTGTGGTGCGTTTGGATGATGTCATGCGTACACCACAGCAATTGGCCATGCTGCCGATTCAATTGCCGAATGGTGGTCTGATCAAGCTGCAAGATGTAGCAAAAGTAGAGAATATCTTAGGTCTGGCACAGGTCAGCCGTGAAAATGGCAAGCGCCGTGTGGTGGTCACCACTAACGTACGTGACCGTGATCTGGGCTCATTCGTGGCTGAGATGCAGCAGAAACTGGCCCAGCAAAAATTACCAAGCGGTTATTGGCTCGGTTATGGCGGGCAATTTGAAAATCTTGCCTCGGCAAAAGCCAGAATGCAGATTGTGGTGCCACTGGCATTGCTGATGATCTTTATTCTGCTGATGGCAGTGTTTAATAACTTTAAAGAGAGCTTGCTGGTGTTTAGTGGTGTGCCATTTGCCCTGTCCGGTGGTTTGGTGGCGCTGTGGTTACGCGATATTCCCTTGTCCATGTCGGCAGGTGTGGGCTTTATTGCCCTGTCGGGTGTTGCGGTATTGAATGGTCTGGTGATGCTGAGCTTTATCAAAGAGTTGAGAGAACAATTTGATATTCATTATGCCACTTGGCATGGCGCGGTATTGCGTTTACGTCCGGTACTGATGACGGCCTGTGTCGCATCGCTGGGCTTTATCCCGATGGCGATTGCTACAGGTACTGGTGCAGAAGTTCAGCGTCCACTGGCGACGGTGGTGATTGGCGGGATTATTTCTTCGACCTTGCTGACCTTGCTGATTTTGCCGGTAGTTTATCGCTGGATGAATGAAAAGTCCTCTGAACAATAATCAGGCATTTACTAGTGAGGGGATTGGATTTTTGTTACTTTTGAAGGATCAAAAGTAACAAAAATCCTTTGTTGGTCTGACGGCACTTCCATGATGCCGCAGACCAACAGGCGGCATCCATGCCGCCACCACGATCGTAAATGTAGGTTAGAGATCGGATAGCGAAAGATTTTAGGACAATTCGTTGCACTTCACTCATCATATTCATCGATGATTTGAGATAGTGTAGAAAGAAAGTTGAATTTTAAAATTATAAGGAGTCCAACATGAGTGGACATCAAGGGCATGACCATAGTCATGCAGCGGTCACTGAAGGTAATATCAAAAAACTCACCATTGCGCTGATACTGACTTCAACTTTCTTAGTGGTTGAAGTGGTTGCGGGTTTAATCACCCAAAGTTTGGCGTTACTGTCCGATGCAGCACATATGTTTACCGATGCGGCTGCATTAGCGATTGCTTTAGTGGCAATTAAAATTGCCAAACGTCCCGCAGATAACAAACGTACTTTTGGTTATCAGCGTTTTGAGATTCTGGCAGCCTTATTTAATGCCTCAATGCTGTTTTTTGTGGCAATGTACATTCTGTACGAAGCTTACCAGCGCTTTACGCAACCGCCTGAAATTCAAAGTGTCGGTATGCTGATTGTGGCGAGCTTGGGCCTGATTATTAATTTAATTTCCATGAAATTGTTAATGTCCAGTGCGGCTGAAAGCCTGAATATGAAAGGCGCATATTTAGAAGTACTGAGTGATGCATTGGGTTCAGTGGCTGTCATTGTGGGTGCAGTGGTGATCTATTTCACCAATTGGTATTGGGTCGACACCATTCTTGCAGTTGCGATTGGTTTCTGGGTATTGCCGAGAACATGGATTCTGCTCAAGCAGAGTATCAATATCTTGTTGGAGGGCGTTCCAGAAGAGGTCGACATTGAAAAGCTACGTAATGATCTACTGGGATTGGATGGGGTTGAGAGTATCCATCAGTTAAAGGTCTGGGCGATTACCTCGAAGAATATTCATTTGACTGTGCATCTGTTTGCACCGAGAGCTGATCGTAATCAATTGCACCGTGCTGCGACTGAGATGTTATCGCATGAGCATGGTATTGCTGAAGTGACCTTGCAAATTGAAGATGATGAAGAAATGAATTGTCAGCATACCCATCAACATGATGAGAAAGCTGAACAAGATCCTTCACATCAGCATTAAGCTGATGTGAATCTTCATTTAGGGATAATTGACCTAAACCTAGCATAAAATATGAAACTTGGAACAGTCATCTACAACCTGAATAGAATTTGCAATGGACGGTTTTTGCAATATTTATATTTAAATGCAAGAAGTGAACAGGTTTTGCATGAGGAGCCCAGCTGCGCAAGGTGGTTGCCCTTGTGGAGGCGCGCTCTTCATCCCGAAATACTTGCGAAGCTTTAAACGCTTCTCAGGTCGAACCGACGGTTAATCCTAAAATAGGATGAGAACTCAACATGACTCCGTTGTAACTATTTATTTTTTAATTTATTAAAAATAAAAAAACGACGGATTCTGGCTAATGATTAATTCTGCCATTCATGATTGCAGTCACGGCATTTCCAATGTTTTTGCGCTTGCATAAACGCCTGCATTGAAATTTTGAAATCAGGCAGATCACGCCAGAATAAAACTCCTGCAATCACACAGACTGCAAAAACCACAACTGTCGCGATTTGCAGGCTTTGTCCGGCACCATTACCGAAAATCCACATGCCAATACTGATCAGCACCAAAAACAATAAAATAAAAATTGCAGGCACTAAAAGCACCAGACTTTTTGGCACGTTAGGGCGAGGGCTGTTGGTACCCTGGCTGACAGGCATAATTTTCACGCTTTGACATTTAGGGCAGCGGTATTGCATAAGGATTTCCTATAGTGTTTTGGCTATTTTAGCGAAAATTATGCAAAAGCAAAAATGCTGAGCGATTCAAATACATAACTTTACTTATTTATGAGTTTATAGCCCTCCACTAGCCGCAGTGATGAGCTTTGAAAATGTGAGACTACAGCTCGTCTAAAGCTATTCGCAAAAGCAGAGGCAGTCATGCTAATTTGCAGGATGAGTTGGCTGAATAATGCGAAAGGATACGCATGTTACCCACCAAAATTTTAAAGTTACGTTTATCTCGCATTCACAAGGGAAAACAGCATCTGTCCACACAAGATCAATTGATGCTGGTAACTTCGGAAAACCCTGACCTGAGTGCCAATTTTTTATTGCGGCTTTTTAAATTAACTTTGCCCAAGCAATGGCAATTTCATCATGAGAATGATGAAGATATTCTCTATGCTACCCAATTGATTCAGCTGATAGAAGATGAGTTTATTGCTGCCTATAGCACGCATGCACGAAAATATGGCTGGTATGAGCAATGCCTGATGTATCAGCTTAACTTTGTCGTCCCGCAACCGACCCAACAGCAAATCAATGGCTATTTACGCCAGCTGGAGCAATGTCTGGATCAGCCGCCGAAAATTGAGCTACTTCATTATTTTCAGCAGTATTCTCCCTGTGCACTGCATGCGAATGCGCTGGCCAAAGCATATGCCGGTGCAGGCCAATATACCCAGGCGATTGTGTATTTTGAATGGGCAGCAGCACAATCATCTCAATTTAATGAAGTGGCTTTTTATGCCTATATTGAATGTTTGCTCAAGCGCCATCAGCCCGAATATCAACCTCAGGTCAGTGATATCGAATATGCGATTGATCTGTTGGCACGCTATCAGAAACCGATTGATCAAAAAGCCTATCGGAACATCCTGCGGCAGGCGGTGAGCTTGCTGTTACCAGAATCCATTCTAGATACGCGTGCGACAGCAACCAGGGTAATGGCTGATGCTGGGCGGAGTTTAAATGCTTTGGGTAAAACACTGAATAGCTTATGGGGTGGGCGGGAGCATCATCTGCCTTTTAGTCAGGAGGTGATCGCCAGTGCACCACAGCTTTTGACCGAGCAAAGTGTATTGGAAAGTCTGGCGCAGTCCGAAGCAATGCAACATGCTTTACAGCGCTGTCTTGCAACACAGCATGCGGGTGTATTGAGCGATGATCCATCTTTACTTCAATCCTTATGGCAAGTGATGCAACACGGTCCAGCAATTCTGGAATTATTGGTGCAGCCCGCTCAATATGATCAATTGATGGAGAGGCTTCAGCAGCGCCCATCACAACGCAAAGATGCAACACGTTCTGAAAATATTCAGCTCATTCTGCAACAGGGGTTAATGGCTTATTTGGGCGAGCTACAGTTGGATAAACAGCATCCACAGCGAGATGCCTTATATACCCAGCGTGATCAGGTGGTCACTGAGATGACTGCTTTTGCCAGATGGTTCTATGCCGACTTGTTGTTGCCTGATCTTGAGCAACAGATTCAGTTGTTTCAACAAGTCCATGATTTATGTTTGCCATTGAAAGAAACTGCATTGAGTAGCGGACTGTTTGCATTACAGTTTGAAATGCAACAGCGGGTACAGGATATTGCAAGCTGGATGCAGCCCAAACTGGAAAAAGGCAACACTTTTGAACTGATGCAGGTGGCGTGGGTGGCCTTGCGAGAATTACCGAATTTTGAACAGCCATTGGCCCAAGAGAAAGTACAGCAGATTGAGCTGGCATTGGAACAGTATAAACGTATCCGTTTTAGCCAGATTCAACGCTTACCCTCTGCCGCAGCGGTCGTGCCTGCTCGCAACGACCCTGATTAATTCATGGGACAAGCGCTAAAGCGGGGGCAGAAATAAATTAAAACTGTGCAACAAAAATACGCAAATTGTCTGGTAGAGCGTGATAATCTACAGAAAAACGGCGAATAAGTTCAGCACGCAGATCGTTGCTCATAAGAAGTGAGCCAGTAGCAAAGGGAAGAGGGAGAGCATCTTGAATCGACAAGATGATAAAAAGGCGATGTTCGATATTATGCCGGCAGATACAGAATTCTCTGCTGTGAAACCATCATTATCACGTCGGCTCATTAATAAGACTTTGCAACATGCACAAGATGCAGTGGAATTTGCCAGTGATACCTCACGCAATATTGCCGGTGTGGCGGATGCGGCGCTGGATGCACTGGATCAGGTAACGCATCATACCAAGCGTGGTGTGGAAGGCATGCGCAATACGGTTCGGGACATGGTCTCGGAAACCAGTGAAGCGGCACGCCAAGTGGCGTTGGCGATGGCAAGGGCTTCTTTGGGCAAAAGTAGTCTGACCCTGTATTTGCCGGAAATGCTGCTGAATAACCAGATTCGCAAGCGCATGGATCGCTCTGAAATTGATGATATTAAAATTGAATGCGGCAATGACCGTTTTCATATTGAACTGGATGGGCATTACCGTCGCTTTTTATACCGGCTTTCACTGGAATTTAATGTGTTGGAATGTCGGATCGGACAGGAAAAATATTTACGCTTACGTCAGGTCGATGAACATCTGGATTTACAGATTCGTCATGGTGGAACCCTGACCAACTGGGCAGCGCGTCGCGTGGGCAATGCCAGTTTTGAACTGATCAATTCCTTACCAATTCCTTTTCTGATTAATCACCTGATTCGTGATGTGCCGGGCATCCAGAAAGAAGGGCATCGCTTATGGTATATCGATCTGGAAGAAGCGGGTTTTATCGACTTCATCAATAACCGCTCGTGGATGGTCGATAAACTGTTAAACCTGACTGATTTTAGTATTTTGCCGGGTTTGAATATCTTGCAGGAAAGTCGTGAACTGGTACAGCAACTGGTGGATCAGTTTGAGATTCGTGGTTTACGCGTGCAATCGGGCCGTCTGGAAGTCCAGGTCGGGATTGGCACGGATTACGAAAATAAAAGCAGATAAGAAAAAAGCCACTGCATTGACAGTGGCTTTTTAGAATTTGGCGTCCCTACGGGGATTCGAACCCCGGTTACCGCCGTGAAAGGGCGATGTCCTAGGCCTCTAGACGATAGGGACTTATCGGAGGAGATTTACTTACAGAATATGAAACATATCGCGTGTAAGCCTAAATTCTCAGCAAGGATGATTCATCTTTGCCTTTCCTCGAATTTAGTGGCGTCCCTACGGGGATTCGAACCCCGGTTACCGCCGTGAAAGGGCGATGTCCTAGGCCTCTAGACGATAGGGACGTTTCAGAGGTGGGCGTATATTAGGGTGAATCGGGTGGGGTGTCAAACACTTTTCTCAAGAAAAATTAAAAAAACCAAACAAGTGTTTAAAAATAAAACATATCGAGGAATAAATAATCAAAAATAAGCAGTTAAGCTCAAAAATATAAAAAAAGGGTTTTGCTCCAGATATAAAAAATGCAGCTTAAGCTGCATTTTTTATGGAACAAATTATTGGCGATGACGATAGAAAATGTAATGGCTCACATAACATGCGGCAATAAACAGCAAGCAACCAATAAAACCTGCTTGCATTTCCGGATCGGCTGCCATACTTAACCCTGTAATCAAACAGAAGATAAAACCCAAGATTGGGACGATCGGGTAAAGCGGCGCAGCAAATTTTAAATCTTTTGCAGTATGTCCGGCCTTGTACCATTGACGTCTGAAGTTAAATTGACTCCAGCAGATACTCATCCACACGATCACCATGGTGAATGCAGCCACCCCAAGTAAATTCTTGAAAATGGTCTCAGGTGCAAAGTGTTCTGATAACAAACCTGGAATTGCACCAAACATGGTGACGACCAGTGCAATGATAGGCGTACCACTCTTTGACAAGCGAGAGAAAACGCTGGGTAGCTGACGCTGATCGGACAAAGACCACATCATACGTGATGCCGCATACAGGCCTGAGTTGGCCGCTGAAAGCAGGGCGGTGATAATCACGAAGCGGATAATATCGTCGGCATAAGGAATACCGATGTAATTAAACACGGTCACGAACGGACTGCTACTCACGCCTTCACCGCCTAAACCTGCCACCTGGAAAGGAAGCAGTGCACTAATCACGATGATGGTACCGACAAAGAAAATCAATAAACGCCAGATCGCGGCATTGATGGCTTTGGGTACATTTTCAGCAGGATCTTTGGTTTCACCTGCGGCAACACCGATTAACTCGGTGCCCGAGAAAGCGAAGTTCACGATCAGCATGGTGGTGAAGATGGGAATTAAGCCTTGTGGGAACCAGCCATGGGCGGTCAGGTTATGAAATAGCGGTGCCGATTCATAACCATGGAACGGGATCAGACCAAAAATAGCCATCAAGCCTAGAATGATAAAGGCAATTACGGTCACCACTTTGACCAGCGCTAGCCAGAATTCAGATTCGGCAAACATACGGGTTGAGGTTAAATTCAGACCCAGAATGGTAACGGCAAAGATAATGGTCCAGATCCACATGGAAATATGGGGAAACCATTCCTGCATCAGCAGGGCAGCAGCGGTGAACTCGGTCCCTAAGGTCGCAGTCCAGGTGAGCCAGTACACCCAGGAAATCATGTAACCTGTGCCTGGACCAATATATTTTCGAGCGTATGCACCAAAAGATCCAGCAACAGGCATATGTACTGCAAGTTCACCTAGACAGAGCATGACCATATAGGCAATCAGACCGCCGAGAATATAGGCAATAATTGCACCAATCGGTCCAGTTTGCGCGATAACTTCACCAGAACCTAAAAACAGGCCGGTACCAATTGCGCCGCCTAAAGAAAGCATGACTAAATGGCGGGTGCTCATGGCACGCTTTAGCGTTTTGGGTTCTGTATTCGCATTTGAGTTGGAAGATTGCATACGACAATTTGTCCAAGCATAGAGAAGCGGCTATTTTATGGAAAATTCGAAAATGTGCAATCTGCTTGAGGCAAGATTGTAAGAAAAATATAATTATTATCAGACAGAATATGGCGTCCCTACGGGGATTCGAACCCCGGTTACCGCCGTGAAAGGGCGATGTCCTAGGCCTCTAGACGATAGGGACAGATGAGGCAACACACAAAGATTTGAGCATAACTGTGCTTCACGCTTCCTATTCGGAAACGGTGGTGGAGCCAAGCAGGATCGAACTGCTGACCTCTACAATGCCATTGTAGCGCTCTACCAACTGAGCTATGACCCCAGAATGTGTGAGCGCAATATTAGGGGGAATGCGCTCACACGTCAATCATTAAACTGAATTAAGTCTCACTATTTGCATCATTTTTCGGCAATTTTAGGGATTCATTCAATTTTTCCCAGACTTTCAGTTCTTTCTTGCTCGGCGCACCCACAATTTCCAGGGCATGACGTAAGCGGGCAAAGGTCAAATCAGGTCCAAGGGTAACCATAGCCTGCATCACTGGGGTTGAACTGGTTGATCCGGCAATGGCAATAAAGAAGGCCGGCATGAAGTCACGCAGTTTGACTTCCATCTGGTTGGCCAGATCCATCAGGGTCTGACTGACGGTGTCATTGTTCCAACTGAACTGGCTTTCTAAACGCCAGATGGCAAACTGTAAACTTTGACGAACCTGTTCTTCGCTCAGTTTTTTGCTTTCGAACTGTTCTTTGCTGATTTGTGGCATATGGTTGAAATAGAAACCTGCCCAGTTCACTGCCTCAGAGAGTAAGTTAATACGCGGTTGAATTGCAGCCGCAATATCTTCAAGGGTTTGACGGTCGCTCTTCCATGCCAGTAAACGGTCTAGCAGTTGTCCCGGTGTCAGGCCTTTAATCCACTGACCGTTAAGCCAGTTGAGTTTTTCAACATCAAAGATCGGACCACCAAGAGAAACACGTTGCACGTCAAAATTCTCAATCATGTCTTTTAAGGTAAAGATTTCACGTTCATCCGGCATTGACCAGCCCATGCGACCCAGATAGTTCAGCAAGGCTTCTGGCAAGACGCCGATGTCACGATAGTAGTTGATTGAGGTTGGGTTTTTACGTTTAGACAGTTTGGATTTGTCCGGATTACGCAACAACGGCATATGGCACAATGTTGGCATGTCCCAACCGAAATATTGATAAAGCAGCTGGTGTTTGGGTGCAGAAGGCAACCATTCTTCACCACGTAATACATGGGTGATTTCCATTAAATGGTCATCTACCACGTTCGCAAGGTGATAGGTTGGCAAACCATCGGTTTTTAGCAGGACTTGCATGTCCACTTGTGCCCATGGAATTTCAACTTCACCACGGAGTAAGTCATTGATTTTACAAATGCCTTCTTCCGGTACTTTCATCCGGATAACATGAGGTTCGCCTGCTGCAAGACGACGTTGTACTTCTTCTGGTGAGAGTTTTAAACCGCGACCATCATATTTTGGTGTTTCACCACGTGCCTGTTGTTCTGCACGCATTTGATCTAATTCTTCTGCTGTTGCGAAACAATAAAATGCATGGCCTTTTTCAACCAGCTCAAGCGCATATTGCTTATAAATACCCATCCGTTCTGACTGGCGGTAAGGCGTATGTGGACCACCCACATCCGGGCCTTCAGACCAGTTCAGACCCAGCCAGCGCAAAGAATCCAGAATCATTTTTTCAGATTCTGGTGTAGAGCGAAGCTGGTCGGTATCTTCAATACGTAAAATGAATTCACCGCCATGTTGCTTGGCAAAACATAAATTAAACAACGCGATATAGGCGGTGCCTACATGCGGAAATCCTGTCGGAGAAGGAGCAATACGGGTACGGACTTTCATAAATGATCGGAAGTTAAATTAAAATTGAAACTATTATAACGAAAAAGCCTAGTCACAACAGGACTAGGCTTCATTTAAACATGTGAGGGGCACATATTTAAAAATTATGAGCTATGCGGCTGGAATATGGTTTGAACGAAACGTGAAAAACGCTCATGTTGACTGGCAAAAAAAGTCTGGGTTGGTGTAGTGCGAATGGTATTTAACATTTTTAGCTCGTCATCTGTTGACGGTAGCATGCTGGTATTGCGTTTTTGCTGATCCAGTGCTTTGACGATCAAGCTTGAAGAAGATTTATCAAGCGTTTTTATGTTATTGCTTTCTTTAATTGCAGCTGCATGTCCAGCTTGAACAGAACATAGCAAAAATAAACTTATATATACTGTTTTCTTCAATTTTAATGTTGGCATCGCTAACATTCCCCTCTTGAATTTGAGTCTATAAGACTACCAAACTACTATACTATTGCTTTAATAATACGATTTAAACATAAATCTTAATAAAAAAGTAGAACTAAGTCACACTTTTTACAAAAATCTTAAAATTCAACACATCCTTCTCTAGAATTATAGCATTCTGGCTACTTTGTATACACGCGCAATTTAGCAAGCAAATGTGTAGAAAAAGTGGAGAATGATAATTTTTCTCATTTTTGCTTCCAGATGTTGTTTTGGCTACTTTTTATCCAGACTATCCATTGCTACCTTAGCTTAAAAACTGAAAAGCAATAAATTTATTGATATAACTGCATGATTGTAAATTATTTTTAAATAAATATAGTGATTACAAATGGGGTGGGCTGGATCAATAAACAATGAAAACAGTAATTGCAGCAGCATTATTGGCGCTGGGCTTAAATGGGGTGGCGCAAGCCGCGACGACATTTTTAAACGTGTCTTATGACCCGACTCGGGAATTTTATCAGGAATATAATCAGGCCTTTGGTCAATACTGGAAACAACGAACCGGTCAGGAGGTTGATTTCAAACAGTCTCATGGCGGCTCGGGTAAACAGGCACGTTCTGTGATTGATGGCTTGCAAGCCGATGTGGTGACTTTGGCTCTGGCAAATGACATTGATGAAATTGCCAATGCCGGTTTAATCCGTAAAGACTGGCAAAAACAGTTTAAGGATAATTCTGCACCCTATACGTCGACCGTGGTTTTTCTGGTACGTAAAGGTAATCCTAAAAATATTCGCGACTGGAATGATCTGACCAAAGACGGGGTGGAGATCATTACGCCAAATCCAAAAACCGGTGGGGCGCCGCGCTGGATCTACTTATCGGCTTGGGGCTATGCCTTGAAACAGCCGGGTGGAAATGATGCCAAAGCCCGTGAGCTGGTGAAAAAGCTTTATCAGAATGTCAAAGTCCTGGACTCTGGTGCACGCGGTTCCCTGACCACCTTTGCTGAGCGTGGCATTGGTGATGTATTGCTGTCCTGGGAGAACGAAGCCTTATTGGCAACGCAGGGTTTAGGCAAAGATAAGTTTGACATCATCTATCCTTCAATTTCAATTCTGGCGGAGCCTTCAGTGGCAATCGTGGATAAAACGGTAGATAAGAATGGTAACCGTCAATTGGCACGTGGCTATTTAAACTTTCTTTATTCGCCGCTCGGTCAGGAACTGGCAGCAAAACATTATTTCCGTCCACGTAATCCTCAGGTGGCAGCCAAATATGCCAAACAATTTCCCAAGATCAAATTATTCAATATAAATGACGTGTTTGGCGGCTGGGCAAAAGCGCAAAAAACCCATTTTGTAAATGGTGCGGTTTTTGAACAGATTTATGCGGAAAAACCATAAATTTGGTCTTCATTCAGATCAACATAAAAGATTGAAAAGCAAATACCGAAGGTGTTTGCTTTTTTATTGCATGAAAAATGACAAGAAAACGGTTTTATCTATGAAAAGTTAAGAATTCTCTACAAAAAGTCGTTTGGTGCTGGCGTAAAACAAGGTGATAATGTGCAGTTACATTTTCAGCTGTTGATTCAATTCTTATGTCGCATATTTCTGTCTTACTTCATGAAACCGTTGATGGCGTATTGGCAGGTCGCGATACTGGTATTTTTGTCGATGCGACCTTTGGTCGTGGGGGGCATACCAAGCTTTTATTGTCAAAACTTGATCAGAATGCGCGCGTCTATGCCTTTGATAAAGATCCTCAAGCGCTTGAAGTTGCAGCACAATTAGAACAAGAGGATCCGCGGTTTAAAATTATTCATGCCAGCTTTGCCGATCTGCAGGCTGAGCTTGCCAAGATTGGCATTACCGAAGTTGATGGCATTATGGCTGACTTGGGCGTGTCATCACCACAGCTCGAC
The DNA here is from genome assembly GCF_035615075.1 of Acinetobacter sp. IK40. Lineage (NCBI taxonomy): Bacteria > Pseudomonadati > Pseudomonadota > Gammaproteobacteria > Moraxellales > Moraxellaceae > Acinetobacter > Acinetobacter sp. IK40. The sequence goes on along the minus strand of NZ_JANBOE010000003.1, from coordinate 130,298 downwards.
CAGGCAGAACGTGGTTTCAGTTTTATGCAAAACGGGCCACTGGATATGCGTATGGATAATTCGCAAGGCCCAACTGCGGCAGAATGGCTGCTTGATATTGAAGAAGAAAAACTTGCAAACATTATTTACCAATATGGTGAAGAACGTTATAGCCGCCGTATTGCCAAAGCCATTAAACTGGCAGGCGAAATGACAACAACAGCTCAACTGGCAGAAGTGGTTAAAACAGCACATCCAAAATGGGAAAAGCATAAGCATCCGGCCACACGGACTTTTCAGGCCATCCGGATTGCCATCAATAAAGAACTCGATGATATCGAGACATTCTTGCCGCAAGCGGTTGCCTTGTTAAAACCAACGGCGCAGCTGGCGGTGATTAGCTTCCACTCTTTGGAAGATCGTCTGATCAAGCAATTTATTCAAAAAGAATCGAGTCTGGCCGAAGATTCAGGTTGGGGCATACCTCAAGCGCAGGTTGATACTCGACGTTTAAAGAAAGTTTCTCGTATTCGTGCGAGTGAAGCAGAAGTAAAAGCAAATCCTCGCTCGCGTAGTGCATGGCTACGTGTGGCGGAGCGTTTAGAGCAAAAAGGCTAACAATGAACAACAAGAATGACGACGACGTTTTACCAAGCAGCAAAAAGGGACTGAAAAAAGTCGTTGTATATGCTGTACTCGTTGCATTGGTCTTTACCAGTGCAATGATGGTGGTGTTTCAGGTCTTTGAATATCGTCATGATTATCGTGACTTAAGCGCCTACATGCGTGAACGCGATGATCTGAATGCAGAGTGGGGCCGTTTACTGATCGAGCAGCAAACCTTTGGTGCCACAGCACAGATCGGTTCTCGGGCCGTGACCCAGCTGCGTATGTTCTCGCCACCCGCTACGCAAACTGTAGTGATTTCTTTACCTATGACTTCAAAGCAAGATAAATAAGGCATGCTGTATGGCAGATAAAAGAAGCAAACCAATACGAAAAAAACAGCAGTCGATTTCAGAAAGACCAACACTTGCTTTGGACATGTGGCGATTTTATTTGCTGTGGGGCACGGTGCTGCTTTGCTTTGTGGTCTTGGTCGCACGCGCCTTCTATGTGCAAGTGGTCAATAAGGACTTTTTACAAAATAAGGCCAATGCCAATATCTTGCGTACCGAACGTCTTGAAGCGATGCGTGGCGTGATCAGTGATCGTCATGGCGTGCCGTTGGCGATTAGTACCCCGATCATGAAAATCGTGATCGACCCACGAGATTACTGGGAAACCAAACAGCAGTTTGATGAAATCACGGCCGAGTTAAAGAAAGACCCGAATAACCGTAAATTAAAACGCCAATTGCCCGATAAAAACCTGAATCTGGATGAACTGGCCGATGCGGTTGGTGTTGATCGTGCAGATTTAAAGAAACAGATGCAGGCACGCCCTCGTTCACGTTATCTGGTACTACAAAAAGAAATTCCACCCCAGCAGGCTGACCTGATTACCAAACGTAATTTTCAGGGCGTTTATGCCGAGAAGAGCTATAAGCGTTACTATCCGCAACCTCAGCCTAATGCACAGATTATCGGCCTGACCAATAGTGAAGGGGTGGGCATCGAAGGTCTGGAAATGCAGCTGAACAAACAGTTGTCGGGTGTGGATGGTGAGCAAAAAATCATTCGGGATAAAAAAGGTAACCGTCTTAAAGTTTCTGAAGTGATTAAAGAAGTCGAATCAGGCGAAAATATTACCCTGAGTATCGACTCGCGTTTGCAATACATTATGTATCGCGAACTGACCGCAGCAGGTGTGGCCAATAATGCCCGCTCTGCCACCGCAATTGCGGTTGATGTCAAAACCGGTGAAATTCTGGCGATGACCAGTTGGCCGTCTTATAACCCGAATGACAAAAACGGTCTCAGCAACAAAGATGCCATGCGTAACCGTGGTGCGATTGACATGTTCGAGCCAGGCTCGACCATGAAGCCGTTTACCGTGGCCGCAGCCTTGGAAAGTGGTAAATATACACCGTCGACTATTGTCAATACCTCACCAGGTTCGATGCGTTTAGGCTGGCATACCATCCGTGATACGCATAACTACGGTGCCTTGACGGTGTCTGGCGTGATTATTAAGTCGTCAAACGTCGGTTCAGCCAAGATTGCCTTGTCGCTGCCTAAAGATACGGTTCCTTCTTTCTTTAGACGTGCTGGTTTTGGGCAACGTTCTGCGGTCAAATTCCCGGGTGAAAGTGCGGGTCTGCTCTATTCCGGTAACAAGCTGAATCCTTCACAACTGGGAACCATGGCCTATGGTTATGGTCTGAATGCGACCATTTTACAGGTGGCACAAGGCTATGCCATGCTGGCGAACCATGGCGTGCAAATGCCATTGAGTTTACGCAAACTGGATAAGGCACCTGAAGGCACACAAGTGCTGGCACCTAAAATTGCCGATCAGGTCCTCACCATGCTGGAGCAAGTCACCATGCCGGGCGGTACTGCCAAGCAGGCCGTAATTCCGGGTTACCGTGTCGGGGGTAAAACAGGGACTGCACATAAACTGCGTGCAGACCGTAAAGGCTACTCCAACAGTGAATACCGTGCCTTGTTTGCAGGGGTTGCGCCGATCAGTGATCCGCGTCTGGCGATCATTGTGGTGGTTGAAAACCCGCAAGGTCGTTATTACGGTGGTCTGGTCGCTGCCCCTGTGTTTGCACGCATCATGCAGGAATCATTACGTCTCCTCAACGTACCTTTAGATAAACCACTTGATACTTCTATAAAATCCAATCCGTAGGTAGATTATGTCGATTAGTTTTCAACAGATACATCCGATCAGTATTGATGCGGCTTGGTCTACCCAACCTTTTCAGGGTTTTTCTCTGGATAGTCGTAAGATTGAAAAGGGGCAGATTTTTATTGCCCTGAGCAGTTATAGCCAGCCAGAAAAAACACGCCAGTTTGCCCAGAATGCCTTAGATGCTGGGGCATTGGCGATCATTAGTGAAACGGCTTTAGGCTTTGCCAATGAGTGGGTGTGTCCTGAGGTTCGCTATCACATGGGCGAATGGCAAAAGCAATATTTGCAGGCAGTCGATCCGGTAGCGTCATTACGCGGTATTGCGGTGACGGGTACCAATGGTAAAACCACCATTTCTCGTCTGATTGCCGAGCTGATTAGCTCGCAAGGTCAAGGCTGTGCGGTGATGGGCACCACCGGTAACGGGATTTTACCCAACTTAACCCCATCTACACATACCACTTTAGATGCCTTGCAATTGCAACATGCACTGCATGATTATGCCAAACAGGGTGCGCATTTTGTCGCCCTGGAAGCCAGTTCACATGGTCTGGAGCAAGGCCGCCTCAACGGTTGTGAGCTTGAAATTGCGGTGTATAGTAATTTAAGCCGTGACCATCTGGATTACCACGGTACGCTTGAGGCCTATGCTGAAGCAAAAGCCTTACTGTTCAAATTTACGACTTTAAAAGCTGTTGTGATTAATCTGGATGATGCACATGCACAGCTTATGTTGGATGCAGCACGAACCAATCCATCGCAACCTAAAATCCTTACCTATTCTTTGACGCAAACCTCTGCCGACTATCATATTGCTGATCTGCAGTATCGTTTAAGCGGGGCAAGTTTTACCCTGATCAGCCCAACCGGTGCTTATGCAGTACACAGCCCACTGCTGGGACATTTTAATGTTGAAAACTTATTGGCGAGCCTGATTGCAGCCGAATATGCAGGTTTCGCACTGGCAGATATTGTGCAGTTTGTGCCGCAACTAAAAGGTGCCCCTGGCCGTATGCAGGTGATTCAGGATGCCGAGCGTCTATTTGTGGTGGATTATGCCCACACACCGGATGCCTTGATTCAGGTATTGACCACATTAAAACGTCATGTCACTGGGCAGTTGTGGGCGGTATTTGGTTGCGGTGGCGATCGTGACCGTGGCAAGCGTCCACTCATGACGCAGGCCGCGCTTGATCATGCCAATCCGGTCATGCTGACCTCGGATAATCCACGCACTGAAAATCCTGAACAGATTTTTGCCGATATGAAGCAGGGCATTGATTTTAGTGCACACGTCATACATGAAATTCATGATCGCCGTGAAGCAATTAAATTTGCCGTAGCGCAAGCCCAAGCCGGAGATATCGTGGTGATTGCGGGTAAAGGCCATGAAAACTATCAGGAAATCGATGGCGTGCGTCATTGGTTTGATGATGTGGTTGAAGTGCAGTCTGCCATTGCTGCGCAACCGCATTCGCTAGATTCTGCTTATCCTGTGCAATAGTGTGAAAAAAGGTAAATAAAAAACCATGCATACCTCAACAACCAGTACTGTTCCATTAGAAGCGTGGACAGCAGAACAATTACAACAAGCTACTCAAGGGGAGTGGTATCAGCAGAATATTCCGCAGGGTAACATTAAGCGTATTTTGACTGATTCACGTCATGCCGAGGCTGATGATGCATTTCTTGCATTAAAGGGCGAGCGTTTTGATGCACATGACTTTGTCGCGCAAGTCGCTGCACAAGGTTGTCAGATTGCCATCGTAGAGCATCCTGTCGAGGCTGATATTGTACAGCTCGTCGTAAAAGATACACGCTTGGCATTAGGACACCTTGGAGCCTATCGCCGTCAGCAAAACCAACAGTTGAAAGTGATTGCCTTAACGGGCAGTAGTGGTAAAACCACCACCAAAGAAATGTTGGGCAGTATTTTATCGCGTTTAGCACCGACCCTGATTACCCGTGGCAACCTGAATAATGATTTGGGTGTGCCGATGATGTTGCTGGAACTACGTCCGGAACATCAATATGCGGTGATGGAGCTGGGTGCCAGTCATCAAGGTGAAATTGATTACACCTCGAATTTGGTACAGCCACATGTCGCCGGCATTTTGAATATCGGTACGGCACATTTGGGTGAGTTCGGTGGACGCGAAGGGATTTGCCGCGCTAAATCGGAAATCTATGCGCATATTTTGCCGCAAGGCACCGCCATTGTTCCTGCACAAGATGATTATGCAGTTACTATTCGTGAAAATGCCCAGCCCCATCCGACGCTGAGCTTTGGTGAAGGCGGTGATATTTTTGCGACAGAGATTCAGCTTCATCCTCAATCGGCACAGTTTAACTTGCATACGCCGCAAGGTGTTCGTGCGGTAAATTTGCCATTTGCTGGCGCGCACAATGTACAGAATGCCACTGCTGCTGCCGCTTTTGCTTTAGCACTGGGTATTGCACTGGATGATATTGTGCAGGGCTTGGAGCAAGCACAAGGTGCCAAAGGTCGTCTGAACTTTATTCAGCAGCACAATCACCTGTTTATTGATGACACCTATAATGCCAACCCGACCTCGATGCGTGCAGCAGCACAGGTGCTCTTGCAGCAGCAGGGCTTAAAAGTCATGGTGATGGGCGATATTGGTGAGCTGGGTGACAGTAGCTGGCAAGAGCATCATGATCTCGGCCGAGACTTGGCATCGTTACCATTAGAGCATCTGGTTGTCGTCGGTGAATTCGCTGAAGCAGCGCAACAAGGTTCATCTCATTCAGCAAAGCTACATGCCTTTGCAACACAGGCAGAAGCCTTACCGTTTTTAATTAATTTAGTCCAAACACATCAACCCCAGTCAATGAGTTTCCTGTTCAAAGGGTCTCGTTATACCCATATGGAAACGTTGATGGCTGACTTGATGGAGAAAATTTAAATGTTGTTATGGTTATTTGAACAATTGGCGGACTATAACAGTTCGTTTCAGGTTGTTCGTTATTTAACATTGCGCTCTTTGTTGAGCTTACTGACTGCCCTGACGATTGGTCTGGCCTTAGGCCCGGTCATGATTCGTAAATTACAGGCACTCAAGTATGGTCAGGCAGTCAGCTCTTTTGCGCCAGAAAACCATGCCAAAAAAATGGGAACCCCAACCATGGGCGGGATCCTGATTTTACTCTCTATCGGGATCAGTACCTTATTGTGGGCGGATTTATCCAATCCTTACGTCTGGATCGTGCTTGGCGTGATGGTGGTGTTTGGTGCAGTGGGCTGGGCTGATGACTGGATTAAGGTCCGTTATAAAGACAATGCGGGCTTACCTGCGCGCAAGAAGTTTTTCTGGACTTCGGTGGCGTCTCTAGGAGCCGGTATTGCCTTATATGTGATTGCAAAACAGCAAGATAGCGCAGTGCATACCGCGAATATGCTGGACTTGCTGATTCCTTTCTTTAAGAATCTTTCAATTCCGTTGTCAGTATTCCCTTTAGGTTTGGCATTTATTGTCTTTACTTATCTGGTGATTAACGGCGCATCGAATGCAGTAAACCTGACCGATGGCTTAGACGGTTTGGCAATCATGCCGATCGTGATGGTTGCGGCTGGCCTAGGCGTATTTGCTTATTTATCGGGGGATATCCGTTTCGCCGAATATCTGCATATTCCTTATGTCAAATATACCTCTGAGCTGGTGGTGATCTGTTCGGCAATGGTCGGTGCCGGTCTGGCCTTCCTCTGGTACAATGCACATCCGGCACAAGTCTTCATGGGTGATGTCGGTGCGTTGGCACTCGGAGCGATGCTTGGTACCATCGCGGTGATGGTGCGTCAGGAAATCGTCTTTGCGATTATGGGCGGTGTCTTTGTAATGGAAGCCATTTCGGTATTCTTGCAGATCGGTTCATTGCGTATGCGTAACAAACGTGTGTTCTTGATGGCGCCTCTGCATCACCATTATGAAAAACAGGGCTGGAAAGAAACCCAAGTGGTCATCCGTTTCTGGATTATCACGATTTTCCTGGTCGTGTTAGGCTTAATGACCTTAAAATTACGTTAAACCAAGATTCAAGAAAGAAGCTGGTATTGACCAGCTTTTTTTATGTTTGGAGAAAATAGATGAGTTTATTGATGTGTCCTGTTTGTCGCCAATCATTGAATTTGGTAGAGAACTCATGGCGTTGTAAACAAGGACATCACTATGATGTCGCAAAACAGGGCTATGTCAATTTACATGTGGTGCAACATAAACACAGCAAGTCACCGGGTGATACACCTGAATCGGTACTGGCGCGCCGTGAGTTTCTGCAAGCCGGTTTTTACCAGCCTTTACAGCAGGCGGTGGTCGAGATACTGCAACAGCTTCAACCTGAAGCGGTACTGGACATTGGGTGTGGTGAGGGCTACTACACCAGTGCCATGCAGGCGCAGACCAAGCAATGTATTGGGGTGGATATTGCCAAGACGGCGGTACAGCGAGCAGCCAAGCTGAATGCAAAAGTGACTTGGGTGGTGGGAACGGGGGCTACCTTGCCTGTTCAGGACCATTGCATTGATCTATGCACCAGTCTGTTTAGTCCAATTCCTCAAGATGAAATCATGCGGGTGCTACAACAGGATGGATATCTGATTGTAGTCACGCCTGCGCCACGTCATTTATATGATTTGCGTGCTGCCTTGTTTGAGCAGGTGAACCTGCATGAACCACAGAAGTTTGTGGAGCAGCTTGAGGCGCAGTTTGAGCTCAAACAGGAACAGGTGGTGGAGAGTGTCATGTCGCTGGATCAGCAGGCTTTAAAAAACCTGATCGCCATGACACCCTATGCTTATAAGGCCAATCCTGAACGACGCAAACTGCTGGAGCAGTCGCCACAATTCGCAGCAACGGCAGCCTTCCAGATTTATCTGTTCCAGAAAAAAAACAAGCCATCAATTTGATGGCTTATTTTTTTCTTATTGAATCTGATTAATCAGATTCTCAATTCCGTCACGCTCTTTTTGAGGTGCCGGATTGTTTGAGCCCATTGCTGGTGGCTGCTTCTTCGCAGGCGTGATTGGACGTTCCTCACCGACGCTTGGTGCTGTGGTGCCAGGCAAGTCAGAAAAGTCATTTTCGGTTGAACGCGTTGGCGCTGGTGGTGCCGGGCGATACATTGGACGAGCCAGCGGTGGCGAAGCACGATATTCTTTTTTGTCTTCGCTTTGCTGGATCTGTAACTTATCGCGCGAAATCGGATCTTTGGCGTCTTTATCCAGACGTACCCAGGCTGATGGTGTGTCTTTTAAAGACTGACCCATGAAGTTGGTCCAGATCGGAAGCGCAGCAACCCCACCATACTCACGACGACCCAGAGTGCGCGGCTGGTCAAAGCCCACCCAGGCCACAGCAACTAACTTGCCGTTAAAGCCTGCAAACCAGGCATCTTTGGCATCATTGGTGGTCCCTGTTTTACCGCCCAGATCATCACGGCCGATTTTCATCGCTGCACGTCCAGTACCGTGCTGGATTACATCACGAAGAATGTTGGCCATATCATAGGCCGAGCTTGATTTCAGGATGCGTTGCGCCTGACGGTAGTCACCATTTGGTTTGCTGGTCTGTGCAGTATCGGCAGCAGTCCGTTCAACATCAGATGCCGCATTGACATCATCCAGTGTCTCATTGGTAATTTCTTTGACGTCATCTTTTTTGCTTGCATCCGCCGTTGCTTGCTTCGCACTGTTATTTGCCGTGGCAATACATGGAATACATGCATATTCAGGCTTGGCTTCATAAATCACTTTGCCATACGCATCTTCAATACGGGTGATAAAGTGTGGCTGGATACGGTAACCGCCATTGGCAAAGGTCGCATAACCGGTTGCCATCTGGATCGGTAATACCTGTGGCGTACCTAAGGCAATGGTGTAGTTACGTGGAATCTGGTCATCTTGTAAACCAAAATCCATAAACAGTTGGCGGGCACGCTCGATGCCGACATTTTGTAATAAACGCACAGAAACCGAATTTCGTGACAAATACAGTGCACGGCGTAACGGAATCATACCAAGATAACGACCATCGGCGTTTCTTGGTGACCATTTACCAATGGTGATCGGACTGTCGTTGACCATGCTGTATGGCGTCATACCACGTTCTAAAGCCAATGCATACACGAAAGGCTTAATGGTCGAACCAGGTTGTCTCCAACCCTGTAAGGCACGGTTAAATTTTGATTGATAGAAGTTATAGCCACCTACAACCGCTTCAATTGCACCGTCATTCGGATTAATGGCAATGAGCTGGCCCTGTACTTTAGGTACTTGAGTCAAAGCCCATACCGTTTTGCCTTCATTTGGACGTAGACGCACAATATCTTTAACTTTAACAATCTGCGAAGCATTGGATGGCGCACCACCGACGCTATTGGCATTGCGATATGGACGTACCCAAGACATGCCTGACCAGTTCACGGTTACGGTTGAACCATCCTGCATCAAGGCTTCAAAGGAATTATTATTCACTTTGGTGACTTGCGCAGGGTAGGTGTTGGCATAGGCCATGAACTGTTTTAACGGTTTGTCATGTGCTTCTGGACCGCGCCAGCCATGACGACGGTCATAGGCTTCCAGTCCGTTTTGAATCGCCTGTTCTGCATAGCGCTGGCGGTTGCTGTCAATGGTGGTATAAACCTTATAGCCCGAATCAATCGCCTGTTCGCCAAAATGCTCAACTAATTCGGAACGGACCATTTCCCCGACATAGGGAAAAACGTTACTGACAGAGCGATCTACCATGTTGAGATTGATCGGCTCGGCAACAGCTTGCTGATATTGGTTCTGGTTGAGATAACCCAGTTGTAGCATACGGCCCAAAATCCAGTTACGGCGCTCGAGCGCACGGTCTGGATTCACCACCGGATTATATTTTGACGGCGCTTTTGGTAAGCCTGCAATCATGGCCATTTGTGCGGTGGTCAGCTCATTCAGGTTTTTGTTGTAATAGATACGAGCCGCCGCAGCGATACCATAGGCATTTTTACCCAGGAAAATTTTATTGACATAGGCCGTCAAGATTTCCTGCTTGGTCAAGTTCTGTTCGATTTTTCGTGCCAGAAACACTTCCGTCAGTTTACGTCTAAGCGTACGGTCCGGACTTAAATAATAGTTTTTCGCAACCTGCATGGTAATGGTTGAGCCGCCAGTCTGCACATCCGAGCCCGTAACAGATTCAGTTAAAGCTCGCCCCAAGCCTTTAAAACTGATGCCGTTATGCTCAAAAAATGAAGAGTCTTCTGCTGCAAGGAAACCATGAATGAAGGTTGGAGGAATCTGTTCATACTTAACAGGAATGGAGAGTTTTCCGCCGTATTCCGCAATCAACTTATTATCAGCCGTATAGACCTGCAATGGTTTTAATAAAGGCGCTTTTTTTAATGAACTCATATCTGGCAATGATGGCGCGAGATAGAGATACATGCCATAAAATCCCATTGGAAGTGAGACTAAGATAATAATAATGATCAAAAAAAATGGGCGAACAATACCAGAACTGGATAGCTTTTTCATAATAAGTAAGTTTTAATAAGAGCGAATGGCAAACTAATTGTGGTCAGTATATCCTTTAGACATGCGGATTGTTAGATGAGTTATTGTATCCGTATCAATTAAAGACCAAAACAAAATTAGTATGTTGTATTTTTGGGGATAAAAAAATAAATAGGAAAGTACTGTGCTCAGGTTATATCGTAAACCAAATAAGGGGTTAGTGGGTGTCGATATTAGTTCGACAACTGTTAAGTTATTGGAGCTCTCTGTAAAGAACGGTAGATATTGGGTTGAAAGTTATGCGGTGATGCCATTACCTGAAAACAGTGTAGTGGAAAAAAGCATTCTGAACCCAGAGGCGGTGGGGGATGCGTTAGAGAGAGTGGTGAACCTTGCCAATCCTCACACCACCAATGTTGCAATTGCAGTGCCTACGTCTATGGTCATTAACAAGATCATAGAAATGGATGCTGACATGTCGGATGAAGAACGTGAAGTTCAGATCCGTATGGACGCTGAGCAATACATTCCGTTCCCATTAGATGAAGTGAGTCTGGATTTTGAAGTTTTACCGGATCGTTTGGCCAATCCAAACCGGGTAAACGTCCTGCTCGTGGCAACACGGACAGAAAATGTAGACACCCGCGTCGAAGTGCTGGAGCTGGCTGGCCTCACCGCGAAAATTGCAGAAGTGGAAAGTTACGCCATGGAGCGTGCTTTCAGTGTCTTTGCCGATACCTTGCCGATGGGTGCCAATACCGTGGGTATTCTGGATATCGGGCATACCATGACCACGTTGTCTGTAATGCAGAAAGGCAAAATTATCTATACCCGTGAGCAAGTGTTTGGCGGCCGTCAACTGACTCAAGATGTCCAAAGTCGCTATGGCTTGTCTTTTGAAGAAGCCGGTCGTGCCAAAAAAGAAAGAACCCTGCCAGACGATTATGATACCGAGGTGCTTGAGCCTTTCCTTGATGCCGTTGTTCAGCAAGCGGCACGTTCACTGCAGTTCTTTTTTTCATCTTCTCAGTTCAATGAGATTGATCATATTCTGCTTGCTGGCGGGAATGCCAATATTCCTGGTCTGGCCAAGCTGTTACAACAAAAGCTCGGTTACCGGGTGACCATTGCCAATCCATTTTTACAAATGGGTTTTTCTCCCCAAATTGATATTAAAAAAATTGAAAATGATGCCTCTTCATTAATGGTGGCATGCGGTTTGGCAATGAGGAGTTTTGATTAATGGCAAAGATTAACTTACTCCCTTGGCGTGATGAGCTAAGAGAACAACGAAAGAAACAGTTTGTCGCTTTTTGTGTTGGGGTTGCTGCATTAGGGGTTGCTTCGGTCTTTTCAGGCTGGATGTATTTTGATCATAAACTCAGTGATCAGGAACAAGCTAATCAGCTGATTGTGAGTACCAACCAGAATCTGGATACTCAACTGAAAGCACTGGATGGCTTGCAAGAACGCCGTAACGCGATTATCGAGCGTATGAAGCTGATTCAGGGTTTACAAGGACAGCGTCCGGTTACCGTGCGTCTGGTGGATGAGCTGGTCCGGGTCACACCACCGACCATGTACTTAACCAAGTTCACACGCACCGGTGATAAATTTACGATTGAAGGGAAAGCAGAAAGCCCGAATACCGTGGCTGAGCTGTTGCGTAATCTGGAAGCTTCGCCATGGTATCGCAATGCTTTCATGAATTCATTCCTGGCAGTGGATGAAAATAAAAACAAAGATAAAGCAGCAAGTTCGCTGATTCCTCGGGTTGAGGAAAATTATGGCAGTTTTATTGTCACTGTCGATTTGGGTGAGATTGGTACAACGGCTGAAGCTGCACCCGCATCAGAACAGGCAGCATCAGGGGCAGTAGCAGTGGGGGCCGCGAAATGAACCAAGATGAATTGAATCAAGACAGCGTTGCGGTGAAGAAAAAGAAAATGACGGTCGAGCAGTTCTTCCAGCAATTTAATACACTGGATATGAACAATTACGGTAGTTGGCCTTTATCCGTCAAAATTACCTGCTGGATATTTGTATTTTTAGCTGTGCTGGCGCTGGGTTATTTTGTGGTGATTAAATCTCAGCTTGAATCTATTGAAAATGAACAGGCGAAAGAGCAGAGTCTACTCAACGAGTTTAAAGAAAAAGATTCCAAGCTGCGTAATTTGCAGCAATATCAAGCGCAGCTGCAAGAAATGGAAGCGAACTTTAATCAACAATTAGAGCAACTGCCAAAAGAAACAGAAATTCCAAGTCTGGTTGAAGACATTAACCTGACCGGAGTGAATTCGGGCCTGAAATTTAAAAATATCCGTCTGGAAAATGAAGTCAAGCAAGAGTTCTTTATTGAGCAGCCGATCAGTATTGATGCAACTGGTGACTACCATGCCTTTGGTGCATTCGTTACCGGTATTGCGGCTTTGCCTCGTATTGTTACCTTGCATGACTTTACCGTAGAAGCAAAAGAAGATACCCAGAAAAAGTCAGATATTCCGGTGGTGAATTATACCGTGAAAGCCAAAACCTACCGCTATGTAGGTGCGGATGATCAGGCCAATGCCGCTGCGGCAGCGACAAATAATCCACCTGCTGCAGGAGGAAAATAAGCCATGAATAATTATAAATTACTGCTGAGCTTGTTGCTTGGATTGGGGCTGGTTGGATGTGATTCGCGTATTGATGCAGTCAACCAAAAGATGGCTGAAATTCGCAATCAGCCGCCTTTACCGATTGAGCCTGCACCGGTATTTACGCCTGTACCTTTATTTAACTATTCGGCACATCAGCTGAAAAGCCCGTTTATGCCAAGCTCCTTGGCGGCCGAGTTAAAGATTATGGCCGGTAAACGTGTATATCCGAACTTCAACCGTCAGCCGCAACCACTGGAAAGTTATGCCCTCGAATCCTTAAATATGAAGGGCAGTATGCGTGGTAGAACCAATGCCACTATTGCTTTGATTCAAACGCCGGATGGTCAAATCGAGCGCGTACAAGTGGGGAGTTATTTGGGGATGAATCAGGGGCGCATCATTAAAATTAGCCCGACGCAGATAGATTTGGTGGAAATCGTACCGGATGGACGAGAAGGTTATGTGGAAAGACCACGAACACTCGTTCTGATCGGACCAGCACCATAAGATTAAAGGAATAACAATGAAAAAACAGTTTAAAGATTCTTTATTTGGGGAAGCGAAGACCATGAATCATGCATTCCGTCAATTTTCTATGGCTGCGATTACACTTGCAGTGATGCAGGTGGCTTCGGCACAAGTCAGCATGACCAACATTGTGCCGATGAATTTGGCTGAACAAGGGACCGAGATCCGTGTCATGTTTAACGGGTTACCGCCGCAGCCACAAGCCTATCAGCTGGAACAGCCTGCCCGCTTGATTCTGGATTTTGATAAGGCGCAACAGAGTTTAAAACAGACCTCTATTCCTGTATCTACCAATGAAGCAAGCTCTGTGGAAGTCGCGGCTGATGATCAGCGTTCCCGTGTGATTGTAAATTTAAAAGATGCAGGAGCCTTTACCACCCGTGTTGAAGGCAATACTTTTGTACTGAAAATCAATTCAGCCAAACCTGCTATGGCAACGCCGGTCGCTGCTGTTCGTCAGGTTCAACAAGGGATTTCCAATATTGGTTTCCAGCGTGGCAATCAGGGTGAAGGTCTGGTAGTAATTGATTTGCTTGGCAATAACACGCCGGTCGATGTGCAACAGCAAGGCAGTAAGATTGTTGTGCGGACCATGGGCAATAAAATCCCGACTCATTTGGCGCGTCGTTTAAATACCAATGACTTTGCAACACCTGTTGCCAGTATCGATGCCTATAACGATAAAGGCAATGGCGTGGTGACGATTCAGTCTGCTGGCAGCTATGAATATATGGCCTATCAGGCAGAGAATAAACTGACCATCAGTTTAAAGCGTCCTGAAGACAAGTCACCAACCAAGGCCAAGACCCAAACCTATACCGGCAATAAGATTTCTTTAGATTTCCAGGATATTGAAGTACGGCGTGTCTTGCAGTTACTGGCTGACTTTACCGGTATCAATATGGTCGCCGCAGATACCGTACAGGGGAATATCACCTTACGTCTTAAAGATGTGCCATGGGATCAGGCTTTGGATATTGTTCTGAAAACCAAGAATCTGGACAAACGTCGTAATGGCAATGTGATCTGGATTGCACCAGTTTCAGAATTGATTAAGGCAGAGGAAGAAGAAGCCAAAGCGCAGGCGCAAAGCGTGAAACTGGCGCCGCTGCAAACCGAATATATTACCTTAAGCTATGCAAAAGCAGCCGATATTGAAAAGCTGATTACTCAAGGCAAAAATGCCAATACCAACAACGGTAATTCTTCTAATTCTATCAGTAATGACACCTTGGCGGGTGGCCTGTTAAGTCCACGGGGAACCATCTCGATTGATCCGCGGACCAATACCCTAATTGTGAATGATACTTCACAAAAGATTGACCAGATCCGTAAGATGGTTGATCTGCTGGATGTATCGGTGAAACAGGTGATGATTGAAGCACGTATTGTCAGCGCCAGTACCGATTTTACCAAAGAGATGGGGGTGAAATGGGGCATCCTGTCGCAGGGGATTACCAATAATAATGATCTGTTAGTCGGTGGTAGCGATAAGACTTTATGGAATCTACGCGATCCCAAAAAAGATAGTGACACAGGTGGCTGGAAATACGATATCGAACGCCCTGATAACCTGAATGTCGACTTGGGTGCTGTTACCCCTGGGGCAAGCCGTATTGCCTTTGGCTTGATCAGTCTTTCTGACTTTATGCTGGACTTGGAACTTTCAGCAGTACAGGCTGATGGTTATGGTGAAGTGATCTCGACACCGAAAGTCATGACAGCAGACAAGCAGGCGGCAAAAATTGAATCAGGTAAGAAAATTCCGTATACCTCATCAACGGGTGGCGGTGCGAATGCGGTGCCTAAAACAGAATTTATTGACGCGACCTTGAGTCTGGATGTAACGCCAAGCATTACTCCTGATGGTAAGGTGATGATGAAACTGAACATTACTAAAGACTCGCAAAGCACCCCGACACCGACAGGCCAGCTCACCATCAATAAAAACCAGATTGATACCAATGTACTGGTCGATAATGGTGAAACCGTGGTGCTCGGCGGTATTTTTGAGCAGGAAAATATCAGTTCTCAGGTCAAAGTACCGTTTCTCGGTGACTTGCCTTATGTCGGGCGTTTATTCCGTCGTGACCTGAAAACAGACAATAAACGTGAGCTGCTTATTTTTATTACGCCGAGAATTGTTAATGACACTTTGACCAGAAATCATTAATATATTTTCAATAATCGCAATTCATATAGGTGGCGCGTTGCCAAGCAAAGCGTTTGAAACCCTACCAAATATTTATTTGGTAGGGCCAATGGGGGCAGGAAAAACAACAGTTGGCCGGCATTTAGCAGAATTGCTAGGCCGTGATTTTATTGATAGCGATCATGAAATCGAACGTAAAACAGGTGCCACAATTCCATGGATTTTTGAAAAAGAAGGGGAAGTCGGATTTCGGTTACGCGAAACCAATGTATTGAATGACTTAACCTCTCGTCCATTATTGGTATTGGCCACAGGCGGCGGTGCAGTCACGCAAGTCAAAAACCGGGAATTTCTTAAACAGCGTGGTATCGTTGTCTATCTTTATACGCCTGTAGAGCTCCAGCTACAGCGCACCTATCGCGATAAAAATCGCCCTTTATTACAAGTCGAAAATCCAGAGCAAAAACTACGTGACTTATTGGCCCTGCGTGATCCTTTATATCGCGAAGTCGCACATTACGTCATCGAAACAAATCAAGGTGCGGCACGGGATTTGGCACAACGTATCTTGCACGTCATTTTATCTAAACAAGTTAAGTAATCGCTGGTTGGTTGTTATTATGCAAACGTTACATGTTGAGTTGGGTGACCGTCGTTATCCCATATTTATAGGCAGTCATTTAGACCCGAAAACATTGCTTGAACCGTATTTACATGGTCGACAAGTAATGCTGGTATCTAACTCAACAGTTGCACCTTTGTATTTACAACATTATATGGATGCCTTGATCCAGCTGGATAAACAGGTTGCGCAATGTATTTTACCCGATGGTGAGCAATATAAAGATCTTCAGCATTTGAATCTTATTTTTGATGCTTTGCTTGAAGCCGGTTTTAACCGTGACTGTACCGTATTGGCCTTGGGCGGTGGGGTGATCGGCGATATGGCTGGTTTTGCCTCAGCCTGTTTCCAGCGTGGCGTTTATTTTGTGCAGGTGCCGACAACGTTATTGTCACAGGTTGACTCAAGTGTCGGTGGCAAGACCGGTATTAATCATCCTTTGGGCAAAAATATGCTAGGGGCCTTCCAGCAGCCACAAGTGGTGCTGGCGGATATGGCGCAGCTAGAGACCTTGCCAGATCGCGAACTGTCTGCGGGACTATCAGAAGTGATTAAATATGCCTTATTGGGTGATGTTGATTTTCTGGTCTGGCTAGAGCAAAACATGGATGGATTGATCGGACGTGATGCAAATTTATTGGCAGAAGCGGTTTATCGCTCATGTGCTCATAAAGCGCGGATTGTGGCCAATGACGAAAAAGAGCAGGGCGAACGTGCCTTATTAAACCTAGGGCATACCTTTGGCCATGCCATAGAATCTTATCTGGGTTACGGCACCTGGTTACATGGCGAAGCGGTGGCGACCGGTATGGTGATGGCAGCAGATTTGTCTCATCGTTTAGGCTGGATTTCAGCCGAAGATGTGCAACGTACAAAAAATATCATTCAACGTGCCAATTTACCGATATCATGTCCAAAAATTCCATTAGATGAATTCTTGGCTTATATGTCGCATGACAAAAAAGTCTTAAACGGTCAATTACGTCTGGTTTTATTGAAAAGCTTGGGTCAGGCCGTCATTACCAAAGACTTTGACGTTGAGCTAATGAAACAATCTATTCTTGCGAATCAATCTGCATAATTAATTATTTGGGTAAAGCATGGCTGTGTCACGATCAATTTGGCAAAATATTCAACAATATAGCTGGCTGGTTTTTGCGCTGGCTTGTTTAATTGCTGCGTTGATATTCTGGGGCGTTACCGATACCAAGGCATTGGTGAAAGAGCAACAGCCCGCTGAAACTGAAGCACAGGTTCAGATTCAACCGGAAAAAGTGGCGGCGACTGCGCATCTGGGCGCACTCTCGGATGAAGTCAAACCTTTGGATCTGACCACGCGCGTGGTGGTGGCTAATGACCATGCACCTGAATTTCGTGGCACCAAATATATGAAGGACCATCAACGTCAGTGGACCGTGGAAATTTTCCGCAGTTCGGATGAGGCCATTATTAAAAACTTCTTGCTCAATCGTTCAGATCGCAAGAAGTTTGTGTATTTCCGTCTCAGCGGCGAAGATCAGGTTGAGCAATATGTGCTTACTTATGGTGCTTTTTCAAATGCAGAAGAAGCTACCCGTCAATTTGCACAGCTTAATCTGGCGCTGCCTGATTCGGTCAAACCCAAAGCCCAACAACTGTCGACCTATGCTGAATTGGTCAATGATTTGGGCTCTGATGAAATGAAATCGGCGTCCAATCAGCTTTATGCGGTTCAGCTCAGACCTGCGGCATTGCCAAAAGTTGATGAAACCCTGTTAATGAATCGAGCACCAGTAACGAGCAACCGGACGGCTGAATCATCAACCACAGTAAAAACCACGGTGACTCAACGTGATGCACAGGGCAATGTGGTAAATGTCAAACAAAGCCAATCTGCACCTCCTGCAGCAGCAAATGCTGAAAAAATAAAAGAAAATTCAGATTCTTCTAAACGAGAAGTCAGCGATCCATTTAATTAATGATGCACTAAAATTGTGCACATATGATTCTTTTTATAGCACCCTGATTATTTTTGGTGCACTTTTCAGACAGGGGCAAGTGGTTTGCCCCTTATAACTTAAAGTTATTTTAATTTTTTTAATGATTTAGTAAACCTAATTTTACATGGCATGTTTTTTGCATCCTTGTGGTGCTAATTTGTCTGCTCATTGCGCCTTTTGAAACTAAATGATTCATTAGTTTCGTGAAATGGAAAGTTTTTGTGCTTTACAAACTTTTTTGAGGGTGTAATAACTGAAAACACTTTAGATGGCGAAATGCACTGCGTCTTGAAAAAGAAAGGCGTATATTGCAAATCCGCCAGTAAAAATGTTTTCGCGAAGCATTGAACTTTAAATGAGTTGATCGGCAATATCGCAGAAAATGAATTGAATGTTTGTTGCTCGAAAGAGCCATGTTGAAAGAAGGGTACGCTATGCACATGCCATCGCCTAATACTGTAGCTCCCGCTCAAGGTTTATATCAGCCTGACGAGTTTAAGGATAACTGTGGTTTTGGTCTGATCGCCCACATGAAGGGTGAATCAAGTCATCATCTTGTAGAAACCGCGATTCACAGTTTAAGTTGCATGACGCACCGTGGTGGTATTGCCGCAGATGGCAAGACGGGAGATGGTTGCGGCTTATTATTGGCGATGCCAAAGCAATTTTTCCGTGACGAAGCAAAAAAACTGAGTGATATTACACTGAGTGAAATTTTTGCTGTGGGTACCGTATTTTTAAATGTAGATCCGGCATTAGCGCAACATTCCAAAAATATTTTAACCAAAGAAATCGAGTCAGATGGCTTACGCGTACTGGCTTGGCGTGTGGTTCCGACCAATAACGATGTCCTCGGTGAAATTGCACTGCAATCTCTGCCTGCATTTGAACAGGTCATTGTGAACTGTCCAATGGGGGTGAGTGAGGTTGAGTTTAACCGTAAGCTTTTCCTGGCACGCCGCCGTGCAGAACAACAATTACAAAACGATCCATCCTTCTATGTAACCACGCTTTGCTCGACCGTGATCAGCTATAAAGGCTTGATGATGCCGGCTGCGATTGCAGACTTCTATACCGACTTGGCCGATGAGCGTTTAAAATCGCATATTGTGGTGTTCCATCAACGTTTCTCGACCAACACCTTGCCACGTTGGCCTTTGGCGCAACCTTTCCGTTACCTTGCGCACAATGGTGAGATCAATACCATTACCGCAAACCGTAACTGGGCATTGGCACGTACCCCGAAATTTGAAAACCCGTTATTGCCTGGCCTGACTGAGCTGAATCCGATCGTTAACCGGACCGGTTCAGATTCGTCAAGTCTGGATAACATGCTTGAAATTCTGGTCGGTGGTGGCATGGATCTGTTCCGTGCACTCCGTATGCTGGTTCCACCGGCATGGCAAAACGTTGAAACTCTGGATGCTGACTTACGTGCTTTCTATGAATTTAACTCGAAGCATATGGAAGCTTGGGATGGTCCGGCAGGTCTGGTGATTCAGGATGGTCGTCATGCGATCTGTATGCTGGAT
Organism: Acinetobacter sp. IK40; assembly: GCF_035615075.1. Taxonomy (NCBI): domain Bacteria; kingdom Pseudomonadati; phylum Pseudomonadota; class Gammaproteobacteria; order Moraxellales; family Moraxellaceae; genus Acinetobacter; species Acinetobacter sp. IK40. The sequence goes on along the minus strand of NZ_JANBOE010000003.1, from coordinate 110,552 downwards.
CGTAACGGCTTGCGTCCAGCGCGTTGGGTCATCACCAAGAATGATTACATTACCCTTGCCTCTGAAATCGGGGTATGGGGCTACGAGCCAGAAGATGTAGTATCTAAAGGCCGTGTCGGTCCGGGTCAAATCCTGGTTGTCGATACCTTGACAGGCAAAGTGCTGGATACCAAGGATGTCAGCAATCACCTCAAGAACATGCGCCCATACCGTGAATGGTTGCGTGATCATGCGATTCGCCTGCAGGCCAATCCACAGCTTGAAGAGCAACTGGTCGATCAAGGCTTAACCGGCGACAAGTTGAAAGCAGCGCAAAAAATGTTCATGGTGACATTTGAAGAGCGCGATCAACTGTTACGTCCGATCGCTGAAAGTGGTCAGGAAGCGGTTGGCTCAATGGGTGATGATACCCCAATGGCGGTATTGTCTCGTCAAGTACGCCATGTGTCTGACTATTTCCGTCAGCAGTTTGCTCAGGTTACCAACCCGCCAATCGATCCATTACGTGAATCGATCGTGATGTCACTGGAAACCTGTTTAGGCCGTGAACAGAATGTGTTCGAACAAGGCCCGGAACATGCCGATCGTATCATTATTTCCAGCCCGGTCTTGTCTAATTCAAAAATGCAGCAGCTGCGTGATGTAGAAAAAGATCGCGAAGGCTATGGCGTGGTGGATATTGACCTGAACTATGCAGAAGCTGAAGGTTTACAGGCTGCGATTGAACGTATCTGTGAAGAATCGGCACAGGCGGTTCGTGATGGTAAAACACTGATTGTATTAACCGATAAAAACTTCCGCGAAGGGTATTTGCCTGCAAATGCTGCCTTGGCCACAGGTGCGGTACATCACCATTTGATCAAGACCGGTTTGCGTACCGACGCCAACATTATGGTTGAAACCGGTTTTGCGCGTGATCCACATCAGTTTGCGGTATTACTTGGCTTTGGTGCGACTGCGGTTTACCCATATCTGGCCTATGATGTGATCAATGATCTGGTTGCGAAAGGTGAGCTACTGGGTGATCCAATTCAAGCGCAAGCCAACTTCCGTAAAGGGATTGAGAAAGGCTTACTGAAAGTACTGTCTAAAATGGGCATCTCGACGGTTGCTTCTTATCGTGGCGGTCAGTTATTTGAAGCAGTGGGTTTATCTTCTGAAGTGGTGGATAAATGTTTCCTTGGCGTGCCAAGCCGTATTCAAGGTGCAACCTTTGCCGATCTGGAAAATGACCAGAAGAAATTGGCGACCACGGCTTGGCAGAACCGTAAGCCGATTGATCAAGGTGGTTTGCTTAAATTCGTATTTGGTAAAGAGTACCATGCGTTTAATCCAGACGTGATCAATGCCTTGCATAAAGCGGTACGTTCAGGCCAATATCAGGACTTTAAAGAATACGCAGAACTGGTGAATAACCGTCCAGTGGCGACCATTCGTGACTTGTTCAAGTTAAAAACCACTGCTGGAATTGCGCTTGATCAGGTTGAAACGATTGAAGAGATTCTGCCACGTTTTGACTCTGCGGGTATGTCTTTAGGTGCATTATCACCAGAAGCCCATGAAGCAATTGCGATTGCCATGAACACTATTGGTGGTCGTTCTAATTCGGGTGAGGGCGGTGAAGATCCTGCGCGTTATGGCACGATTCGTAACTCGAAAATCAAACAGATTGCTTCTGGTCGTTTTGGTGTAACGCCAGCTTACTTAACGTCTGCTGAAGTATTGCAGATCAAAGTGGCACAGGGTGCAAAACCAGGTGAAGGTGGTCAGTTACCAGGTGGTAAAGTGAATGGCTTAATTGCGCGTTTACGTTACTCAGTGCCAGGTGTAACACTAATTTCTCCACCGCCACACCACGATATTTATTCGATTGAAGATTTATCACAATTGATCTTTGACTTGAAACAGGTCAATCCTCAAGCGATGGTATCAGTCAAACTGGTCTCTGAACCAGGTGTTGGAACAATTGCTGCGGGCGTGGCAAAAGCCTATGCCGACTTCATTACCATTTCAGGTTATGACGGTGGTACAGCGGCATCACCACTGTCATCGATTCACCATGCGGGTTCACCATGGGAATTAGGTCTAAGCGAAGCGCATCAAGCCCTCCGTGTCAATGACTTGCGTGGCAAGGTTCGTGTACAAACCGATGGTGGTTTGAAAACGGGTCTGGATGTGATCAAGGCGGCTATTTTAGGTGCGGAAAGCTTCGGTTTCGGTTCTACGCCAATGATCGCATTGGGCTGTAAATACCTGCGTATCTGTCACTTGAACAACTGTGCAACCGGTGTTGCAACACAGCAAGATCATTTACGTCAGGAACACTATATTGGTGAACCTGAAATGCTGATCAACTTCTTCAAGTTTATTGCAGAAGAAACCCGTGAATGGTTAGCTGCATTAGGTGTCGCTTCACTGAAAGACTTGATTGGTCGTGTTGATTTGCTTGAAGTTTTACCAGGTGAAACAGACAAACATGCCCATCTTGATCTCAGTGCCTTATTGACCTCACATCCTGCTGCTGAAGGTAAGGCGCAATATTGCCAGGTTCAGGGCAATGCACCATTTGATAAGGGTGTTTTGGCTGAGCAAATGGTGGCAGAAATGTTGCCAGCAATTGAAGCGGGTACAGGTGGTTCATTCAACTTCACTGTCGGTAACTGTGACCGTTCGATTGGTGCACGTATCTCAGGTGAGATTGCCCGTCGTTATGGCAATCTAGGGATGGAAAATAATCCAGTGGTCATGAACCTGATCGGTACTGCGGGTCAGTCACTCGGGGTATGGAATGCGGGTGGTTTGCATATCAAGCTTGAAGGTGATGCCAACGACTATGTCGGTAAAGGTATGGCAGGCGGTCGTGTCTCGATCTTCCCGCCAAAAGGTTCGCCGTTCCAGACCCAAAATACGGCTATTATCGGGAACACCTGCTTATATGGTGCGACTGGCGGTAAAGTCTTTGCTGCGGGAACTGCCGGTGAGCGTTTCGCAGTGCGTAACTCAGGCGCATTTGCCGTGATTGAAGGTGCGGGCGACCACTGTTGTGAATACATGACCGGTGGTGTGGTAACCGTCTTAGGTAAAGTGGGCCATAACTTCGGTGCAGGTATGACCGGTGGTTTTGCGTATGTCCTTGACCTTGATAATGACTTTGTCGACTACTATAACCACGAACTGATTGATCTGAATCGTATCTCGACAGAGGCGATGGAAGACCATAAAGAAAACCTACTGCGTATTCTGGATGAACACATTCAGGAAACAGGAAGTGCATGGGCTTACAAGATCCGTAATGAGTTCGACTTCTATAGTCGTAAGTTCTGGCTGGTGAAACCAAAAGCTGCTAATTTACAAACGCTTTTGAAAACTACCCAAGCCGATCCACAATAATTCCACGACTGCATAGACATAGGCAGGTGCAGAGATGAGGGACATCGCTGCGCCTACCCACGGAGAGAGACATGGCAGAGCGCCTTAATAATGACTTTCAATTTCTGGATGTAGCACGCCAAGATCCAGAGAAAAAAGATATTACTGTCCGCAAGGCAGAGTTTGTGGAAATTTATAAACCTTTTACTGCGGAAGTGGCTGCGAATCAGACCCATCGCTGTTTAGGGTGTGGTAACCCCTATTGTGAATGGAAATGTCCGGTACATAACTACATTCCAAACTGGTTAAAACTGATTGCAGAAGGCCAGATTTTTCAGGCCGCTGAATTGTGCCATCAAACCAACACCTTGCCGGAAGTCTGTGGTCGCGTATGCCCGCAAGACCGTTTGTGTGAAGGTGCCTGTACCTTAAACGACGGTTTTGGTGCAGTGACCATTGGTAATGCTGAAAAATATATCAATGATACTGCTTTTGCTTTGGGCTGGCGACCAGACATGTCTGGCGTTAAATGGACTGATAAAAAAGTTGCGATCATTGGTGCAGGCCCAGCTGGCTTAGGTTGTGCGGATATTCTGGCGCGTGGTGGCGTAAAGCCAGTGGTATTTGATAAACGTCCAGAAATTGGCGGTTTGCTCACATTCGGTATTCCAGAATTTAAAATGGAAAAAGATGTGATGAAGCGTCGTCGCGAAATCTTTACCGGTATGGGCATCGAGTTCCGCTTAAATACCGAGATTGGCGTCGATGTCACTATTGAACAATTGCTGGCTGAATACGATGCGGTGTTCATGGGCATGGGAACCTATACCTATATGAAAGGTGGTTTCCCGGGTGAAGACCTGAATGGTGTTTACGATGCATTAGATTTCCTGATTGCCAATGTCAACCGTTGCCAAGGCTGGGAAAAAGATCCAAGCGAATACATCAGTGTTGATGGCAAGAAAGTCATCGTATTGGGCGGTGGTGATACTGCGATGGACTGTAACCGTACTTCATTGCGCCAAGGTGCGCACGATGTGACCTGTGCATATCGTCGTGACGAAAGCAACATGCCGGGTTCTGCACGTGAAGTGAAGAATGCCTATGAAGAGGGCGTCAAATTCCTGTTCAACCGCCAACCGATTGAGATTGTCGGTGAAAACGGTAAAGTGACTGGCGTTAAAGTCGTGACCACGCAAATGGGTGAGCCTGATAGCCGTGGCCGTCGTAGCCCTGAGCCTGTTCCTGGTTCTGAAGAAATCTTGCCTGCAGACGCAGTGTTGCTTGCCTTTGGTTTCCGCCCAAGTCCTGCAGACTGGTTTGGTGGCGCCAATGTAAGTCTAGATGGTTCAGGCCGAGTGGTTGCGGCAGAACAGCAAGAATTCAAGTTCCAGACTTCGAATCCAAAAATCTTTGCCGGTGGCGATATGGTACGTGGTTCTGATCTGGTTGTGACTGCGATCTGGGAAGGCCGTCAGGCAGCGGAAGGTATTCTGGATTATCTTGGCGTGTAAGCTCTTTTTCAGTATTTAATTTTAAATGCCCAAGCCTCATGCTTGGGCATTTTTCTATATGAATTAAAGGAGCTGGATAAAAGCGATGGATAGTCAGCATCTATGCAATAAGCAGAATAATGAAAAGACTTGAATAAAAGCGCAATAAATTGCTATTCTTTAAATGATAATAATTCTCATTTTGAAAAGTGGATAAAATAATGACACCCAAACTCAATGACAGGCTGTTAATTGCCGCACTGTATACCAGTACTTTTCTCTGCCTGGTTGATTTGAGTAGTGTCAATCTGGCTTTAGCTGCAATCCAGACACAGTTCAATAGCCAGCTTGCCGATTTACAATGGGTGATTGATAGTTATGCTTTGAGCATGTCGAGCTTGATGCTCGCGGTGGGAGCTTTAAGCCAGTGGCTAGGACGTAAACGCTTGTGGTTGGCTGGTGTCGTGATTTTTATTTTCGGCTCGGTGATTTGTGCCGCAGCACCTGCTTTTAACGTATTGATTGTGGGGCGCGTAATTCAGGGCATTGCAGGAGCGATGCTGATTCCCCTGACTTTGGCGATCATTGTGCATCATTTTACCCAAGTTGATCGTAAGGCACGGGAAATTGGCAACTGGAGTTCCTTCAGTGCCTTTGCCTTGATTATTGGGCCTTTGATGGGCGGCCTCATGGTACATTATCTGGGTTGGCAAAGTATTTTCTGGTTAAATCTTCCGGTTGGATTGTTGGCATTGTTTTTAGGCTGGAAAGGTATTGTTGCTGATGAGCATCAGCAAAGCATAAGGTTTGACTATTTAGGACTGATTTATAGTGTAGTTGCAATTGCCAGCTTAACCTATAGCATCATCATGGTACAGCAAGCACATATTGGCTATCTGATCGCCTTTAGTTTCCTGCTTTCGATGGTGTTTGCGCTGATTTTTATTCGACATCAGAACAAGGCTTCGCATCCGCTCATTCCACGTCATTTATTCCATAACCGTATTTTTTTACGTTTTAATCTGATCTCCTTTCTGTTGGGATTTGCAGGCTATAGTTCCTTATTTGTTTTTGCCCTGTTTTATCAGGAGCAGGTGCATTTAAGTGCGGCCCAAGCCGGTTGGTTGATCGCCCCGCAATTTCTGATGCAGGCGGTGGTTTCTATTGGCTTTGGTCGCTTACAGCAAAGTTATGGCGTATTGCCCTTACTCAAAATGGGGTTGCTCATTTCGGGTATCGCCTTGATCGCGATGATCAGTTTCCAGAGTAACGCTTCTTATCTGTTATTTATAGGTTTAAGCGGCATGCTGGGGGCCGGTATTGGCTTGATTGTCCCCAGTTCCAGTACCTTGAGCTTGCATGCGGTATCGCAGGCAGATGCCAGTTTTGCTGCGGCGATTTTAAATATGCTCAGACAACTAGGTCTAACTTTTGGGATAGCAGTATTGGGTACGCTGACTGCATTTATGATCAAATGGGCGGTGACAAGCTTGCATTATTCCATGGCTCAAGCCCAGTTATTGGCCTTTCATAGTGTGGTTGCCATCATGGGTGGATTATTTCTGGCAGCCCTATTAAGTCTGAGGAAAATCAAACAAGAGGAATGTGTCGCGCCTGTTTCATCGATCTAGACCAGTCATCATTTTGGTAGTTTTGGCAAATCTTCTAAGCTTTTTTGCCCTGTCCTAGAGTTTTTTACAGCGCAATACTCGAAGACGGACTATAAAATGAACAAGGTAATCGCGATGGCACTTGCAAATGCGAATGTAGGAAAAAGCTATTTAAATCGTCCCAAGGCATTGGGGATTACTGTACGTCGTCTGCAATTTAACCCAGAAAAAATCAAGCGTCATTATTTTGCCAATTCACCTGTGATGTCGCATCTGCTGACGGCACTGTCTTCCACTTTCCCGATTGGCGAGCAGTATTTTGTCAATAGTGTCCGCAATGTTCGCGACAAAGTAAAAGATCCCCAATTACAGGCACAAATTGCGGCTTTTATCGGGCAAGAAGCGATGCACTCCAAGGCCCATACCGAATTTAATGATGCATGGCGACGCGATGACTATAATCTAGACCGTTTTCAGGCGTGGCTGGCAAAACGCGATGAGCTGCTTCGTAATATTCATCCTAAATTACAGCTGGCCTTGACCTGTGCCTTTGAACATTTTACTGCCATGCTGGGCGGCTATATCCTGAAACATCCAGAAATTTTAAGTACGCTGGATGAGGATGCCATGAAACTGTGGGTATGGCATGCGATTGAGGAAATTGAGCATCGTTCAGTGGCTTTCGATGTTTATCAGCAAGTCTATGGTGATGACCGTATCCGCCGTCTATTGATGCGTAGCGTGACTACGGGCTTTGCCAGTCTGACTTTTTACGCCACGTCGCGGCTGATCTGGCAGGACAAATGGAAAAGCCTGCCCAAATTGGGTGGCAATCTGTTCGGGACCTATTTACTGGCGAAAATGTTAATCCAACTGATTCCAGAATATTTGTCCTATTATCAGGCGGATTTTCATCCGGCAAAATATGATTACACGCAGTTGGTCAATTACTGGAAGGCACGTATGGCGGATGAATATGATATGGCCAGTTTTCAGGAGGGCACCATACCCCGGTTGTATAGTTAAATTCCCTCTTAAAATAAAGTTTGCTTAGCGTGGCATTACATCAACAGGCTTGAGTAATGCCTTTTTTATTTAAACAGTCTCATGCATCAACTTTAATAAATGTTACACAGCAGGCAAAAAAATCCCATTACAATGAACTAACGCAAAAATATAAAGAAAAACTTGAGGATAAATTTTTATGAAAGTCATGAAACAAACCGCACTGGCAACCGTATTGGCAAGCACGCTTCTGTTCACAGGGTGTGGCTATAACACTTTACAAGTGAAAGATGAGGCGGTGAACGCATCATGGTCTGAGGTACAGAACCAGTATCAACGCCGTGCTGACCTGGTGCCGAATCTGGTCAATGTGGTGAAAGGCTATGCCAAACACGAAGAACAGGTGCTCACTGAGGTAACTCAGGCACGTTCGAATGTGGCGGGCTTGAAAGTCGATAAAGAAGTGCTGGAAGATCCTGCATTATTTGAGAAATACCAACAGGCGCAAAGTCAACTGACCGGTGCATTGTCACGTCTGATCGCCGTTTCGGAAAACTATCCTGACCTGAAAGCCAATGAACAGTTCCGTGACCTTCAAGCGCAGCTCGAAGGTACTGAAAACCGTATTGCGGTTGCGCGTAACCGTTATATTACAACGGTTCAGGACTATAACGGCTATGTGCGTCAATTCCCTCAGGCCTTGACCGCTAAAGTGATTGGCATGAAAACCAAGGAAAACTTCAAGGCAGAACAGTCTGCCCAACAGGCACCAACAGTTTCATTTAATTAAGTTCTGAAATTGTTTTTGAATGCTGGGGAGTGACCGTATGTTTGCAGTGTTAACGCAAAGATTAAAACAGCAGCTTGGGGCTGCATTGTTGCTGGTGTTTGCGACATTTTGTTTTCAACATACGGTCTGGGCCGAGGTTGCAACTGCAACGGATCAAAGTGATCTGGTGGTTGCAGGCAAAATTATTCAGGAACAGCAAAACAATAAAACTGCTCCTGCAAGTAGCTCAAATACTGAAACACCGGTATTGCCCAAAGTCGCCGATGATATGGCGGAGGGTGAGTCCATTCGTGGCTTACCTACGTTAAACCAGCCGGTCATTGATCAGGCCAAAATCCTGAGTGATGCAGAAATGCAGCAGCTCAATCAGAAAATTCTAAGTCTTTATCAGCAAGGGAAGGCCCAAGTCGGTGTGATTATCGTGCCGACCACCGGGCAGGAAGCGATTTTTGATTTTGCCCTGCGAACTGGGGAAAAATGGCAACTCGGTTCAGCCAAACGTGATAACGGTTTGTTAATGGCAATTGCGGTGAATGACCGTAATATCCAGATTCTGACGGGTTATGGTCTGGAAGGTGTACTACCAGATCTGGTACTGAGCCGGATTATTCGCAACCAGATCACACCTTATTTTAAACAGGGCCAATATGCACAGGGCATCTCAGCGGGTCTGGATGAAATCACCCGTATTGTGAATTTAGACCCTGAAATTGCCCAGCAGGCGGCTCAAGAGTTGAAAGACCGACATGAGCAGGCCTTACATGCGCAGCAAGCCAAAGACAATACCCTCATGATGGCCTTATTTATCCTGATTGCGGGTGTGGTCGGCTCATTTATTATCGGCAAGCGCTTGAGTGCCTCAACCGCCGCCGTGGCAGCAACGGTTGCTGGCTTGGTCAATGGTGCAGGTCTGGTGATGAGTTTGTTACTCGGTGTCGGGGTGTTCTTTTTATTGATTACCTCACTGGCACAACTGATTTTCCAGATGTTCTTGTCAGGTGGCGGCCGCGGAGGCGGTGGCGGTGGAGGTTTTGGCGGCAGCGGCGGTGGCTATAGTGGCGGCGGTGGTAGCTTTGGCGGGGGAGGAGCATCAGGCTCATGGTAACCAAGACAGATACAACACAGATTATTACCCAGCCGAAACTGGAAGAGCATGTGCAACCGAGTTTAAAACGCTGGTTCAAGCATTTTCTCTATGTTTCATCGGCGCATCGTTATTTTAGCAAGCAGGACCGGACAGAGATTGCCAAAGCGGTACAGCAGGCAGAAAAGGGCCATGTCGGTGAAATACAGGTGGTGATTGAAGGGCATATCCCATGTTCTCAAGCCTATCAGCAGAATACCCGCTTACGGGCACAGCAACTGTTTGCTGAACTGGGTGTTTGGGATACTGAGCTGAATAGCGGAGTGTTGCTGTATTTGAATCTGTGCGAGCGTAAAGTTGAAATCGTGATTGATCGTGGCTTAAAGAACGCGACCCAGACTGAAATCTGGAATGGCATTTGTCAAAGTATTGTCGTGTTACTTGCTCAGAAGCAATATCTGCAAGCGGTGACCAACGGAGTGACAGAAATAGGACAGATTCTTGATCAGTATTATGTAAAATCAGACCTGAATGATCAGAATGAACTGCCAAATGAACCGATCATTTTAAATTAAATTCGGTTTTTAATTTTCATCAAAAATCTGGCTTGTTATTTTAGAAAAAATAAACTATTGTGCAGACTATTCTGTATAGATAAATTTCTGAATCACAAGCTTTCTTATCAGCTTCCGATAAACGGTAAGAAATAATAAAAAATAATTGAAATAAATTTTGTGTGATTCAGGTCGCTCAATTTAAATACAATTCGAAAGTAGTCAAATTTGATATCTAAAAAAACGCATAATAAAGCAGTAAAGCTGACGTTATTTGTCATTTTTTTTCTTAAAACGTCTAAATTGCTCTGCTTTTATACAACATGAAAATTTTTTAAGTCCCTGTTTTTTTAGAGTAAAATTGGCTAAGCTAAGGACTGGCATAAAACATGCTAAATACTAAGTAGCTGAAAAAAGCTTATAAAAAATATCCATTGGAGAAATGTTATGAAATCAATGCAAAAGGGTTTTACTCTTATCGAATTGATGATCGTTGTGGCGATCATTGGTATTTTGGCTGCGATCGCGATTCCGCAATATCAAACATATATCGCGAAGTCACAAGTAAGTCGTGTAATGTCGGAACTTGGTGGTATTAAAACTGCTGTTGAAAATTGCTTGTTAGAAGGTAAAGATGGTTCGGCAGGAAAAGAATGTGAACTAGGTGCTACAGCATCTAACTTATTAGGTACAACAGTTGCTGGTACACCACCAGGAATGGTCGTTAATATTGACTTAGCTGCAAGCACGGCCTCTATAGCAGGAACATTTAAGAATAGTGCTGCTTCTGCTTTACAAAAAGCTGGTGAAAATACATTAACATGGTCACGTAGTGCTGAAGGTACTTGGTCTTGTTCTACAACTGTATTACAGAAATATCGCCCAGCAGGTTGTAATACTTCTACGGCTGGTGCTTCACCATCTGATAATTAATACATTATTGTAATTAACAAACACCTCTCATTTGAGAGGTGTTTTTTTAGAAATATATATATGTTTATTCTATTAATGCCTGATTTATATTTTTTATTTCAGAATGGGGATTTTTATTTTTTTTGTTTAAGTGTGTTTTGTTTAATTTATATATTTGCACTTATTAAAAATACAAAGTTTCTATTTTTTCTATTTCCTGTTTTTTTATTGATTCCTTTATATTTATACTATATATCGATTTACCATGTTTCTATTAATGAGCAAATATTGAGTGTTGTTTTGGAAACAGATTTTCAAGAAGCATGGAGTTTTATAGGTTATAAAATATATTTATATATACTTGTTTTTATATTGTGGGTAGTGTTCTGTATTTATATTTTATATAAAAATTATAAAAAACCTTTAGTTTGGGAACATCGCAGTCGTTTGTGGGTTTTAATTATTGGTACAGCTTATTTTTTGTTTTCATATACTATAAATGCAGAAGTGGCGAGTCAGATTGATCAGAGTTTTGAAAGCCAACAAGATAATTTTCTTGTTGATGAAAAAAATTTTTTTATACAAGAGATTAAAAGAACTTATCCGTTAGGTTTTTTTATTTCTATTTATGATATGTTAAAGGAGCAAAAAAAAATTAATGTTGCTTTTAAACAAAATAAGAATTTTAATTTTAATGCAAAACAAAATTTAAATAATCATAATAAACAAATTTATATACTTGTGATTGGTGAAACGAGTCGTAGAGAAAATTGGCAACTTAATGGTTATGCTAGAAAGACTAATCCAAAACTTAGTCAGCAAAATAATTTAATAAACTTTTCTAATATGCTTTCTGTTTCTAGTGCAACACGTAGTTCTATCCCAATGATTTTGACTCGTAAACCAGCGGAGCATGTCTATAAGTTTAATTTTCCTGAAAAGTCAATAATTTCTGCATTTAAAGAGGTTGGTTTCAAAACGTATTGGTTGTCTACTCAGCAAAGATTCGGTGCATTTGATACTAGTACATCAGTTTATGCTAAAGAAGCAGACCAAATGATTTTCTTAAATAAAGCCAACTATACTGATGCTGGTGAGAAAGATAATGTCTTAATTCCAGCCTTAAATAAAATTATTAATTCAAAGGAAAAAAAGCAATTTATTGTTATTCATACATTAGGTAGTCATTATAATTATCAATATCGTTATTCAGAGGATTTTAATGTTTTTCGACCATCTTTAAATGATTTAAATAAATATAGTTTGCAAGAGAAAAGGTATAAAGATGAGCTTATAAATAGTTATGATAATTCAATTTTATTTACAGATCATGTTTTAAGTAGTTTCATTGAAATATTGAAGATGCAGGTGAATGCAGAGTCATTCCTGTTTTATAGCTCTGATCATGGTGAGGATTTGTTTGATGGTGAGTGTAATAAGAGTGGTCATGGCTTGGAAACAGCAACTAATTTTGAAATTGCTAGTTTTGTTTGGTATTCAGATCTATTTTTATTAAACAATATAAATAAAATAAATATACTTAGAGGAAATGCAAATAGAAAAATTAATCAGACAGTAATATTTCCAACATTAATTGATGCAGCTAGTATTAAAATACCAAAGGAAAAATTAGAAAGAAGTCTTTTGAGTGAATTTCATAATTATCCACGAATTGTTATGGGAGGGAAGAATTATGATCAATCTCAGCTCGAAGGTTTATGTAGAGAAATAAAATGAATCAAATACAGCAAAGAGAAATTTTATCTAGTTTGGCTGCTATATATAAATATGGTAAGTTATTATGAAAAATAAATTATTTTCTAACATAAAATATAAAGATATGTTTTTTGTTTTATTCGTAATATTATGTCTTATTCTTAGCGCTCATTTTATATTGATTGATCGAGTAGGGTTTTGGAGACTTGTTTACCCTTTTCAAGCTCAGATAGCTCTATGGAATATTGAATGTTCAGAGAATGCACCTAAATGGATGCCAGAAAGCTTAAAATACATCATAAAAAATCAGAAAAATTTATCCAATCAAATAGCTTATATAGATTCTTTTGGTAATCACTCCTATTGTCAAAGCGGTTGGGAAAAAACAACAGTATTTTCAAAGCAAACATCTGAAAATACACGTTTTCGTTATGCGAGTATGACTAAGATTATAACGAACAATGCAGTTTTAGATTTAATTAATAAAGGAAAAATAAAATTAGATGATCCAATGGTTAGCTTCTTTAATGAATTAAAAAATAAAAACTTTGAAGATACAAGAATAAATAAAATTACAATCTCTGATTTACTACAGCAACGTTCGGGTTTTGATCGCTTAAAGAGTGAAGATGTGATCTTTGCGACGAATAAAACACCATGGTGCCCTTCACAACTTACGACTTTAGCCAAATTGAAATTAGACTTTGAGCCTAATGACCACTATGCTTACGATAACCGCAATACCTGTTTACTAGGTGCAGTCATCGAACGAGTTACGCAACAGCCCTATAGAGAATATATCCAAAAAACATACTCTTTAGCAAAGTATAATATTAAATTTGTAGATGGATTTTATTATCCAGATGAAGTGCGTTATGACTTTCGTAATAATGATTTCTGGATGGAAAGTGATGATAATTCTTTTAATTTTCTTTCGATTTCTTCGTCTGCTGGATTATCAGGGAGTGCTAAAAGTCTTGCCCTATTGATTCATAGTATACTTCAACAGAAACATTTGAATATTTTAGACATTGCTAAAGATAATCTAAAAAAATGTCATATTAGCCTATTTAAGTCGTGTAATGGCTATGCAATGTGGCAATATCAAAAAGATAGTAATGCTCCGAGAATGTATTTTCGTAATGGTGGTTTGCCTGCGACAACTTCTTTAGCAATGGTCACAGCAAAAGGCGAAGTTATTGTTTGGATAGGCAATGGTGCTACTTTATATGATAAAAATTATGATGAGAATCTATTGGAAAAGTATTTTTATCAAGTATTTAACCCGTAACCTACACGATATGACTTTTTTGTTGAAAAGTTATCTAGAATGTCATATTAGAATCATACTGCTAAGATTAAGTTTTTGAATTTTATATATAAATTTAATGGCATGATATTTGTATTCCTTTAGTATATTTAGAAATTGTAGGCAGTCATGAATAAGGGATTTACATTAATTGAATTAATGATTGTGGTGGCAATTATTGGGGTACTGGCAGCTATTGCATTACCGATGTATCAAAATCATGTAGCTAAGTCACAAATTACTTCTGCAATTGCTGAGTTGAATGGTGCGAGAACACAGTATGAACTGGTGATGAATGATGGTGCTAATAGTAGTGCTTTTACCACAGATAATATGGGATTCTCAGCGCCTGATTCTCAATTTTGTCATTATGTGGTTCATGCTCCAAACGCTGGTGGTGTATCTCAACCTGCTCTAGAATGCCAGATGCATAGTGTAGCTAGTGTTCTTCTTGGTAAATCAATATATTTAAATCGTCAAGCAAATGGTTCTTGGCGATGTAGCGCATCAGCAGGAATTCCTAATCGGTTAAAACCTGTGGATTGTATTTAATTGTTCTGAAATTATAAGGACTCCCTTTACTTTAAGGATATCCATGTCAAAACGCATAAAATTTTTTATTAGCCATTTAGCCATTTCTTTTTTTATTGCTTTAATTGTTATTGGGATAGTTTTCTTTCTATGGTATCCAGCCCCCTTAGCAAAAGCAGTAGGGGTTACCAATATCTTTTTAATGATGCTGGCGATTGATGTGATCATTGGCCCAGCACTAGGCTTGTTGGTTTATAAAGAAGGTAAAAAAACGCTCAAAATGGATTTGACCGTCATTATTGTCATTCAATTAGCTGCACTTTGTTATGGCGTATATAGCATTGCACAAGGGCGTCCTGTCTGGATTGTACAGAATGGCGAGCGCTTTGAACTGATCCGTAATAATGACATCAATGAAGAACATATTGATACAGCCAAAGCGCAATATCAGACACCGTCTTGGTTTAGACCTCAATTTGTTGCGATAAATGCGGGAAATACGGTTGAAGAGCGCAATAAGAATATATTTCAAGCAGTGACAACCGGAATTTCTAATGCGATGCGTCCAGAGCTTTATCAAGCCATTGAAATGAATAAGCAACAAATACAAAAAAATGCCCATCAGCTTGAAGTATTAAATGCGTTTAATCAGAAGCATGACGTTGAAGAAATTATAAAAAAATATCCTCAAGCAGATGCATGGTTACCTTTAAGCTCGACAAGCATGGATATGACCGTTCTCATTAACAAAGAAAAAGGCGAAGTGGTTAAGATTGTCGACTTACGTCCGTGGAAGTAAATTGTAATTTTTGTCTGATATCCGATTTCTATCTTAAGGCTTAACGATATAATTCGCTAGGCCTTTTTTCATGTATGACCTATGCAATTTTTATGCTTTTTACTTGCCAGCATCTTGTTTAGTTTTGCCTGGCTATCTCCAGTCCATACCTATCCCTGGGTGACTTTTTCCAGTGAACTGGCAAGCTTTGGCGGTGGCGTGGCGTTACTGGCTCTGCTGTTCAATAAAAATGTAAAAATTCCACGTCCTCAAATTTTGATGTTGGGCATTGCGTTTATTCCACTATGCCAGTGGGCTTTTGGTTTAATTACGGATTTCAGTACCGCATTCCTGAGCTTCGGTTACCTGTTTGTGTTCTGGTTAATGATCATTGCGGGTTACAACTTAAGCCTGCAAGCAGAGCAACGCGAACGGATCATGCTGGGTGTGAGCTATTTGTTGCTGAGTATTTCGTTTATCAGTGCGATTATGGCCATCGTGCAGTGGTTAAATCTCGAAGCCTATATCGATGGAATTATACAGCTCAAAACCAGACGACCTTATGCCAACTTTGGACAACCGAATAATCTGGCAACCTTTTTAATTATGGGTCTGATGGGCGGCTTATATTTATATGAAAAAAGAAGGCTGACTTTGTGGCTGTTAATCCCAGCAAGTTTGGTCACGCTCTTTGCCATCACGCTGACCCAATCCAGAACCTCTTGGGTGGTGTGTATATTCCTGTTCTTTTACTGGATCTATAAACAATATAAAAACTCACCGCGATTTAATTTCCCAAGACTAGTGCTCTGGGTCGGGCTGTACTTGTTCATTGCAGGTTATTTACTCCCTGTGCTGAGCCAGCTCTTAAGCTCAGGCATTGATACTGGTGTGACCCAGACTGCATCCATTGCGCAACGTGCAGGGTCGGGGCATGAGCGCCTGGGTATGTGGGTGCAGATCTTACATGCCATTGCCGAGAAGCCATGGTTTGGTTATGGCTGGAGTCAAACCAGTATTGCGGTGTTCGAGAGTATTCAGTTCAATACCGTACAGGTCTGGTTTAACAGCGCACATAATGTACTGCTGGATCTGCTGGTCTGGAATGGTGTGCCACTCGGGCTGTTGATTATTGGCTATATCTCGCTGTGGTTGTTCTGGCTGAATAAGAATGCCAAGGAGACCAGCTCGATTATTGCGATCTTGATGGTCTGTGCCATCCTGATTCATGCCATGCTGGAGTTTCCACAACGCTATGCTTACTTCCTGCTACCTATGGGCTTCTTGCTGGGATTGATTCAGGCCCAAACACCAAAACTAAAAGGCATAACGGTCAATAAGCATCTCATTCGCTGTATTGGAGTGCTTGCACTAATCGTGGTATTGCTGATCTGGCGTGATTATAAGCTCTATCAGGAAAATAGCCGTCTGGTCTTTAAAAACCAAGCGCCTACAGCAGAAATTTTGGGTAGCTCTAAAATTATAGTACTGACCCAGTTTCAGCAACGTCTTGACTGGATTGCTTTAAAACCGCAAACCAAAATGTCTGAGTCTGAGCTAAGCCTGTTGGGAGAAATGGTCAAGAATAAAGCCACCCCTTATAACCTGAAGAAGTATGCGCAGCTACTGGCCTACAATCACAAGTTAGAGGAAGCAGAGCAACAGTTGGTGGTTTTGAGGCAGTTGTATAAGCAAAAGCTGAGTCTGGCAGAGATTATCGAATTAAATAAAAAGACACAGGTAAAACAGTCTTAAACTAGACTGTTTGCAATAAAAAAAACCAAAGCATTGCTTTGGTTTTTTTTATTGCTGTAGATTTAAATCTGGCTTTGAATATAGTTTTCAATACCCACATTTTCAACCAGATCAAGTTGGGTATCGAGCCAGTCCCAATATTCTTCTTCTTTCTCTAGAATTTCCTGGACCAGATCACGGGTGACATAATCTTGTTGAGCTTCGGCAAGCTCAACCGCTTGCTTGATCGCTTCAATATTTTCTTTCACTTTACGAATATCACAGTTCAGCACTTCTTCGGTATGTTGGCCGATATAGAGTTTGCCTAAATGTTGTAAATTCGGTAAGCCTTCCAGAAATAAAATACGCTCAATGACTTTATCGGCGTGTTTCATCTGACGGATCGATTCTTTGTATTCAGCTGAACCTAACTGTTCAATCCCCCAGTCATTAAACATACGCGAGTGTAAAAAATACTGGTTGATGGCGGTTAAATGGTGGTAAAGCACCTGATTCAGTTGGTTGATAACTTCGCGATTGCCTTTCATTGCGTTTACTCCAAAAACACCAAGTGTTGATGCCCTAGTAGCTAAGGCAATTTATCTTATATTAATCAACAAATAATGTTCTGGCGAGTAATTTATAGAACGGCAAATGAAAATCACAATCATAAGAGGAGTATTTGAAACAACCAAAGATGATTATAGGAATGTGATTTTCATAAAAAAACCGCTGGATGAGGAACCTTTGAGATTCTGCAAGAAGCGGTGGAGTCGTAAAAGATACTTACATGAATAAGTCGTTTTTAAATTAAATCAGGCTGCAATGGAAATACGTGCTGCAATTTCAGCAAGCTCATCACTAATAATTGCGCGTGCTTCAGGTGCACAGCGACCACAACAGGTGCCTAGGTCGAGTAGGTCACGGATTTCACGATAGCTTTCAGCGCCGTTAGCAACAGCGTCTTTGATATCCTGATCTGTAATTCCACGACATAAACAAACATACATGGGAGTGATCCACAAATATAAATGCGATAATTGATATTATTGATAATTGTTATCGTTTGTCAATGAATTTCATTCTAATGCAGTTCATAACTTTATTGGGAATTTGAATAAAAAAATACCGCTTTATCGGCGGTATTTTGAGTATTTTTTATCTTATTGATAATTATAAGTTAAAAATATCTTATGCAATGATCACAATGCCATCCATTTCGACCAGTGCGCCTTTGGGTAGACTCGCGACACCCAGTGCTGCACGCGCTGGATAAGGTTGAGCAAAATATTCGCCCATGATCTGGTTGACCAGTTGAAAGTGTGAAAGATCGGTCAGGAAAATATTCAGTTTGGCAATATCTGCCAAGCTACCACCAGCAGCAGTACATACTGCTTTAAGATTGTCGAATACACGGCGGATTTGCGCTTCAATGCCTTCTACAAGTTCCATACTGTACGGATCTAAACCAATCTGGCCTGAGAGATAGAGCGTGTTGCCAACAAGAATTGCCTGAGAATATGTTCCGATAGCAGCAGGGGCGTGTTCAGTATGAATAACTTGACGTGACATTAAGCTCTCCTAAGTCCTATGTTTTCTCTTAAACAATGCGACTTTAACACAAAAGTGCAAACACGAAAGCGCTGAATACTGTTTAGTCGCTGTTGTTTGAATCTATTCTTGAGTTTTTACTGGATTGGAATCTGTGCAATGTCGATTACGGCAAAGCTTAGGTGTTAATGCACGGTTTCGGCTTTGGCAACTTCGGGCTGTACAATTGGCATATTCAGGCGTTCAATACGCGGGAAACCAAAGTGCATGCGTAAGTCACGAATGATCTGGGCAATCTGGTTACGGTTACTGACGACGATATTGACATAGGTTTTCTGGTCTTGGGAGTGGACCATTTCAACCCCTGTTTTGGCTTTACGGCATTGATAGATCAGGTCAGAGATTTGTTCATCATTCATTTCCATATGAATGCATAGATAGGCACTGAAGCGGACATCATCAATTTCTTCAGATTGCCAGTTGAGCGGCATAATATTTTCTGGATGCAGATGCTGTTCATGCAATAAGTTACGACAGCGTGAGCGATGTACGATTAAACCGCGTCGTGATAAGTGCCCTTGAATCGGATCGCCTAGAACCGGATTGCAGCAATGCGCATATTTGACATCGACACCTTCAGTCCCCGCGATCAAGCGGTCGGACGTTTCCTGATGCTGTGAATAGTCTTGTGAAAATAAATGATTAGCCACCAGTTGTGGTAGCAAATCACCGACTGCAATCTGTTCAAACAGGGTATCTTTGCTACTTAAATGACGCCATTCAAGTACGTTAATCCAGTCGGTTTGCGATAGATCGTTGATTGAACGCTGGAACAGTTTTAAGGCCCGGTTCAAGGCTTGCTGACCGACCAGACGTTGCTCATCAATATCTTGCTCACGCAGCATGTTCTGTAAGGCACGACGGGCTTTCTGGGTGTTGATAAAGCTGAGCCAGTCCGGATTGGGTGTGGCCAGTACATCGGTAATGATCTCGACCACCTGTCCGCTATGCAAGGGTGTCGATAAAGGACGGATTTCGCCATCGACTTTGGCACCGACCGCATGGTTGCCTAAAAATAGGCTGGCTGAATAGGCAAAATCAACCACCGTTGCGCCTTGCGGTAATTCGTGTAATTGCCCGTGTGGGGTATAGACCCAGATTTTTTCTTGATGCAAATAGTCCAGCAAGTCGCTAAATGTGGTTTTGGCACAACCGCTATCGATCAAGGTATTCAGATTCTGCATCGACGCCTGAATTGCAGAACGGCAGGCTTGTGGCGCATTTTCACCCAGGACCACCCCGAAACGTGCAGCTTTGCGCATTAGTTCGGTTTGAATGGTCAAGGAAAGCGTGGTTTTCTCGCCCTTGAGCTTGATCATTAAGGACTGGTTACCCCCCGGAAGAGGGCGGCGAATATGGTCGCTATATTGTAAAACCTGAAAATTATCTTTAAGCGCATCGACCAGACGGTCACAGTCAGCAATGCTTTGTAAAATGATTTCAAAGGCATGGCTATGGCTGAGTTCATTCAGGTCGATTTCATTTTTAACAAAGTGACGCAGTAATTCGATATTGTTATTTTTCTTTTTAATGCGACCTTTTAAATCATGATTTTTTAATAGATCGGTCAGTTTCTGTTCCCAGATGGCCTGATATTCGCAACGTTTTGGTTTGGTTTCCAATAAGGCGGTTTGCACATCATTGAACATATCCAGATCAAGATTTTGATAGCAGAGATGCTCAAGGTTATCCGCCATTTCATTCATACCGACCAGACGTGCCATCGGTACAAAAATATCAAAGGTTTCCTGCGCAATACGGGCACGCTTATCGGGACGCAGTGCGCCCAGGGTGGTCATATTATGATAGCGGTCTGCCAGTTTAATAATAATGACACGCGGGTCTTGTAGAGTCGCCTGTAAAATTTTTCGGAAAGAGGCGGCCTTGTTATATTCTTTATCGCTGGAATGGCTGAGTTTAGTCACGCCATCAACCAGTTCGGCTACCACCAGACCATATTTCTGTCCGATTTCGTCTTTGGTAAAGTCAGTGTCTTCAATCACGTCATGTAGTAAAGCGGCCATCAGGGTATCGGCATCCAGACGCATATGCGCAAGAATACAACTGACCGCAATCGGGTGTAATACATAGGGTTCACCGCTTTTACGGGTAATACCGCTATGGGCTAAATCAGCAAAATCGCAGGCAGCAAGCACACGTTGAACGTCACTATCCTTGAGATAGGCTTCAATGATGACTTTGAGCTGTTGCTTGGCTTGGCTGACTTCTTCGCCTGGCATATAACACCTTTTTAACATGAATTCAGTAATGAATAAGCTTATCTTCTAATGAAAAGCAAATTGCAAAGCTTGTCAATTTGTTCATTATAAAAACTCGTAAATTTTTTCAATGAAGTATATTGTTTTTACCAATATAACGCTGAATTTTACAACAAACAAAAAAGCCCAGTGTCTTCACAATGGGCTTTTCAGCAGAGCAAATTCGATTTAGAAAGTGAAACCTTCTAAGTTTAATGAATTTGTAGACAACACCATATCAAGGTTTGATGTTTGATAGTCTTGATCGCGTTGTTTTAAAATTTCTTTAGTAACATGACCGACTGCGATCTCGCGTAATGCAACCACTGTTGGTTTGTCATTATCCCACTCTACAGTTGGTTCCATGCCTTGACGTGCCAATTGACGTGCACGTTTACTCGCTACCAGTACCAACTCGAAGCGGTTATCTACATGGTCTAAACAATCTTCAACGGTTACACGTGCCATAAGTTGTCTCGTCTGAACATCACATTTGAAAGACTGAGTAGTATAAAAGGCTTTTATACAAGACTCAAGTTATTCGCGATTAAGGGTAATCAAGTTTTGGATTAATTGCTGGTGGCGATTGCTTTGTTGCAAGGTCACCAAACGGTTTGCGGTAATAATTGCTTCCAGGTCATGTACTGCTTTATTGAAATCATCATTAATAATGACATAGTCAAAACTGGCAAAATGACGCATATCCTCTACCGCACAACTCAAGCGGTGTTCAATCACGTCGACAGAGTCTGTACCGCGATTTGACAGGCGCTGTCTTAAGTCATACTGGGTTGGCGGCAGAATAAAGATCTGTTTTGATTCAGGAAAAAGTCGACGAACCTGTTCAGCACCTTGCCAGTCAATTTCGAGTAAAACATCATGACCTTGTTCAAGCTGCTCTTTCACTTTGGCTTGTGACGTACCGTAATAGTTTCCAAACACCTCGGCATATTCGATGAAACCACCTTCATCGACTTGTGCTAAAAAACTTTCTTTACTGGTAAAGTGATAGTGAACGCCATCGAGTTCACCGGGACGCTGACCGCGTGTAGTATGTGAGACAGAAACGTGCAGGTTGCTGACTCGATCGAGTAGGGCTTTGACCAAAGATGTTTTGCCCGTTCCTGAGGCTGCAGAAACGACAAACAAGAGACCCGACATGATATTTTTCCTGAATATGATAAAATATCTTGGCTATTGTAGTGTAGCGTGCCATTAAACGAAATAGTTTGGCGTAAAAATTCAGTTGATCAGAGAGGTTGTTATGGAAATCGTGTTGGCCAATCCACGAGGCTTTTGTGCTGGTGTTGACCGTGCTATAGCAATCGTCAATCGGGCACTGGAATGTTTTAATCCGCCAATTTATGTGCGTCATGAAGTGGTACACAACAAATTTGTGGTCGATGACCTGCGTCAGCGTGGCGCCGTTTTTGTGGATGAGCTGGATCAGGTACCTGATGATTCTATTGTGATTTTTAGCGCGCATGGCGTATCCAAAGCAGTACAGCAAGAAGCAGAACGCCGTGGTCTAAAAGTATTTGATGCGACCTGCCCCTTAGTCACTAAGGTACATATCGAAGTGACTAAATATGCACGTGAAGGAACCGAAGCCATTTTGATTGGACATGAAGGCCATCCGGAAGTTGAAGGTACTATGGGCCAGTATGATAAAACCAAAGGCGGCGCCATTTATCTGGTCGAAGATGAAGAAGATGTGGAAGCCTTGATGGTCAATCATCCTGATAAAGTCGCTTTCGTTACCCAGACTACGTTGTCAATTGATGATACGGCGAAAGTGATTGATGCATTACGTACGAAATTTCCACAAATTCAAGGTCCGCGTAAAGACGATATTTGCTATGCCACACAGAATCGTCAAGATGCCGTACGTGATCTGGCGGAGCAGTGTGATGTGGTATTAGTTGTGGGTTCACCCAACTCATCCAATTCAAACCGTTTACGCGAACTGGCCGAGCGCATGGGTAAATCCGCTTATCTGGTCGATAATGCCGATCAGCTGCAAAAAGACTGGTTTAAAGCCGACAGTAAAATTGGGGTGACTGCGGGTGCCTCTGCGCCTGAAATTTTAATTAAACAGGTGATCCAGCGTTTACAAGATTGGGGTGCAACACCACCCAAAGAGTTACAGGGACGTGAGGAAAATATCACTTTTAGTTTACCAAAAGAGTTGCGTATACAGGTGATACAAGCCTAATTTTATTAGAAAAATGTGAACTGGAAACGGATGGATTGCACTCCATCCGTTTTTTTTGCTGCTTATCTGCTTTGTATTGGTTCTGTAAAAATAAAATTTAAGATAGAGTAGTGAATTTTTAAAAATTGGGTGCTGGGGAAATGGGGAAAACTCGGGGATTCACCTTAATTGAATTGATGGTGACGATTGCGGTGCTGGCGATCGTAGCTTCTTTTGCCATACCAAATTTTCGGGCTGTAAAAGCAAAGCAAAAGATAGACTACTCTACAAAAGAACTTGAGAAAACGTTGCTTCAAGCTCGCTATGATGCAGTTTTGCATCGACAGAAAATAACGCTGAATTTGGGTGAAACAGGAAATGCGAGTTCCCAGATTTTGTACTGGAATATTCCAGACGGCCAGCAAATCGAATATTTAGAATTTAAATGTGAAAGTAATCATTGGAATGCTGAGGCTATTGCAGGCGTAGATAAATTAATCTTCTCAACAGATGGCACAGCCCAACTCTCTCGTGGTTATACCGATGATGAAGGAAATGCTCAAAGAACTGATGTTGCGCTTTCGGCAATTGAGATAGCGATTTCAAATGGAGATATAACCAACTATGTCGAAATTACGTCCTTAGGCAAAATAACGACAAAGAAAGAGTCGAGACAGGGGCAGGAGTGTTCATAAATGCAAGCTAGGCATCAACGTGGAGTAGGTTTGGTTGAAGTGCTGGTTGCACTTCTACTGTTAGCAGTTGGTATCTTAGGTTTTGCCTTATTACAGGTTAAGGCATTGGATTCATCGATTGAAGCCTCTAAACGTATTCAAGCCATGGGTTTGGCTAAAGATATTGCTGAACGTATTCGTGCAAATCAAGATGGTCTGACCAAAGAAATAGAAACAACTAATGAGCAAGGGACCAAAGAAATTTATAAAGCTTATGTAAAGGCATTTTCGGGCAAGGAAAATTTAAGTTCTTATAATTATTCGGCTTGCTTTGGTACAGCAACAGCTTGTAATAGCGAGACTTTTGCAACTGAGGATGCAAAACAGGCACTCTATAAAGCCTATCAAATGGGGATGAAAATAGGAATGAACCAATGTGCGGGTTCAGGTATCCAGCGAAATCGTTATTGTATTTACGTTGCATGGGATGAAACAAATCCCAAAGATGGTTCAGACAGTAATGACTGCACCACAAATGGTAATTACGGTGCGGATACGAAGTGTATCGTATTGGAGGCATACTAAAGTGAAAAAACAATTAGGTATGACTTTAATCGAATTAATGATTGCATTGGTTTTGGGCTTAATTATCGTTGCAGCGGGTTTTCAGTTATTCGTTTCTGGTTCTATTAATTATAACTTACAGAAAACATTGGCTGAGCTTCAGGATAATGGAAACTTTGGTTTGAATTACATTACTAAAGATATACGTTTAGCAAATTTAGATGCCAATTTGGCAGTGATTAACGATCGTAATTTATATAGTGGACTCGTGCTAACCGATTTGAAGAGTTATAGCTCTTTATCTACGGAAGATCAGCCTGCACAGTCTGCAAATCTTCCTTTTCATTTGACGGATGAAAAAACAACAAAGATTACTTTGCTGACTCAGGGAGATGGCCAAACGGGTTGGAATGGTTCGAGTAATACTAATGAATATAAAAGTGATCAATTGGTGATTCAATATAAAGCGGTATTGCCTGGAGCAATGGATTGTGAAGGGAAAAAAATAACGAAAGAAGAAATAGATAAAGGCTTATTTATCGTACAACGTTATTTTTTAAGAAAAGATGGCGATGATCTTGCACTGGCTTGTGATGCTGGTCGTTATGAGACGTTATTAGAGACGACTAAATTACCTACGGGAATTAGTGACTATGGTGGTAATGGCGAAGTGATTATGCGCCGAGTTGACCATTTTCATGTGTTGTTGGGTGTTAAGGATAATAGTAAAGACGAATTTAAATATATGTCTATAAAAGATTATATGGGAGCTACCAATAGCTTGGTAAAAGATGCGACACCTCGTGCTCGAATTATGTCGGTGCAGCTGGGTATATTAATGCGTGGTGTTGAAAGCCTACCAAGTAATCAGGATTTTCCAGAAAAATTTCAAATTCTAGATCAGAAAGTGACTTTAACTGAGGATGCTAAAGCGAAGAAATATGTTCGAGAAGTGATCACCCAAACTGTTGCATTGCGTAATGGTTATGGATTAATGGAGAGCTTGTAATGCGTATTTCTATTCAAAAAGGTGCAACCCTTATTACAGTACTTTTTATTCTATTATTGATGACTATCATCGGTACATTTGCGGTTAAACAGAGTATTGTAGGTTTGAACATTGCGACTAATAGTCAAGCTAGAAATTTAATGCAACAAACTGCTGATGCTGTATTTTTTGCAATAGAGCAAGATAATAAAAATAACAGTATCTTGCAGAAAAATTTAAGCTCTTTGGGTATGTTGGGAATGGTGAAGTCCGATAGTTTTTTAAAGAAGGAGCTGGTCTTCTGCTATCGGCCTAAGACACAAAAAAATATGTTCGATTTAAAAAATGCCAGTATCGTATCTTGGCAGGAAGTAACTGATCCAAGTGACAATACCAAGAAAATTACTCAAATTAAAAATGATGAATTAGGGGTGACAGGCTTTTGCCAATACACATCGAATGATTTTAGTAGTGGTCGAGATATTATGATCTCACAAATCGCTGTTAAGAAAAGCGCTGTGAATAGTGATGTTCCTTTTAAGTTCTACCCTATTGGAACTGACACTTCGACCGTGCAACTGGATAACATTCAGCCTGTAAGAGTAGTGGTCACTACCATTATTCCAGGGATGGCGACGGGTGGAAGTTCTTGGTCTTCAAATACGACTGAAATTAATAAATGTTTTAAAAATTATACCAACGAGAAATCGACTGAATATTCAGATACGGAGACAGTCACGGACTGTTTTGAAAAGATTGGTGTGCCTTATAGTCAACAAGTGATGGATTATGCTGTGGTGAGCTATGCCACTAAAAGCAGCTAATTGGGGATAATGCAATGAAAATTATGAAACTAAAAAAAATAGTCGTTGCTTGTCAAACGGCTGCAATGACCATGGTAACCAGTGTTGCTGTGTCTACCCAAGCAAGTGATGTAGAGCTTTATAAGGCTCCTCAGACCTCCGAAACAACGATCATGTTTATGGTTGATGTTTCCGGAAGTATGACATCCACAGATGGTGGGAGTGTCAGTCGAATTAATAGTGTAAAAAATGGTATGACTAAATTATTACAAGGAGACGCGGCAGCAGGGATCGCACCTTTACCAGATAAGCTTGTAACAGGTTTGTCTGAGTTTAGTTCTTCAGGTCAAGCAAATGGACCTTTTGGTCGTATTAAATTAGAAGCTCGAGCTTTAGGAGAAGAAACAGCGCTTCCAGGAAGTCGCCCTATTTTTCAAACTCAGCAAACCTTTACTCAGCCTGCAACACGTACAGTTACACAAAGTCGTACATGGGGATCAACAACACAGACTAGGACTCTGACAGGAACTAGGACTAAGACCTGTGGTTTTATTATAAAAAATTGGTGTGATGTTTCTACAGTAACAAACTGGACAAATCCAAGTTGGTCTACCGAGACCAATAATAGCAGTGGGGGGAGTTGGAGTAATTCTAATACACCTGATTGGACATTAACAGGCAATGGGACTCCAACGAGCAGTGCTATTAATCCTAAAGAGTGTATTACATGGAGCAATAATAGCCCCTATAACTGTACACAATGGGAAAGTTCGACAAAAACATTAGCTGATTTTGATACATTGACACCACAAACAGCGAGTTCAACGCCAAGTTATACTAATATTGCTCAATTGGGCTCTTACTCACCACAGCAAGATCTACCTATAAGTTATGGGCCAGTAAGTGATTCAGCTTCGTGTACAAATAATAGTGCTAATTGTAAAAATGACCAGAGACGCACGGCGACTATAACCAGTACAAGGACGTATACTCAAAGTGCGACAGGTTCCTATACTGTTACGACGACGTATTATGGTACAGCTAAAGAGACACATCGTAAGAAGATGCTTCGTGCTGTAAATGGGTTAGCTCCTGATGGAGGCACACCTACCGCATATGCGTATGCAGAGGTTGCTGCATATTTAATGGGACAGACTACAGCGGGCGTTACAAACGCAACAACAATGTCTGGTTTTGTTGCAAACACAACGAATATTAGTGGTGCAACGAATTATATTAATCCCGCTTCAATAAGTTCAACGAAACAGTGCAATACACAAGGGATATATTTTTTAACAGACGGCGCACCAACCTATTATAAAGATATGGGCAATGCCCCAAATCAATATAGACGTGATGTATTAGAAGCATTTATGAAAAAGTCTTTAGGTTCTAAAGCAAGTTCTTTTTCATGTAGCAACACAAGTACGTTAGGTAATTATACAAGTGGTTATACATCCGGTATGGCTACTCCAAATGGTTGGGATTGTATTGGTGCATATGCTAAAGCATTGTTGGACCCTGCATTAAATCCTGCTGGAGTTAAAATTAAAACAGCTGTAGTAGGCTTTGGTTCAGATTTTAGTAGTAAAAGATCTTCAGATGAAAAAGATGCTGATAAATGGGGAGTGCTAGGTGAAGGTGGGAGCTATATTGGTAATAATGATCAAGATGTCATTAATAGTGTACTAGCATTCCTTAAAAAACTACAAAAGTATATCCCTCCTGTAACTACAGGTTCAGTCACAATTCCTGTTGATAATCTTGATACTCAAAATATTCAACCATGGGGATATTTCCCACAATTTGATCCAGCACCCAATGCCAAAGTTACTACTTGGGTCGGAAACCTGAAAAAGTACCAAGTGGTCAATAATGTTCTAAAAGATCAGGATAATGCCAATGTAATGATTACATCTGGTACAAAAAAAGGTGAAAGTGTTGATAATCCAAATGATTATTGGGCAGATCAATCAATTACCAAAGTCATCACTAAAATTGAAACAGTGAATAATGTAGATAAGGAGGTGGATTATACTGTTAGAGTTGGTGGCGCATTAAGTCGTCTACTTTTAGGTTCGGCAACCACAACTGGCACCAATCCTGTCGCTCTAGAAAGGGCTATATTTACAGATCGTAAGATCAGTCTAGCAAATGATAATGCAACTTATGTAGCGAATCCGATAGAGAATGGGGATCTTTTAAAAATCTCTACAACGGATTTAAAAAATAATAATGCAACGAATAATTTTAGTTATGACTCAAAACGAGGATATTTAGCCGCTTTATTTGGCTATGATGTCACAAAAGCAATGGCTTCTGGGCTGACACAGGCCAGTAATACTGCATTTAATAATTTCTTGATTCAATCGAATGCAACGCTCCGTCAAATGGGAGCTGTCATGCATTCAAAACCAATTTTGATCACACAAAAAGGTACGACTAAGTACGATGAGAAAACAGAAACGATTAGTTATGATGATCGTGATGATCTCATCGCATTTGGAACCACCCAAGGTCTTTTACATGTCGTACGCGCAGGTAAGAGTGCGACAGATAGTGATGCGGGTAAAGAGGTCTTTGTCTTTGTCCCAAATGAAATGATCGAGAATCAATCTGCTGGCTTTTTAACTCAAGAAAGTCAAGATCCAGCCTTACAATATGGAATAGATGGGCAATGGACTGCATATACAGAATATGCGACAAAAGCAGGTACTAAAACCAATGAACCTGTTGTTAGTGTTGCAAGCGCCAATGGTGGTAAGCAGTGGTTGTATGGTGGCTTACGTATGGGGGGGAAGAGCTATTATTCATTAGATCTGTCAGATGTGACCTCAGCTGGAGGTACGCCAAAGCTTAAATTCCGTATTAACCCTACTGGAACCTGTAGTGCTAGCAATGGATTAGGGTGTATGGGACAAAGCTGGTCGAAGCCATCGATTGCATGGGTAAATTGGCAAGGAAAACGTAAACTCGTCATGTTTGTTGGCGGTGGATACGATACGAATTATGAGAATTCGGCCGACTACCTGCCTTCATCTAGCTATATTGATCAGGGGGCCGGGGTATACATGTTTGATGCCAACGATGGCAGTTTATTGTGGTGGACGAGTGCAAACGCGGGTTCTTCTAATACAGCAGCGAATAAAACATATGCTGCTGACATGAAGCGTAGTGTAGTAAGTAGCATCAAAACAGTTGACCGTAATAGTGATGGGCTTGTTGATCATCTTTATTTTGGTGATCTAGGGGGGCAGGTTTGGCGCGTGGATTTAAATGCTTCTACTAAAGCAGGTGTTGCAACAGATGGGGAAAACTTTGCTACACGTGTCGTACGTATCTTAGATATGTCCGGAGAAACGAAACCTCCTCGTTTTTATAATACACCTGCATTTACCATACACAGCGTACCATCTGGTGGTTTATTTGCAGCTATCAGTATTGGTTCTGGAAATGTGAGCTATCCAATGTCTGCTACAACTAATGATGCGGATGCGGTTTATGTGGTATATGACAAGGATGTTACCCGTCGTAACTTGCCTGTTTTAGCAGAGAGTGAGTTATATACACATGATATTAAGCCAGATGGTGCAACAGGGAAAAAACTTGTAAAAAATACGACTGGAACTGTAGAGACAGCATTGAGTAATGGGGGGTGGTATTATCCACTCGGTACTCAAAAGCGGATATTGAATGATTCTGTAGCAATCGATAGTGACTTGTATGTAAGTATTTTTGACTCCTCCAAGGATATTGAAGATGTTGATTGTTATGGAGGGGTGCGCGGCGAAAGTAATTCAAAATTATTCTGTTTACCTTATGGCGATGCTGCATGTAAACCTGTAAGCAGTGGTTCTGGCTCAGGGAGCGGAGATGATGAGATTTTCTTGGGTAAAGGGAATGTTGGTATTAGCTTTGGTGGCATAAACCGAGATCGAGGAATGGTTCTCAATCTAGCAACTGATAAAACACTGAGAAAGTATAAGGGTAAAACTAAATTTGTTTCTCAACGTTGGTATGAGCGTTAATGAGGAGACTTTTATGAAACATAAAGGTTTTACCTTGATTGAGTTAATGGTGGTGTTGATAATTATTGCTATCCTCGCTGCAATTGTCATACCGAGTTATCAGCAGTTTGCGCGTCGTGGTGCAGCCTCTCAGGCAGAGCATGAAATGCAGCGTTTAGCGACTTTACTAGAGCAACATAAAGCACGTAATTTAAATTATAGAGGTTTTACAACGACTTCTATGGCCGTTCCTGTTAGTACCGTTGGTTCGCAAAAAAAATATACGATACTTGTTAGAGATGCTACTGTGCCTACAGTAGCATTGAATGACACCAATGCTTTAGGACAAGGATGGGTGATATTGGCGGAAGCGAACTCTACAGTAAATTATGGATCAGGATGTACCACGTGCAATGCTCTACAAGACCAAAATTATAGTTATCTCTTAACAAGTGGAGGCGTTCGCTGTAGAACAAAAGATAAACTCATTGGGTCTGAAGTATTGACCAGCACAAAATTAGCATCAACGAATCCTTGTGGAGCAGATAGTGAAAACTGGTAAGAACCTTGGTTTTACCCTGATTGAAATAATGATCGTTGTTGCGGTGATTGGCATACTGGCTGCGATTGCGTATCCCTCTTACAATGAATATGTAAGAAAGACTAAACGTGTGGCCGTGGAAAGTGAAATGCTTGATATTGCTGCTCGTTTACAGCGTTATAAGGTTATCAATTTTACATTTCTAAAAAATGGGGTGCCGATTACTTTGGATGATATTCATCACAATGGTCTAAGTCCACAGACTGGATTAACTTTATATAATTTACAGTTGTCTGATGTAGCTGCAGGCACATGGACTTTGACCGCAACCCCCACAGGAACACAAACTGGCGATGGTCATCTGGTTTTAAATAACCGCGGACAGCGCTGCTGGACCAAAGGCTCTGATAAGAATAGTGGTACGGCCTGTGTTCCCTCTGCAACCAGCAACTGGGATGGTCGTTAGCCTTATAACTGTAATAGCTTCATAAAAAAGCAAATCCTAGCGGTTTGCTTTTTTTATAAATACTTTTTTTTAATTCATTTAACATTATTAACAATAATAACAAGTAAATGTGATCAAATTATCACTTATCTGCTGTTCTATACCTTTTATCCCCTAATGGTAGCTTTTCGTGTATTTTAGGTTGAAATTGATAACTAAACATGAAAACAATCACGAAAAAATAGTGCCTCTCTCATTGATATAATGAATTGATTTTACTTACTTAAAATACTTGAGAGCGCTGTTACAACAAAAAGATTTGTGCATATGGAGGACTATATGCAACAAGCCCATTACGACGTGGAGCATCTCTCTTTATCTTGTGCACAGGTTAAACCTCGCTCGGGATTTACGATGATTGAACTGATCATCACCATCGCTGTTTTGGCAATCATTGCTTTAATGGCAGCTCCTTCATTTGCTGCCATGTATAACCGCCAAAAGTTAGAGTCCTCGGTACGTGAACTGACTATGAAGGTGTCAGAAGCAAGAAGCCAAGCCGTTTTACTTCGCCAGACTACCGGCCTATGTCTGGCATCTTTATCACTCGAAGACTGTGCAACTGCAATTGCGATTCCCAAAACTGAAACACAACGCATTTTTATTGCCCGTTTAGAAAATGGCGTGTCTCAAACCAATGGCTCTGCGACAAGTCTCAGTTTTAGAACGAATGGCAGTATTGCTGCACAAAAAGACTTTGTGTTGGAGCGACAAGGCCTTTCCTATTGTGTTCGGGTGGGGGTAATCGGGGATACCATTATCACGGAAGGAGCCTGCCCATGAAGATAAAACAACAAGGTGTGGGGCTGGTCGAAGTCTTGGTCGCGCTGGTCTTATTGGCGATCAGCGTATTGGGTTTTGCGGCCTTGCAACTACGGGCAGTGGATTCCAGTCTGGAGGCCAATAAACAGGTGATTGCCTTAACCATTGCACGTGATCTGGCAGAGAAAATGCGTGCCAATCCACAGGCGACCCGGGCTGGAAAATATAAGGTTGCAGCGGTAGAAGTCCCAAAAACGTCAGTATCAAATGTAGCGGATAAACCTGAAAAAATCGCGATACAGGATTTACAGAATGCGGCCCTACAAGCCAAAGACAGCGGGATGAATCTTGCTGTAGATCAATGCCCAACTGGTAATAACCGACAATGTATTTATGTCGCCTGGGATGAAACCAATCTGGCAGGAAATGATGGAATTGCCTCATGTATTAAAGATGGGGCTTATGTTTCAGGATCACACTGCCTGTTTCTGGAGGCGTATTAACATGGATAAAAGCCTCGCAGACTGTAAATCCTATAGCAACAGCCAATCTGGCTTTACCCTGATTGAGTTGATGATCTCACTCACTTTAGGGCTACTGATTGTTGCAGCGGCCATTCAACTCTTTATCACCGGAATTACCAGTTATAAATTGCAAAAAGCCATGGCACATATTCAGGACAACGCCAGTTTAGGCCTGAATTTTATTGTAGATGATATCCGTAAAGCCAATCTGAGCTCACCTGTACCTGCAGTCAATGACCAGATTGGTTATGCCGGAATTCTGCTGACTTCAAACAATGTCGGTGAAAAAATTGATCTGAATTGTGCAGATTGCTTTGCCAATAACCAGCTTAGCAGTTTTGGCAATGCCAATGTGACGGGGCTGACCAATGACCAGTTACTCATCCGTTACCAAGCACCCCAAGGCGGACTGGACTGCTCGGGCAAAGACGTGAGTAGCGGGACATTTGTGGTACAGCGTTATTATGTGGGATCAACCGCAAAGGATTCACGTCAATCCCTACGCTGTCAGGCAGCCCAATATCGTCAGGCTTCACTTGATGCAAAAACCTCAACAGATCGTTTGAAACTTGCCTGGGCAGGCAGTCAGGTGATTTTACCCAATGTCGATTTCTTTCAGGTGCGTTTGGGCTATATGGACGGTGATCTCAATAGTGCCAACAGTACCTTGGCTTATGCCGATATTAAAAACTATATGGCTTTAAAAGCAACTTCAAAAAATATTGATGGGATAACACAACTTGTCCGACCGCATGTCCATGCCATTCAATTAGGCGTGCTGGTTCGTTCTGATGACAAAACGGGCAACCAGTCGATTATTAAAGAACGCAATAAAGAACCATTTCAGGTCTTGGGGACTTCCGTCAAGCTGATACCGGCCTATCAGGATAATTATTTACGTCAGGTCGTGAATCAAACCGTCTCTTTACGCAATGCAATGGGGTGGGTTTCAGAAGGTTGTGATAGCAGCAAAACCACAACCTGTACAAATGGGGGGACTGGAACATGATTCAGGCTCAACGTGGTGCGACACTCATTGTTGTACTCATGATTTTATTAATGATTACGATTATTGGGACACTGGCGATACGTCAAAGTATCAGTTCATTGAAGCTGGTGAGTAATCATCAGATCCAGACTTTGCTGGCCCAGAATGCGGATGCAGCCCTGATGTATTTTCAAGATCCAAACACGCAGCAAAATCTTGCTTCTGCAAATGGTGTAGTCGGATTCTTTAAAAATGAAAATAACAAAGATGCAGAGCTGGTATTTTGCTTTTCAGGAGCAGATCCCTTTGCCTTGAGTAAAGCGGGTTATCGGCTAAACAGCCAATCTTTTAACATTAATAGCTCTGGTGCGGGTGCATGTACTGAAACCTCGGCAAAAACCTCAAGTGGCCGTAAACAGGTGGTGACTCAGGTCTATATCAAAAGACAGTTAACACCGACCCAACCTTTTGCTGATCTATCCCGTGGGACAGAGGTAACAGGAGCAAAGACCGAGAACAATATTCGCTTGCGTGTCTATGTGGTGTCGGTGATGCAAGGGTTGTTAACGGCTGATGCTTTATTTAAAGCAGACAATGATCCTGACAAAGGTTGCCTGACCAAGAGCATCGATAATAACGGCGTCAATGAGGTTGCCAGCTGTCTTAAAAAAAATACAGAAAAACCGATATATAACATACAAGTCGCAGAATATCGTTTCTTGTCTGACTTTGAACCAACAGGTTCATAAGGGGGAAATGCCATGAATAATAACAAGATGAAGAAACTAGAAAGATATGAAGGTCAGCACAAGAATAAAGTTAAAGGCTTGCTGCTAAGCTGTACAGTATTGTCCAGCCTTCTCATTCTTTCATCGGTGGCATCAGCCAGTGATATTGAAATTTATCAACCTGCAGCAGGCAATAAAAAACGTTTAATGCTGATGGTGGACCAGTCTCGTAGTATGGGCGGAGCAGGATTATTAGACCTAGTGAAAGACTATCCACTCTGTGTTGATCAAGGTGTTACCGATGTACTGGGTAAAAATGGATTAAATCTCGGTATAAAAATTGCAGGTCAGACCGATCTCATTAATGTCACAAAAGAAGCCACTGATCTGATTAATCAGGCGATTTTGAAAGGTGTGCTCGGCAATGGACAGGGACAAGGAATTTTAGATTCGATTGCTGAAATCAAAACTGAACAGCCGAATACGACGTATCCATTCCCGCGCCAATCCTGTACGGTCGTAACAACAGATGCAACCGTCAAGCTGTTAGATAATTTATTGAATGGTCTATTAGGGGTAAAAACAGGTTTATCGGCAGAACAGTATATTCGTGAAACCTGCGATCCGTTGATTGATATTAGTTTACTCAAATCCATTACCAATTCATCTACTGTGGGAATTTATCGCTGCTACGATAAAAACTCCCGCGTCCGTATGGCGCTGACGGATGTGTTAAAAGGTAAGAAGGGTGAGGCGGGTCTGCCAGATATGGAGCGGATACCTGATAGTACTATGGTCGGTTTATCAATTTCACCTTATAACCATATTGCCAATGATCGTGCTGGGGCAATTGTATTTGAGCCTAAATTGCTGAGTGATGTCTATACCTATAACGGAAAAACACAGAGTCATCGTCAGCACATCATTGATTATATTGCCAGCGCCAATATGGACTCAAAAGGTGAGTTTAATCTGCAAAGTTTATTGACGATTGTTCCTAAACTGGTGGGTGGTTTGCTTAATGATGTGGTTGCAACGCTTGGGCGAGTTTTAAAGAATCCATTTGATGCAGTGGGTGAACTCTTAAATTTAGAAAACACTAACAATGCATTAAAAGATGTTTTGAATATGCTGGGGCTAGGTGGTAACAATCCAATGGCAAGTACCTATGCAGAAACAGGAGCTTATTTACTTGGCAATACCACCAAAGGGACTGGAGCAAGACAATATGGAAAACGCAATTATCTTCTTAAAATAGGAGGGTTGGGAATTCCAACTAGTTATAAATGTACTGGATGGGAGACAGATGGTACAACATGTGCAACTTGGGATGATGTTGGGTTTTTAGGTCTAGGTAGTCTAGATACGAATGGCTATAAATCTGTTGATGCGAATTTGCTCAATGTGTTAGGGATATTAAGTGTAGGATCACAAGAGATATATTATGAATATCGCTCTGATGTAAATGCGAAATATAGCGGTTTTACGGATAGCCAAAAGAATAACAGTACAATTAATCCACTGATTAAAAGTAACGGTAATTTTTATCAAGCACCTTCAACTGCCCCACAATGCGATGCCAATGGCTTAATGGTCATTGCGGGCGGCGTACCGACAATAGCACCGACTTTAACTGACTCTTTATTACAACCTAAAGGCAGCCAATCCGAAGCGACTAAGGTCGCAATGGAACGTTTAATGGCGCGCTCTTTGGATAACTCTCAGAGTTTAAATGTTCAATATAAAGATGGCCGTTTGAATGATAGTTGGAGTTTTAGATGTAATTCAACAGATTTGAAGTCGACCACGCTTGGTAATAACAAGAACTCAAATGACAATACTGACTTTGCGACATGGCAGTGTATCGGCGCCTATGCACGTGATATTCGTGCATTAAAAACCAATCCAATTAAGACGGCCGTGATTGGTCTTGATCGCTCTTTCTTACAACTTCCTGAATATATCGCTGGACAAGAAAATAGCACGGATACGAAAGGCCTAACCCAGATTTCAACTACCAATGTTGCACAGGATCAGTTGTTAACAGGTATTGTGCCTAAAGCGGTAAGAGATTTGCTGGGCGTAACTGGTTCCCTCTTGGATGGTTTATTACCAAATAGTCTGATTGGAAGTGGCCTGACCACAGGAATTACCAGTTTGTTAGATCGTTTATTACCGCGTAATCCAGAAGACATCAAGAATATGGCGCGTTGGGGTGTGATTGGTGGTGGGGGGTGGTATAACGCAGCCAATAGCCAGAATATTGCGCAAAGTATTAAGGATTTTCACGATAATTTAGGTGTAACCGATGGTGATCCGATCGGGTTGCAGACGATACCTGAAGATCCGCTTACGCCTTATCGCATGAGTAACGATGTTTATAAAAGTATGTTTGAACCGACTGAAAAAGCCAGTTGGATCGGGAACTTCAAAAAATACTACGTTGAAACAGACAACTCGGTGAATAAGCTGAAAGATGCCTGGGATATTTCAGCAAACAGCTATGATGTACAGGACTGGAATAAGGGCGGGTTACTTGCCAAACTTAAAAATCTGAAAAATAAAACCGATAATTCAGATCCGACCAAGCCGATCATTACAGAGCGTAAAGTCCTGATCAATCGCGACTGTCAGCAAATTGACAATACCACCGCCTATCAATTCACTGAAGTGGGTGCCTTAAAGACAATTAATAATAAATATCTGGACATCAAATGTGGCTCCGCTACAACAGCCCGTTCCGATGATAAAGGTTATCTGCTGATGAATCTGTTGGGATATAACGTGGGGAATGCCGCAACTACAGCAGATCTGACAGAAGCAAACCGGACCAACTGGAAAGTGGGTATGAACCTGCATTCCACACCGGTTAAATTGACTCAGGAAGCGGTCTTTAATGCAGACAACAGTGTAAAAGAGCGTAAGGACTATATGTTATTTGGCACCACCCAAGGTGTTTTACATGTGGTTGATGCCAAAACCGGTGAAGAAAGTTTTGCTTTTGTACCGAATGAAATGCTGGAAAATACCCAGCAAAGCAAAGCATTTCTGGAAAAGCCAGCGGGTGTAAAAGCTGATATGGCTTATGGGGTCGATGGCGCTTGGACCATGTATAGCGAATACGCTTACGGCATGAAAGCGGTGAGTAGTGGTAGCGTCAGCAGTGAGATTGTCGCGACTGTGGGCGAGATCAAGAGCGATGGTAAAGTTGTCGCGAAAGGTAAGCAAATCGCCTATGGTGGTTTACGTATGGGAGGACGCAGTTATTACGCCCTGGATCTCAGCGACATCAGTCAACCCAAACTTAAATTTCATATTGATCCGGATCGTAATCGCATTATTAGCCTGCAAGCTGATGGGTCTTATAAAACCACCACCAATACGGCTTTAGCTGCGATGGGGCAAAGCTGGTCTAAACCGACCATTACCAGCATTATGTATAACGGTGCAGCAAAACGTGTCATGGTTGTTGGCGGTGGCTATGATATGGAATATGAAAAAACCGCACCCGTGATTACCAATGCAACCAAAGGACGTATGGTATATATGTTCGATGCAGACAATGGTGACCTGATCTGGTATGCAGGCGGCGATAATCAAAGCACATCATGTGGTTCTGGAGATAGCAATCATGGCATGAAAATGAAAGACTTATATAGTGTGGTGAGCCGGATCAATGCAGTGGACCGAGACGGAGATGGACTGGCTGATCATCTTTATTTTGGTGACTTGGGAGGACAAGTCTGGCGGATCGATTTGAATAAGGATCTTGGAACCAAAGATAGCGGATGTGGCAGTTATACGATGCTGTTTAAAGATAGCAATAGCCGTTTCTATGAAGCACCAAACTTTAGTGTCTACGGTTATGAGCAACCTCTTGCCGTGGTGAGTATCGCCTCAGGAAACCGCAGCCTGCCATATAGCGATAAGAACTCAAGTAGTACGGTTTATAATATTTTTGATCAGGATGTGGTGCGCAGCAACTTTTCGATCGGTAATAGTAGTAGCACGCCAAAACTTTTGGCAACGGATCTTAAAGCGATGCTGACAGCCAGTGATCTAAAAGGCAAAAATCTGGTGCAAGTCAAGGCCATGATTCCAAATGGCTGGTATGTACAAGCCAATAGCGTTGTTGGAAAAGAGCTGGATGACCAGGGGAATGAGACGGCTTTAAGCAGCCAGACCGGAAGTAAAGTTCTGGGCGAAATGGTGGTGATGAACAAGAGTCTCTATGTCAGTGTTTATAATCCAAATACTACTGCAGGGAATGGTTGTAAAATTCAAGCCAATGGTGCTACGACAGTGCAACGTTATTGCTTACCTTTTGGGGTTTGTGAACAAGATGTCAAAGATAGCACGATGAGCTTTGGCGCCGGGCATGGAATTGTTGAATCGATGGTGGGCGCAGGTATCGGACTCAATGACAAAAATGGAATTACCCGTCAGTTACTTAATCCGAATGCCAAGGATAAAATCGGAAGTAGCAAATTATCTGCGAATACCATGCGTCGCCAACTGGTTCCACTGACTTGGTATGAACGTAATGAATAAAAGCAAGAGATGCCATCATTTTGCTCTAAAGAGAGGGAGAGATATACACGCTTTCTCTTTGGAGTGGCATAGACTGGCTCTGGTAAAGCTCGGCGTGGCGGGCTTTACCTTAATTGAACTGATGATTACGGTGGCGATTGTTGCAATTATCGCAGCGATTGCTATACCGAGTTATGAGGTCTATATCCGTCGTGCGGAACTGTCTACGGCACAACAGGAGATGCTTAAGGTTGCAGAACTGCTGGAAAAACACCGGGCACGTAACTTTAGTTACGATGGTTTTGTGCTGAAAGGCACCTCGACCAATCAGGGACCCTATTATTCGGTAGCGAGTGCAAGCAATAACAGCCTGTTGTTACCTTTGGATGCAAGCAGCGGCAAGCAGAAATTTACCATGACCTTAACGCTGAATGCGCAAACATGGGCTTTAACAACGGTGAGTGAAAACCCCCGAAATTATTCCTTGCTTTTGACCAGTGCGGGAATTAAATGTAAGACCAAAACACCTGCAAATATAACCGCTCAAGCTTGTGGACTCGGGCAGGAAGACTGGTAAGCCGGCAGATTTTATCAATTAAATTCAAAGCTGTGGATAAGCCGAAAAATAATCTTTATTTCAGCGTCGATTTAACGTAGAATATCGCCCTCTATGAAAGGGGTTTGAAGTGTTGCCGATGGTCGGCGCAGGGATAATCCGTAAAAATTATAAGGTTGTTCTCATGGTTGTTATTCGCTTAGCGCGCGGTGGTGCAAAAAAACGTCCATTCTATCAAATCGTTGTAACTGATAGCCGTAACGCACGTGACGGTCGTTTCATCGAACGTATTGGTTTCTTTAACCCAACTGCACAAGGTAAAGCTGAAAAAGTTCGTTTAGACGCTGACCGTTTTGCTCACTGGGTTGCTCAAGGTGCTCAGCCTTCAGAGCGCGTTGCTTCTTTAGCTGCTCAAGCTAAAAAAGCTGCAACTGCTGCGTAATTGTAGTAGGTAGCCCATGACATCGACACAGAATGTGCCAGAAGATCGTATTCAGATTGGACAGTTACGTTCAGCTTATGGATTGAATGGGTGGCTCTGGGTTTATTCAAATACTGAACCTATGAGTAATATGTTTGACTACCTTCCTTGGTACATTGAGACCAAGGCAGGTTGGCAAACCATAGATGTGAAACGTTGGAAACCACATGGCAAAGGCTTGGTTGTTGCATTAAAAGGCGTAAATGATCGCACGGGTGCAGAAAATCTGGTTGGCGCAAATATCTGGATTGCCAAATCTCAGCTTCCAAAAGCAGATGTAGACGAGTACTACTGGTCTGATCTTAAAGGTCTAACGGTGTTAGGTCTTGATGATGAAGAACAGGAAGTCAATCTCGGTCAAATCTACGAACTGTTTGAAACCGGTGCCAATGATGTCATGGTGGTCAAAGCGACTGCTGATAGTGTTGATGCTGAAGAGCGAATGATTCCGTGGCATAAAGATGTGGTACAACGCGTTGATCTTGAAGCTGGTCGTATTTACGTCAATTGGGGCGTAGACTACTAATCCTTTTGGGGAAAGTAGCGCAGCAGGAAAATAGAGGAGTCTGCGGTGTTTTTTGCAGTCATCACATTGTTTCCTGAAATGTTTGAAGCGATTACAGCGTACGGGATTAGCGGACGTGCAGCAAAGCGTGACATCGTGCAAGTGACTTGCATTAACCCACGAGATTTTGCTGAGGGCAATTACAAACGGGTGGACGAACGTCCTTTCGGTGGTGGCCCTGGTATGGTGATGATGGCTGAGCCTTTGGCAAAAGCAATTAATCATGCCAAACAACTTGCTTCACAAGCAGGCTGTGTTCATGCCCCAGTGGTGTATATGTCACCGCAAGGCAAAACCTTGAATGAGCAGGCAGTACAACAATTCGTTGATTATGATGGTTTGATTGTATTGTGTGGACGTTATGAGGGTGTCGATGAGCGTTTAATCCAGCATTATGTTGATCAGGAATGGTCAATCGGGGATTACGTTTTATCGGGTGGTGAACTTCCTGCCATGGTGTTGCTGGATAGTATTATTCGCCGTTTGCCGAATGTCATGACTGACGAGCAATCTGCGATCCAAGATTCTTTTGTGGATGGTCTGCTGGATTGTCCACAATATACCAAGCCTGACCATTTTGAAGGGCTGGATGTGCCTGAGGTACTTAAATCAGGACATCATGCCAATATTGAGAAATGGCGTTTTTTGCAGCGTTATCAACGAACTTTAGATCGTCGACCAGAACTGGTTGAAAAAGTAGCGTTGAGCAAGCAGCAAATGAAATGGCTAAAAAATTCGAAAGGTTAAACTGCTATCAGTTAATCTTCGCACCCAACGAGAAGCTTTGCTTCGAGTTCTACTTAAACATTGTTTAAGTTAAAAATAGGCTCTTTAAGACGTTTGTCTTAAGGGGAAAGTTAAACGGGAAATATGCGCTTTAGCCTCTATTCCCAGCGGCGTCAGAGACCTCTTCTCTCCCGCACATATTGGAGATTCCACATGAGTGGTAAACATCCTTTAGTTCAAGCTGTTGAAAATGCACAGTTAAAATCAGACATCCCTGCTTTTGCACCGGGCGATACAGTTATCGTTCAAGTTAAAGTAAAAGAGGGTGACCGTGAGCGTCTTCAAGCATTTGAAGGTGTTGTAATCGCGAAGAAAAACCGTGGTTTAAACTCTGCTTTCACAGTTCGTAAAATCTCTAGCGGTGTTGGTGTTGAGCGTGTTTTCCAAACTCACTCTCCAATCGTTGCTAAGATCGAAGTGAAACGTCGTGGTGACGTTCGTCGTGCTAAACTTTACTACCTACGCGAGTTGTCTGGTAAAGCTGCACGTATTCGTGAAAAGTTACCAGCTCGTAAACAAGGTTAATTTTAACTTTGTTATAAAGCAAAAAAATGCGCCTTTGGCGCATTTTTTTATGCCTGTTTGTGCTTAAAAGCCAATCCTTTTCTAAATCCTCGACCTAGTTTTGCTAAAATAGGTCTTTATGCTTTGACTTTTCTTTTTATGAAAAAAAGTGCTTACCGTCATTTAAGCGGTGTATTCCTATTAAACAAACCCTTAGGTTTAAGTTCTAACTCGGCACTACAAAAGGTGCGTCGTCTGTTTAATGCGCAAAAGGCTGGCCATACAGGGGCGCTTGATCCATTGGCGA
This sequence comes from Acinetobacter sp. IK40, assembly GCF_035615075.1. Classification (NCBI taxonomy): domain Bacteria; kingdom Pseudomonadati; phylum Pseudomonadota; class Gammaproteobacteria; order Moraxellales; family Moraxellaceae; genus Acinetobacter; species Acinetobacter sp. IK40. The sequence goes on along the minus strand of NZ_JANBOE010000003.1, from coordinate 68,791 downwards.
CCGGGTTATTGCCGATCTGTTTGGGGGAAGCGACCAAATTTTCACATTATTTACTCGATTCAACCAAACGTTATCAAACCACGGTCAAGTTAGGACAAACCACAGCGACCGGTGATGTTGAAGGTGAAATTCTCCAGCAGAGAGAAGTACCAGCTTTAACGGCGGAAGGTCTTGAACAGGTGCTGGCACAGTTCAGAGGCGATATTCAGCAAGTTCCACCAATGTATTCAGCATTGAAGCGTGAAGGCCGTCCATTGTATGAACTGGCGCGCAAAGGGATCGAGATTGAACGTGAAGCACGTCCAGTAACCATTTATGATTTAACCCTAGTGGATTTCTCTGAAGATAGCCTGACGCTGGATGTGACCTGTTCGAAAGGTACCTATATTCGCGTATTGGGTGAAGATATTGGTGAAGCTTTGGGTTGCGGTGGACACCTCACCAAGTTACATCGTACCCAAACCGGACATTTTGAGATTAATCCAGGTTATACCATTGAGTATCTTGAAAGTCTGACCCAAGAACAGCGCGATGCGTTATTGTTACCTGTGTATGCACCTGTTGAGCATTTCCCGCGCGTGCAATTGCCAGAAGGCCGTGAAAAATATTTCGGCAATGGTCAGGAAAGCAATATTGATCATGAAGCTGCGCCTGAAGTGCTGGTGTTTGATGGCGAACGTTGCCTCGGTCTGGCTGAAATCACTGATAAAAAACGTCTGGTCCCTAAACGTTTGTTAAATCTATAAGGATATTGTCCATGGATTGGGAACTGATTCTGACACTGGTGTTCTTTGCTTTTTGTGCCGGAACCATTGATGCCGCTGTCGGTGGAGGTGGGCTGATTCAGATTCCCGCATTGATGGGTGCTTTACCACAGACCGCACCTGCCACCTTATTTGGCACCAATAAGCTGGCATCCATTTGTGGGACAGGCTCGGCTGCATTTTCATTTGTACGACGGGTAAAATTACAGTGGTCGCTGTTAGGCGTGATTGCGCTGTTTGCCTTTATCAGTTCCTTTATTGGTGCCGCCTGTGTGTCATTGATTCCGACACATATTTTAAGACCGATTGTCTTGGTCATGCTGATTGTGATTGCGATTTATACCTTCGCCAAAAAGCAGTTTGGGCAAGTCCATGTCGATCAGCAGATCACGCCAAAGTTACTGGTACTGGCTGCAATCGGTAGTTTAGCCATTGGTTTCTATGATGGCATCTTCGGTCCAGGTACAGGCAGTTTCTTTATTTTCTTTTTTATTCGGTTTTTGCAGGTCGATTTTTTACATGCCTCGGCATTGGCAAAGATTGGCAATCTAATGACTAATCTGGCGGCATTAAGCTTTTTCGTTCCCACAGGTCATGTACTGTTTGCCTTAGGCTTGATGATGGCAGTTGCCAATATTGCAGGCTCATTATTGGGTGTCCGCTTGGCTTTAAAATATGGCAGTGGCTTTATCCGTATTTTATTCCTGATTCTGGTGAGTATCTTGATTTGCCGTTTGGGCTATCAAATTTTGAGTGGAAGCTGATTCATCATCGAGACTATCCGCCCTAGGATTATCCTCCTTGCTCAGCAATCATTAACCTGAGGTTAATAACTGGCGCGGTAGGTTGATTGATCAAAATTTCATAAAGCGCTTTTATAGATTCAGAATAAAACTGTGATCTATAGGTAAGCATACATGGAAGGTTCAGTTCAGAATAAACAGGGGCTATGGAACAAGCGACGTCAGGCCAAACAACTCAAGCTGGATATGGTCAAGTCGTACACCGATGGTGTCGTCATTCCCACCTCAGATATTATCAAAGTCCTGGAAACACTGATCACACCCGGTGATAAAGTGGTACTCGAAGGTAATAACCAGAAACAGGCCGATTTTTTATCACGTTCTTTAGCGCAAACCAATCCGGATGTATTGCATGATCTGCATATGATCATGCCGAGTGTAGGCCGTTCAGAACATCTTGATCTGTTTGAAAAAGGCATTGCGCGTAAGCTGGATTTTTCTTTTGCGGGCCCGCAGAGTTTACGCATTAGCCAGCTCATTGAAGATGGCTTATTGGAAGTCGGTGCGATTCATACCTATATCGAACTATATTCGCGTTTGGTGGTCGACCTTATTCCCAACGTGGTGCTTTCGGCGGGCTTTATGGCAGACCGTCAAGGCAATATTTACACAGGCCCAAGTACTGAAGACTCTCCTGCGCTGATTGAACCTGCAGCATTTAGCGACGGTATTGTTATTGTTCAGGTCAATGAACTGGTCGACGATGTTTCAGAGCTGCCACGTGTCGATATTCCTGCCTCCTGGGTGGATTATGTGGTGGTGGCAGACCAGCCTTTTTATATCGAACCGCTATTTACCCGGGATCCAAAACATATCAAGCCTGTGCATGTGCTCATGGCGATGATGGCGATTCGCGGTATTTATGAAAAGCATAATGTGCAATCGTTAAATCATGGCATTGGTTTTAATACCGCAGCAATTGAACTGATTTTACCCACCTATGGTGAGTCTTTAGGATTAAAAGGAAAAATCTGTCGGAACTGGACACTGAATCCACATCCGACCCTGATTCCAGCCATCGAAACAGGCTGGGTTGAAAGCGTACATTGCTTCGGTACCGAGCTGGGTATGGAAAATTATGTTGCTGCTCGCCCTGACGTTTTCTTTACTGGCCGTGACGGTGCGTTACGTTCCAACCGCATGATGTGTCAGCTTGCAGGTCAGTACGCGGTTGATTTATTTATCGGGGCGACATTGCAGGTTGATGGCATGGGCCACTCTTCGACTGTGACCAAGGGGCGTTTGGCAGGATTCGGTGGTGCACCAAACATGGGGCATGATCCACGTGGTCGGCGTCATGATACCCCAGCGTGGCTGGATATGCGTTTGCAGGGCGCCAATGAAACAGAAACCTATTTGGCACGTGGTAAAAAGTTAGTTGTTCAAATGGTGGAAACCTTCCAAGAGGGCGGTAAGCCGACTTTTGTAGATCGTCTGGATGCGATTGATGTGGCTAAAACGGCTGGTTTGCCGTTAGCGCCGATCATGATTTATGGCGATGATGTCACTCATCTACTGACCGAAGAAGGCATTGCTTATCTGTATAAAGCCAGTAGCCAGGAAGAGCGTCAAGCTATGATTGCTGCGGTGGCAGGTGTGACCAGTATTGGTTTAAGCCAAGACCCGAAAACCACGGCGCGTTTAAGACGTGAAGGTCTAGTGGTATTTCCTGAGGATTTAGGCATTCGCCGTACCGATGCCACACGTGAGCTGTTAGCGGCAAAAAATATTGCCGACTTGGTGACGTGGTCAGATGGCTTATATCAACCCCCTGCAAGATTCAGGAGTTGGTAATGATGGCACAAATTCAATATCAACCCCTCAGCGATAGTCAGCTTCTGGCAGAGATGGCAGTAGAGGCTCTGATTGATGAAGTCAATCTGACACCAAAACCGGCACTGGTTGATCGCCGTGGCAGTGGGGCGCATGCTGACCTGACCTTGGCATTAATGGAGCGTTCGGCAAAAAGTTTACAGCCCATGTTCGAGGCAATGGCTCAAGCAGCCATGCATCATGCTGACCTATGTCTGGCCTTACGTGAAGAGATTGGTGAAATTGGTCGGCAAGGTGAAAAGGCCATGATGTTGGCGACAGAGGGTGTCAATACACATCGCGGGGCCATCTGGGCCTTGGGTTTAATGGTCACTGCGGCAGCCTTGGCACGCGCGAAGCAGCAATATTTATCTGCGGTTGAATTATGTCAGCTGGCAGGGCAGATTGCCCGGCTTGAAGATCGCTTTATTCCCGAGCAGGGTTTAAGTCATGGGCAGCAGGTACAGCAAAAACTAGGCATTTCAGGTGCAAAGCTACAGGCACAACAAGGCTTTCCGAGCATTGTGAATTTGGGTCTAAAGCAACTGAAGCAAAGTCGCCAGAAACCGATGAAAGAAGACTTTGCCCGTTTGGATGCCTTACTGGCCATGATGACGGATCTGAGCGATACCTGCGTGCTTTATCGTTCAGGCGCCAAGGGTTTAAAACGGATGCAACAAGGGGCACAGCAGGTACTGGATCTGGGCGGCAGTTCAAGTCTGGAAGGTCGACGTGCATTACATTTTTTAGAGATTGACTTGCTGCGCATGAGAGCCTCCGCTGGCGGTGCTGCAGATTTATTGGCCGCGACATTATTTATCGATCGTGTTGAGCAATCCTCTTTCAGGAATAAAGCGGGAGTTTGAGTATGGAAACACTTCATTTTGAGTTTATAGCCACAGAACCCCCTGTAAAACAAGCCTTGGTTGGTTGTGTTGGGTCGGGTGACCTGGAAATTTTGATGCAACCTGGAGAGCCCGGAAAAACCGCTATTCAGGTGGTCACTTCGGTGGATGGCAGTGCGACCCGCTGGAAGAATTTATTTGAACGAATTTTTACGGCGCAGATTCCCCCTGCCGTCAATATTGAGATCCATGATTTTGGTGCTACCCCAGGAGTGGTTCGCTTACGTCTGGAACAGGCATTCGAGGAGATTGAACATGACTGACATTCAGGATTTGCTCAATAAACAGGATTTTATTGAGCTGAGTGCAAGAGCACGTGCCAAAGCTTTGCTGGATGATGGCTCTTTTCGAGAATTGCTTGATCCATTTGCACGGGTGATGTCTCCTTGGCTTATTCAGCAGAATATTGTGCCGCAAGCGGATGACGGGGTGGTGATTGCCAAGGGGACTCTTCAACAACGCCCTGTGGTTTTAATTTCGATTGAAGGCTTATTCCAAGGCGGGAGCCTGGGTGAAGTCGGTGGCGCCAAAATTGCGGGTGCCTTGGAGCTGGCGGTAGAAGACAACCTCAACGGCATTCCCACTGCTGCAGTATTACTGTTAGAAACGGGTGGTGTTCGCTTGCAAGAAGCCAATCTGGGTTTGGCTGCAATAGCCGAGATTCAGGCTGCTATCGTGAATTTACGTCAGTATCAGCCCGTGATTGCAGTGGTCGCGGGGAGCGTTGGCTGCTTTGGCGGGATGTCGATTGCTGCCGGATTATGCAGTTATATCGTGATGACACAAGAGGGGCGTTTGGGACTCAATGGCCCGCAAGTGATTGAGCAAGAAGCGGGCATACAGGAATATAACGCCAAAGATCGTCCGTTTATCTGGAGTATTACCGGTGGCAGCCAGCGCTTTGCCAGTGGTCTGGCCGATGCATATGTGGATGATGACCGCAATAAAATCCGGCAACAAGTGATTGATTATTTGCAGCAAGGTTTGCCTCTTCAACATCGAAGTTCAAATTACCCGTTTTATTTAGCTCAGCTACAACAAGTCGATACTGCGGAGCAGATCACGCCAGCACAGGTTCAGGCTTTGTATCAGGGAGAATCGGCATGAATAGCGCAGTTGAGACATTAACAGCCTCTACTCGAGGCGCACACTGGTTTAAGGCAGTCACGCAGGGCTTTCAGGTGGCTCAAGGTTTCCCGGCTTCAGTCTGGGTGGCGGACGGACAGCTTGATCAACAGGCGGTACGTGTTATTGCAGTGGTTCAGGACAGCAATAATCCGTTCCCACGAGCACGGCAGGGTGAAGTTGGGCTGGTAGAAGGCTGGAGCTTGGCAAAGGCAGTTGATGAAGTGATTCAAGCTGATGCAAATACTGAAACGAAACGCGGCATTTTATGTGTGGTAGATGTGCCGAGTCAGGCTTATGGGCGCCGTGAAGAATTGCTGGGTATCCATCAAGCATTAGCAGGTGCAGTAGATAGCTATGCCAGAGCCAGAATGGCAGGACATCCTATTGTGAGTTTACTGGTAGGCAAATCAATGTCAGGGGCTTTTTTGGCGCACGGTTATCAAGCCAATCGTATGATTGCCTTAAAAGACTCAGGTGTTATGGTGCATGCCATGGGGAAAGAATCCGCCGCTCGTGTCACCTTAAGATCAGTGGATGAGCTTGAACAATTGGCATCAAGCATTCCGCCAATGGCTTATGACATTGAAAGTTATGCAACACTGGGTTTGTTATCTGAACTTTTATCTGTTGAGAACCCTGAACAACCGACAAACGATGATCTTTTGTTAGCGAAGCAGGTAATTGCGCGAGCATTTCAAGCCATTAATGCCGAGCAATCGAGAGGACTGGAACATCGACTTCACGGCCAAAATCGTCAAATGTCTAAGCGGGTGCGTGAATTATTGCGTGAGCAATGGTCATGACTGCTCAGCTTGAAGCCCATGATTTATTGTGGGGCATGTCAGCCGATACTTTGGCTGAAGATGCACCGCTGTGGGTGAAGGCGGTATTACAGCGTGGCGATCCGGTGGTGGTTCGCCGGGCCATAACCGCTGCAGATCAGGTTGCGGTGGGGATCAGAGGTCAGTTTCGTCATCAACGATACGCCGCTGTGATGTCTCGATCAACGATCACCAGACAACTCAAGCCAGAAGCATTAACTCAGGTAGCAATACATCAGTTTAAGCATCTGGCAGAACGCTTACAGAGCATTTCCAGCATTATGAAAAACTTTTCAGGATGTTGGGGATATACAGGAAGTTTTGGCTTTGAGCTGGCAACGGGGATTGCAACCGTCACTGCGCAAAGTGACATCGATTTGCTGCTTCGCACGGAACAGCCTTTTGCCAAACAGCTGGCGATTGAGCTACTCGAAAATTTTCAACAAGTGGGGTTGAATGTGGATATTCAGTTACAGCTCCCCCAAGGCGGATTGGCTTTAAAAGAATGGGCACGGAATAGCGGGAAAGTACTATTAAAACGGCCCGATGGCGCTGTTTTAGTCGGAAATCCATGGCATTAGGGAATAGGTATCATGGCTTCAATTTGGGTTTATCCAGGGCAAGGTGTGCAAAGAAGCAATATGCTGCATGATCTGCCGCAAAGCACGCTGGTGAAAGAACACCTTGAGCGTGCCTCGGATGCACTCAAAGAAAATGTGTTGCTGCTGGACAGTGCAGCGGCATTGCAATCGACACGAGCGGTACAGTTGTGCCTCCTCATTTCTGGCGTAATCAGTTCAGCGCTACTCAGTGCTGAAAACTTAAAACCGGACTATGTTGCGGGGCTATCGATTGGTGCTTGGTCGGCTGCAGTGGTTGCAGGCGTTTTAGCGTACGAAGATGCCGTCCGTCTGGTCGCTTATCGCGGTGAACTCATGCAAAACGCTTATCCGGCAGGCTATGGCATGACAGCGTTGCTTGGTACAGATCGTTCAGCAGTTGAGGCATGGATAAAACAGGTTGCGACAACAACGCCACAGGTATATGTCGCGAACATCAATGCGCATAACCAGATCGTGATTTCAGGACGTTTTGAAGCCATGAATCAAGTTGCTGGATTGGCGAAACAGCAGGGTGTCGTGGCAAAGAAACTGGATGTAGCGGTGCCATCGCACTGTGAATTATTAAGTCAGCAAGCACTGCAACTTGCGACATCGATGGAGGGAGTCACTCTAAAGCAGCCTAAAATTGGTTATTTAAGTGGTACCACGGCACGTATCTTGCGCAAGCCAGAACAGATTGCGGATGATCTGGCTTTTAATATGAGCCGTACTGTGGATTGGGAAAGTACACTTCAGGCTGCATGGGAACGAGGTGTCAGGTTACAGGTCGAAGCTTTACCCGGCACGGTACTTACCACACTTGCACGTCGGATATTTAAAGATGGAACCGTATTGTCATTTCAGGGAACGCGCATAGATAGCATTCGGATGGCCATGCAAAAACAACAGGAAAATCAGATTTCTATGGGAATATGATTTAAAAAAACCAAGTAATCCAAGGATATGAGGGATTTACAATGATTATATATGGAACAGCAATTTTGGCGATTTGTCACCTACTCGGTGATTATCTGGGTAATACCCTCGGCATGTTGATCGGTGTCAAAGCCAATGTCGGTGGCGTTGCAATCTCAATGATTTTGTTGATTCTCTCTAAAGAGTTATTGGCAAAAAAAGGTTATTTACCCCAAGTGACACAGTTCGGGATCTTGTACTGGTCAGGTATGTATATTCCGATTGTGGTGGCAATGTCAGCTGGGCAGAACGTCGTGGCTGCACTTTCAGGCGGGATGCTGGGATTGATTGTCTCGGTCGCATCACTGATCGGCACAGTGCTGGTGATCCGTTATCTGAATAAACTTAGTGGCGATTATGAGACCTATGAATGGACGATTGAGGCAAAGGAAAAAATTGCCTGAAAAATCATAATTAACTGACAAAGCAATAAAAAAAGGATGTTTATCATGGATGCTATCATTGCTGTATTAACAAAAAATGCGTTAGTGACAGCGCTTGCAGTCACAGGTTTGATGATGTTTGTATCGCATCTGCTTTCCAAATATTTGACCAAAGGAAAGCTGCAAAGCTCTGCAATTGCCATTACTTTAGGACTGGTAGTGGCATATTTTGCCGGCGTTTATACCCAAGGCACCAAAGGTATTTCCGATATTGCCATCTTCTCTGGTTTTGCATTATTGGGCGGTGCCATGATCCGTGATCTGGCCATTGCCTCGACTGCATTTGAAGTCGATGTAAAAGAAGTCAAAAAGGCCGGTAGAATTGGTCTCATTGCACTGATACTGGGTTGTATTGTGCCTTTTGTGATTGGTGCGATGGTAGCCTGGATTATGGGATATAAAGATCCTGTATCTATGACGACTATTGGAGCCGGTGCAATGACTTATATTGTAGGGCCGATTACAGGAACCGCGATTGGTGCAAGTTCTGATGTGATTGCTTTATCCATTGCGATTGGTTTGATTAAAGCAGTATTTTTTATGGTAGGAACACCTTTAATGGCGAAGTTTATGTACCTGAAGAGTCCACGTTCTGCTATGGTCTTTGGTGGGCTGGCTGGTACAACCAGTGGTACAGCGGCAGGATTGGCCGGTACCGATGTTCGTCTGGTGCCTTATGGCGCACTGGTCGCAACTTTTTATACCGGCTTGGGCTGTTTACTGGGCCCCTCTGTATTTTTTCTAACGGTCAATGCCATTTTTGGATAATGTATCCAGAGTCAGTGCAGGCAACTTATTTACAGTGGAATAAGTTGCCCGTTTTAAGCCGATCTCAAAACAGGGGAGAAGAAAGCTAAAATTCTATAGTGAGGTTCTAGCTTGTCTGACTGCCACGTAAGGTAACCCCAATCGAAGCTACCATAATACAAGCCAATGCCACCCACTGAATCAGGCTGATTCGTTCATGCAGCAGGACTAGACCTGCTAAGGCTGCTAATGCAGGTGCAAGACTGGAAAGGGTCCCATAACTGAGCTTGGTCAGTCGTTTCAGTGCCATTAAATCCAGTGCATAAGGAATCGCTGTGGCCAGCAGTGCAATCACCAGTGCTTTGCCCCAATATTGGGTATCCATCAGCGCAGGTGCATTATTCCAGAGCCCAAAAGGCAGCAGGGTCAGTGCAGATAAACTGATGGCAATGGTCAGGGCATGCATGCCGATGTTTTGCTGGACCACACGATGCCCAAAATAAATATACAGCGCCCAGAACAAACCGGCACTCAGAGCACACGCTGCACCGATATAGGAAAAATTTTGGGCATTGGCATCGTGCCACGGCACCATTAAAGCAATACCTAAAATCGCAAATGCCACCCAAATATAGTCACTGCGCTGTTTAATCGAGAGTAGGGCTAAACCGAGTGGACCAATAAATTCCAGACCGACCGCAATTCCTTGAGGAAGTTTTCCCAAAGAGGTGTAAAACAGAATATTCATACAGCACAAGGCAGCGCTATAGCACAGTAAATCTCGCCATTTGAGTTCCTTTAATTTGGCAATGATCTTCCAGGAACGAAACATCACTGCAACCAGAATAGTGGCAAAACAGAGTCTTAAAATCGTCACGGTGAGTGGATCGAGTGTGGCAATCAATTGCTTGGCGAATGAGGCACTGATCTGATACGCCACCATGGAAAGGACCATATACAGCACAGCAACCAACTGAATATTTTTCATGACTGGCCTAAAAAATAATGGAAAAGGGGATGAGCGGGCAGCATTTTTATTTGGTCTGTTTTTGCTGGCGGGCATGTTGGGTGGTAAAAGTACAGCCAATCGAGGCAATGATAATCGTACCCAAAGCAAGCCATTGATTCCAGAGTAATACTTCACCGAGGAAAATAAAACCTGAGAGTGCGGCCACCGCAGGTTCCAGACTCATTAAGGTGCCAAAGCTCAGTGGGGTTAAACTCCGTAGGGCAATCATTTCCAAGGTAAAAGGCAGGGCGCTGGCTAAAATCGCAAGACCAATAAAATAATATAAATTCGGCAGTTCAAACACCCGGTCGACTGCGCCTGAGAAGAGCGCGAAAGGCAGTAGACACAGCATGCCAATCGACATACCTAAGCAGACGGTATGATTGCCTGAGATACCGGAAGGCTTTTGTCCGGCAATAATATATAGTGCCCAACAGGCACCTGCACTGACAGCAAACAATACCCCGATCAGGTCGAGACCTTGCTGGGCCTGTTGCAAAGGGAACAGCAAAACCAGACCGAGAATGGCACAACCAACCCAGATGAAATCGTATTTCTGCCGGGCATGATATAAAGCAACACTTAAGGGACCAATAAACTCAAAGGCAACTGCCAAACCCAGAGGTAAGCGTTCAAGTGATAAATAGAACAGGGCATTCATGCCTGCCAGTGCGACACCATAGGTCAGAATGGCTTTCCAGCGCACCACTTTAAAATTAATGGTCCAGATTTTAAAAATCACAGCCAGAATCATCGCACCAAAAAACAGGCGCATGGCAGAGACAGTCAATACAGGAAAGCTTTGAAACAGGATTTTGGCTAAAGAACCACTGCCTTGTACACATAACATGGCAATCATCAACAGCAATAAAGCATGCAGAGGTGTTTTCAGTACAGGGTTAGACATCTTATTTTTTTACATTCGGTATAATATTCACATAATAATTCAAATGCCCATAAAAAAGCCACAGCATCAGCTGTGGCTTTTTCAGCATAGTTCTAACTATAAATTAGAACAATACGCGAACGCGGATGGTACCTTCAACATGGTTCAAGGTATCTAGCGCCTCTTGAGATGCAGATGCGTCAACATCCATCACCAGGTAACCGATATCACCTTTGGTCATTAACGACTGACCAGAGATGTTGATGCCTTGTTCAGCGAATAAGGTGTTGATCTTCGATAACACACCCGGCATGTTTTTGTGGATGTGCAGTAAACGGTGCTGGCCATCAGAAAGTGGCAATGCGATTTCTGGGAAGTTCACCGCAGAAAGCGTCATACCTTTGTCTGAATACGCAACGAATTTTTCAGCAACTTCCAGACCGATGTTGGCTTGCGCTTCCATGGTCGAACCACCCACGTGCGGGGTTAAGATCACGTTGTCTAAGCCACGAAGTGGAGACTGGAATTCTTCGCCATTGGCTTTTGGTTCTTTCGGGAATACGTCAACCGCTGCGCCTGCAATGTGGCCCGCTTTGATCGCATCCGCCAAGTCTTCAATTACTACACAGGTACCACGTGCAGCGTTCAAGAAGATTGAGCCTTTTTTCATTTTCGCGAACTGTTCTTTCTTGAAGAAGTTACGCGTAGATGGAACATCTGGAACGTGTAAAGTCACCACATCCGCAGTTTCTAAAAGTTCATCTAAAGAGCCAACTTGACGTGCATTACCTAATGGCAATTTAGTTACAGCATCAAAGTAGATCACTTTCATACCCAAGCTTTCTGCCAAAACAGAAAGTTGTGAACCGATCGAGCCGTAACCGACGATACCTAAAGTCTTACCACGAGTTTCAAACGAACCTACCGCAGATTTGTTCCAGCCACCCGCATGTGTATCTTTCGATTTTTCAGGTACACGACGAAGTAACAAAATGGTTTCAGCAAGAACTAGTTCTGCAACCGAACGTGTATTTGAATACGGTGCGTTGAAAACAGGGATACCACGAGACATTGCCGCTTTTAAATCAACTTGGTTGGTACCAATACAGAAACAGCCAACTGCGATCAGTTTGTTCGCAGCTGCAAAGATTTCTTCAGTCAATTGAGTACGGGAACGGATACCAATGAAGTGAGCGTCTTTAACCGCTTCTTTCAAAGCTTCGCCTTCAAGCGCAGTTTTGTGGTAATCGATGTTGGTATAACCCGCTGCGTTTAAGGTATCGATGGCATTTTGATGCACACCTTCTAACAGAAGGAAACGGATTTTGTCTTTAGGTAGTGATAGATGTTGGCTCATTACGGCTCCGCTACAAAGGCCAAAATTTAGTTGCAGTACTATAGCATACAGCTTTGAGATATAAATATTTGGTTTAAAATTAGCACAGCAGAATTGCTATAATTTTTCAGTTGCAGCTGAATTTTACGGGTTAAACACATTTTGTTATTACAGTATCTTTATCCTGCGCTTTATCCCATGCCTGCTTCTATGTAAAATGCAGGTATCTGATAGTCAAACCTGAAACCATCAGGTTTGCACTGTTCTGCCGAGTTTCCATATGTTGGATATTACAGTTTAAGATATTGAAAAATATTGTATTGTTATCCAGACGCTCTATCTTTACTTCTTGCTAGGCCTGTAAACGATGAATGCTTCAGTCGCTTTAACACCTGAGTTATTGACCCAATTAACGGCAATTGTGGGTGAAAACCGTATTAAAACCGATGCCGACAGTTTGGAAAATTGGGGACGTGATCATACTAAACATTTTGATCCGAACCCATCAGTCATCGTTTTCCCTTCAAGCACTGAACAAGTGCAGGCCATTGTCAAACTTGCCAACCAGTTTAATGTCGCAATTACCCCATCGGGCGGTCGTACCGGCCTTTCTGCGGGCGCGGTCGCAAGCAATGGCGAGATCGTGATTAGCTTTGACAAGATGAACCAGATTCTTGAGTTCTACCCAGCGGATCGTATGGTACGCGTACAAGCAGGTGTCGTGACCGAGCAATTACAGAATTATGCCGAAGAACAAGGCATGTACTATCCAGTCGATTTTGCTTCAGCGGGTTCAAGCCAGATTGGCGGTAATATCGGCACCAATGCGGGCGGTATTAAAGTCATTAAATACGGCATGACTCGTAACTGGGTGCTTGGCTTGACCGTGGTAACAGGTAAAGGCGATATCCTGCGTTTAAACAAAGGCATGATTAAGAATGCGACGGGTTATTCACTTCAGCATTTATTCATCGGCGGCGAAGGCACATTGGGTCTAGTGACTGAAGCTGAAATCAAGCTTGAGCGCCAGCCACAGAACTTACAAGTATTGGTGCTCGGTGTACCTGATTTTGATGCTGTGATGCCGGTACTCCATGCATTCCAGAAAGATATTGACTTAACCGCATTTGAGTTCTTTGGTGAACTTGCGATGCAAAAGGTGCTCGATCGTGGACATGTACAACGTCCATTTGAAACACAATGCCCATTCTATGTATTGCTTGAGTTTGAAGCGCCGTATGAGCCAATTGTCGACAAGGCTATGGAAATCTTTGAGCATTGTATGGAGCAGGGTTGGGTGCTGGATGGCGTGATGAGCCAGAGCCTTGAGCAGGTCGAAAGCTTATGGCGTTTACGCGAAGATATTTCGGAATCAATCGCGCCGTTCATTCCATACAAAAATGATATTTCAGTATTAATTACCCACGTACCTGCATTTATTCGTGAGATTGATGCGATTGTTCAAGATAATTATCCTGACTTTGAAATCTGCTGGTTTGGTCATATCGGTGACGGCAATCTGCACTTAAATATTCTAAAACCTGAAAACTTGACCAAAGATGAGTTCTTTGCCAAGTGTCAGGTGGTGAATAAATACGTGTTTGATACTGTGAAAAAATATGATGGTTCGATCTCTGCCGAGCACGGTGTGGGCATGACCAAAAAGCCGTATTTGGAATATTCACGTTCGCCTGAAGAAATTGAATATATGAAGGCATTGAAGTTGGCGTTTGACCCGAACGGGATTATGAACCCTGGCAAATTATTTGATCTTTAATGCTTGATTAAATAAAACAAGCTCTGCTAAAAGCGTATCGAAAGATGCGCTTTTATTTTATGCTATGGCACTTAAGTGAACATCATTTTTGGCCGATTCGGATTTTTGAGCTCAGTATAATGTCAATAAATATAACCATATTTTTAGGATTGCTACTATTATTTGTGCTGCAACAAACTCAAGAAAGTTATGATTTTAACAAGTCTGACTCAAAGGAGTTGAATGAAAAAATTAAAGCAAAAGCGAATGTCATAGCTTCAGAAAATAATCATCACGCACAGCCAGCAGAAGAAGAAAAACATCCTGCAGATACTTATCTGGATTTAACAAAAACACAAGAGAGACCTGCACGTCTGAATTATCGGATAGCACCTCAAATTCCTGATTTTAGTTCGGCTGAATTGAACTGGCAAAAGCAAGTGTTGGTTCTAGACCTATTCGTTAATGAGCATGGAGATGTAGAGCAGGTTTTATTTGAAAATAAAAATCAAAAGCACGAGACTGATAAAATTTTTCAAAAATTAAAACCAGCGTTTTTAAAAGCAAAGTTTTATCCTTATGTTGAAAATGGAGAGTCAAGAGCTTTTCGAGCTCAGCAACCCATTGAAATTGAAAGCTCAGATAAGGAACCTATATTACATAGAATTTTTGGCAATATATTGGGTGAGAACCAGAGATAAGCAGGTTAAATCTATTAGTATTTAACTGTCTGTCAGTTAAATAGATTAACATCCTCAGTAAATTATTTGCTCTTTAATGCTTGATGAAATAAAAGAAGTTCTGCTAAAAGCGTATCGAAAGATGCGCTTTTTTATTAAAATATATATTGCTGTAAGTAAAAATTTACAATTACATAAGTAATTATTCTATTTATTGGGGAAATTGATGTTTAAGAATACTCTTTTATGTTTATTCATTTTATTTGGAACTCAGCTCGGATGGGCTGACGATAATTTGAGTAAAGGTGATAGGCCGTCTGACTTAGACTTGGCTTTAATTAAAGCAGGACTTTTAGATACGAATTATAAAATTATAAATATTTCCAAAACAACTGAAAAATTAAATAAAAAAAGAAATCTAGATCCTGACTCTAATGCTTTTAAAATAATTTTATCTTCTACGGGGTTACTTCAAGAAATGAATTTTGATGTAACTTTATTAAAAGCTCAATCAAATAAAGATTTAGAAGATCCTATAAGTAAATATGTTGACATGTTTACTAATATTTTATTTCCAATATATTGTTATGAGCTAAGCCAAAATATATTTACGAAAGTAAATGCAAGTACGATGAAAGTTTCTCTAAGGGCGAAAGATGGCTCATTTATTGGACAGGTTCAGAAAAATAACTCTGAATGTGATTGGGAACAATATAATTATATTGATTTAAGTTCTAGGAGGTTTAGACCTAATGATGAAATGTCCCCTAAATACCTTATTTTTCCATCAATACCAAATTTCCAATCACACGAGTTAGGTTGGAAAAAAAGAACTTTAGAAATTCAGTTATTAGTCAATGAAAGTGGTGATGTTATAAAAGTTGGGTATCCAAATATTTATTTTAGTGATGAGACAGATAAGATATATCAAAAGCTGAAGCCTGCATTTTTGAATGCAAAATTTTATCCTTATATTTTTGATGGCGAGATAAGGTCCTTTTTAATTACACAGCCAATCGAACTACAAAGTTCAGGAAGTGAGCCTTTGTTTCACAAAATTATAAAAAGTATTTTGAGTAAAGAATAGAAGCATTAAGGTCCTTTAGTAAATGAACCTGTTTGTTACTCTTTAATTCTGATTTTTCCTTTTATTTAGTTGAATATATTGGATAAGATCACGATCAGTAAGCCTACCTTACTGATCGCTTGTAATCTAGATACCGCTTTCCAGAATACGAATATTCACATTAGCCACATAGTCTTTGGTTGCTTCAAAATGTTGCTGCATATGGGCAGTTTGCATGTGAGCTTCCAGATGAGCAGTACTTTGCCATTTCTCTAACATGACAATGGTATTCTCATCAGTGGCCTGCATCTCAATTGCAGGCAGGTGATCAATCAAGGCTTCATAACCATGACAGCCATCTTCTGCCAGTACGGTTGGTGTCACTTTTTTAAATGCATCTAATACCGCTTGACGATGCTCAGCACCTGCATGGGTACGGATTTCAGCAATAATAATTAGCATGACATGTTCTCGCTTAATGTGCTGCAAATAATTGATCTAAATGAGCTTTGTAGGCTTCAAGATAGCTTGGCACATTCGGTGCCTTGATCACATCATTGACAATAAATGTTGGAAGCGATTCCATACCCAGAAATTGATTGGCTTTGTGGAAAGGCAGGTAAACACCATCCACACCAACACCGTGGAAGAACTGGTCAGGATCGGTAAAGGCTTCCATCGGTGCATTCCAGGTTAAAGACAACATGTATTTTTTACCCTGAATTAGACCACCTGAACCATATTTTTTAGAGGCATCTGAACGGCTGCGACCGTCGCTGGCATAGAGTGAACCATGCCCGATGGTGAAGATATCATCAATATATTTTTTCATGGTCCACGGCGCGCCCATCCACCAGCCTGGCATTTGGTAAATCACCACATCTGCCCATAAATATTTGGCAATTTCGGCCTGAATGTCATAGTCACTGTCGGTACGCGTCACCTGTACCTGATGACCTAAGCTGCTTAGATGTGCTTGAGACATCTCGGTCAGGGTGTCATTCAACTCACCATTAGAATGTTCAAACTTTTTCGCGCCGTTAATAATTAAAATATTGCTCATGGGATTACTCAAAAATAGATACTAAAAACTGAGCGTATTTTAGAAAATCTATTCATGAGTAAAAATGCATAAATGAGCAAAATACTATTGACCAAAAATCAATAATTAAACTATTCAGCTTTTGATTTTTTCGCCTTATAGCAACGGCGAATGCCCCATAAAATTGCAATCGCGAGATACAACGGCCATAACATCACGAGCCAGATGATCGTCTCTCTTAGGCCATAGAGTCCGATTTTAATCGCTTCCCAGATTCGGCTGAGTAAAGGATCGCTGTCTAAGGTTGCAATGCGATTGATATTGAGATCACGGGTCTTGCGGACTTGCGCTTGCTGGAAAAACTCCAGTCGGATGGTGCTATAGGCCAAACGGTCTTTGACTTCCAGATTGGTCAGTTGCTGCAACTGGTTGTTGACCGCATTTGATGCACTGTTACTTTGGTTGGCGGTATTCAGTTTTTCTTCAAGCAGTTTTAATTCATAACGTTTGGCTTCATAGCTTTGGCTATTAAAGTTCAACATCAAGGGTAATAACTGATTCAGGAAAGGCGTAACCTGTTGATTGGGGATACGGACCGTGAGTTGTACCGTGGGGGTGATTTTTTCATAAATATCGACACTGCCATCGATACGATCCCGTTCAGATCGGTCACTGACTTGATAATTAATCTGTTTCTCTTCGATATAGCCTTGGTATTGCGATAACTGCTGTTCCAGTGCTGATGTGGTTTTTAATACGTCTTTGACTTCAAACTGGAGTTGGGCACTTTTAACCAGTTGACGGTTCTGCTCCAAGGCATTTTGTTGCTGACTCACCAGTTGTTCCGGATTTTTCGCGGCATTGTCCTGAATCGCTTGACTGTCTGCAGCGGCAGTTTCAGTTGCAACAGCAGCCTCATTTGCCGCATGATCTGGATGTTTTGAACAGGCAACCAGGCTACTGCTCAGTATTAAAATAACAGTTAATTTTTTAGTAAAATCTGACATCTCTGCATGCCTAAATTGTTGTGATATGAAGGTCGTAAAATCAGTATCTTCGATTTATTTGTTTATTTATAAGCAGATTGTTGAATCCAACAAATCTCTAGCACGTCATAACATTTTGTTGCCTGACCATGCAGTTTTGTATAGTAGCATAAATGAGCAACATGAAGTGCAGAGGGCAAAATGTATAAAACTGCAATGATATTGGGATGTGCTTTATTCCTCAGCGCATGTAATCAACCTATTACTGAATCGCAACAACAAGCGGCAGTTCAAAAAAGTACGGCCATGCATGCGGTATTACTGGATCAGCCGAATTTATTTCACGATGATAATAATCTAAAGATAGATCAGCAGTTTAATACGGCAGAGAATCCAAGCGATGCACAGATTACGGTGGAACAGGCGCAACTAGATGATTCTGTGGTGGCGGTGCGTACCGAATATCAATTAAAGCGCGATCAGGACGTCTGGAAAATTGTGAATAAAAAGCAGAGCTACCAATGTGCCAGAGGTGAAAATACCGAAACCTTCCAGTTTGAGTTATGCCCATAATGATCGGGACCCTATTGTCCAGTCTAAAATCTATTCAAAAATGTGGATAACTTTCAGGTTATTCACATTGTCACAATCGCTGTGGAAGATGGATTCAAATTGCTGTCATTTTAAAAAAGTGCTAAAGTTGCGTCTGGCGATTGTGCCAGAAGGTAAAACATTTACCAGTCTCACGTAAATAGATTGTTTTTCTTATATACACCTAGTGAATACGGTGTTTTCACATTTATCACATGCTTTTTTAGGGCATGAAATCAAAATTTAATTCTAAACCATAAAATCTCGTGGTCGTGATCCTGTTTTCTTTTTTTGAAAATGGGACGGGCACTAGTTGGTTATTTTTGTGAATAAAACATGATGACGAATAATCAGAACATGACGTTAAACCGTATAACGCTCATGTTTCCTTTAGCTTTAGTACTATTTGAATTTTCGGTTTATATCGGTAATGACCTGATTCAGCCAGCCATGCTGGCCATTACCGAACAGTTTGCCGTAAGTGCAACCTGGGCGCCCTCATCCATGTCGTTCTACCTGTTGGGTGGGGCCAGTGTGGCATGGTTACTTGGCCCTCTTTCAGACCGGCTGGGACGAAAAAAAGTATTACTGGCAGGTGTAGCTTTCTTTACGATCTGCTGTTTACTGATTTTGCTGACCCATAATATCGAGCAGTTTTTAACGCTACGTTTCCTGCAAGGCATGGGTTTATCGGTGATTTCAGCAGTGGGTTATGCTGCGATTCAGGAAAGCTTTGCAGAGCGTGATGCCATCAAGGTCATGGCACTCATGGCCAATATCTCTTTGCTTGCCCCTTTGCTCGGGCCGGTACTGGGTGCATTCCTGATTGATTATGTGTCATGGCATTGGGGCTTTGTCGCCATTGCGGCAGTGTCTTTCATGAGCTGGTTTGGTTTAAAGAAATTTATGCCTGCCACACAGGAAAGTCGCAAACAGCCGAAACAGCCATTTAGCTATATCTTGGATGACTTTAAAAAAGTGTTTAGCAATCGCCGTTTTCTTGGTTTAAGCATTGCTTTACCTTTGGTCGGTATGCCGTTAATGCTGTGGATCGCCTTGTCACCGATCATTCTGGTAGATGAGTTAAAGCTCAGCAGTGTGCAATATGGCTTGGCCCAGTTCCCGGTGTTCTTTGGCCTGATTATCGGTAATGTGATTCTAATCAAGATTATTGACCGTTTCCCTTTAGGTAAAACCATTTTAATGGGCTTGCCGATTATGTTACTGGGAACGCTGTTCTTGGTGCTGGGGGTGATCTGGCCCATTTATCTGGTGCCATGCTTATTGATTGGTATGACTTTGGTCAGTTTAGGCGAGGGGATCAGTTTCTCAGTGATGTACCGTTTTGCCTTGATGTCTTCTGAAGTGTCAAAAGGGACGGTCGCTGCGGCGGTTTCAATGCTGATGATGGTCAGTTATTTTGTCATCATTGAACTGGTACGGGTGCTATATACCCATGTGCATATCTGGGCCTTTGCACTGGCGAGTGTGGTGCTGATTGGATTCTGGTTTGCACAACCGCGCAAGGTGTTAAAACAGGTGATGCTGGAGCGTAAAGCAGAAGGCCTCAACTAATAAAAAAAGCTGAGATCAATATCTCAGCTTTTTTTATGCTGCTCAAAACAGCAGCAAAACTGTGGATATCTTTTTAGATACCCACAGTATTTAAATTATTTAATCACACCACAGGCAATACGGTCTCCGCCACCGCCTAAAGGTTTCGGTGAGTCAGAATAATTATCGCCACCGACATGCACCATAATGGCACGGCCATGAATATCAGCCAGTTTTAAGCGTGGTGCAATCACAGGTTGGGTGGCAAAGCCTTTTGCATCTACAACCAGAACTGGTAAATCACCCAAATGACCATTTTCCGGGGTACCGTGATGAGGAGCATTATTTGGATTTAAATGACTTCCAGCTGCGAGTGCTGCACCCATTTTGCCATCTTTCATTGCGGCTTCACATGAACCATTTTCATGAATATGGAAACCATGTTCACCCGGCGAAAGCTTGCCGAGCGCAGGGGTGATGAGCAAGCCTTTTGGCGTTTCCTGAAAAGCCACTGTACCAATAGAAGATCCTACACCTTTGGCATCGACCTGATAGACCTGTACCAGTTGTTTTTGTTCTTGCGTGGTTGATTGGGTCTGGATTTTTGATGCATTGTGATCTAAATCAGCAGAAGAACAGGCAGCAATACTCAGGCCCAGACAGCCCAGTAAAGAGAGTTTTTGAATCGTTAAAGTCATTGCGAAGATATCCTTATAAATTATCTTTATTTGACGATTCAAACAAAGTCTAGGATATCCCGCAAGCAAGTTAATCAATTGGTGACAAAAAATTAAACAAAATAAACCTATTTGGTTTCAGATGGAGCATCCAGTGTTGCAACCGGTTCATCCACATTTTCATGCAGCCATTCACGCCAGATCGCCAATAGAATCGCAAGAATCACAGGACCAATGAATAGACCGACCAAACCAAAACTGGCAATACCACCCAGTACCCCAAACATGATCAGGATAAACGGAATCCGGGTTGCACCTGAAATCACCAACGGTCGAATCACATTATCCGAACTGCTGACAATCAATACACCCCACAGCACCACGCCAATCGCTTCCATGGTTTGGCCTTGCGCAAAGAGCCATAGGCCAACACCCAGATAGGAAACCGGTGTGCCAAAAGGAATCAGTGCGAGGATAAAAGTCACCATAGTAAGTAGCATTGGATTCGGTACACCCGCGACAAAGTAGCTCAGACCTGCCAGCAGGGCTTGTGCCACTGCAGTTAAACCAACGCCATAGACTACGGCACGGGTCGTTTCTGAAATGGTGTCCAGATAATGATGCACACGTGGCCCAATCACCATTTCCAGGGCACGGCTCACCTGAGCCAGAATCATTTGCCCGTCACGATAAAAGAAGAACAGGGTCATGATGGCAAAGGTCAGTTTGACCAGATTACGGCTAATTTCACTCAGCACAAAACGTCCATAACTCAAGTGGCTTTGAATCCATTCCGCAATATTCTTGGTAATGCTGTTCGGATCATTGCTGAGTTCATTTACGGTACGGCTGATATCCTTACCAATGATGGGCAGGTTCCTGATAAAGTCCGGAATCTGGATATGACCCGAGAATAGTTGACGTTGTAAATTAAAATATAAATTGCGTCCTTCCAGTTGCAACATGAAGATTGCAAAAATAAAAGGAATTCCGATCACTAAAATCACCAGCGTAATCATTAGTGTGGCATTTAGGGTAGGACGGTTTTCACCAAAGAAACGACGCTGTACCCATAAATAAACAGGCCAGGTCATATACGCAATAATGGCCGCCCAAAGCACAGGGACAATAAAGTATTTGAGAATACTGAATCCCAAAAAGAGCAGGACAAAGAACAGTCCAAATAGCAAAACGCGTTGTAATATGGGAGCGTATTGTTGCACAAGCGTCCGTCTCTAAAAGTAAAATGCGAATAAAATCATATTAACTGAAAAATCTGCACAGTAAAATTTCATTCGGTAATTTCACCTTTAAATGTTTTGCTCCAGCAACAGCATAAATTTAAAAATGTCAGCGCGTTCGATGGTGAGACATGTAAAAAACAGGAAATAATGTTCAGCACAAAATACATGAACTCACGCTGGCAACATTTACTATCGAGTTTAATACAGGAGTCGGCAACGAGTTACAAAGCGTATTGTTAGATTAAATCCATCACGCATCCATAAATGAATTTTAAGGAGTAGTTCGATGGCTTATTCAAATAATCACAATCAATCACCTGAAAAAGCAGATCCGCATAATCAAGCAAAAACAAATCCTAACGATGTTTCCCAGCCCAATGACAACGTTGCGAACCTATTCAATAACGATAAAGCCAGCTATCAAGAGATTGAAGGGCTCACAGATACCGAGCAATTGCAGCAAAGCTTAGACCAGAACGCGACTTCGCAAAACCCTGAGGGAAGTCATGGTAATGAAAATATTCGTAAAGCAGTTGAAAATCTGGACCGTGACGAAATGAAGCATAATCTGAAAGATGAAAGTGCTGAAAAAGACGGGCCGAGCGAAAATCCTGCTCCGTTTATCACGCCTGAATAAACATCAAAGCTTGCTAAATCGAGCGATATCGAGAACCAAGCCTTTCACTGGTTTCATCTTTACGAGATGGAACCAGTGTATTTAAAACCATTCACTGGGATCGTCGACTAACTGGTTTAACACCGGTTGCCACTGGCTTTGGATACTGACAAAGTTTTTCTGGGTTTTATCAAAAATACTGAGACCCTGCATGGCTAATGTGCCGTAGGCACTCCGCTCTGAAATCCAGGCCACAGGTTCCTGTTCAATCTTGTTAAAGAAGTCCTGAATATCTTTAGAGCTGGAACTGTTCGGTTTGACCCGATTGGCAATCAGCAGGATTTGGACCTTGCCTTTACGAATGCGTTTAATGTCTTGCAAATGCTTGAGGAAACGACGGGTACTATCGATATCGAAGAACGAAGGTTGCAGCGGCGTCACGATGGCATGCGCTTCGCTGACCAGTTGCTCCGCATGTTCACCTGACAGCGCACCAGGGGCATCAATAATTAAATAGTCCAGATTTTTTGGTGCTTCACCGATTGATTTTTCATGTCGCCAATCCAGACTCTGAATGCCAGTCACCGTCGCCGGACGCTGCTTTAACCATTGTAAAGAAGATTTCTGGTTGTCTGCATCGGCCAGCGCGACCTTATAGCCTTTTTGTGAGAGTGCGGCAGCGAGCGTGATCGCTGTCATGGTCTTGCCACAGCCACCTTTTTGATTTGCGATTAATATGGTTTTCATGAAATTAGATTTATTTAACTTGGCTCTCGTATTCAACCATACCTTAGCATCTTTTTAGCGCGAGTGTGTTACACATGACAAAAGTTTAATGTTGCAGTTAAATAGCGATATTCAGAAAAAGGAAGGTTTTATGTCGGTTTGGCTTGCAATGTTGATCGGTGGCTGTATTGGTGTTGTCATCACCACCATTATTTTGTCCAGTACCCGAAATGGTCGGGTACAGGCCGAATATGAAAAGTATATTGCCGAGCTGGAACTGGAACATAAACAGGCCTTGCTGGATGCACAGAAGCGCAGTGTCAATACCAGCCGGGCGGTGCTGAAGGGAAAAATGGCGGAACAGTTTGCACCGATCTTGCCTGAATTCCAGTATCTGCCTAGTGATGCCAAATTCCTCGGTGATCCGGTCGATTATGTGGTGTTTGATGGTTATACCGATTTCCGTGATGGTGATGGAACGGCCGAAGATATCGAAGTGATCTTGCTCGACATCAAAAGTGGCGGGGCACGCTTAAGCAAGGGACAGCAGGCCATTGCCCAAGCGGTACGCGAAGGCCGGATCCGTTTTGAGACCTTAAGAATCGATTTTGAAGATTAATGTGGGATCTCTAATTTCTGTGCCCGCGCGAATAGCATCTTTTGGGCAATGACCGGAATGCCTTCCGCATCAAAATATTGTTTTTCGATCAGTTTAAATTTGGCTTGTAACAGGTGTCGCTCCATATCTCGATTGAGGTGGCAACCATCTGCAATACGCTTCTGGATCGGGGTGAGTAAAGTTTGCAAGGACTGTATTTTCGCAGAGTCTGGATGTTTGACATGTTCAACCAGATGAAAGGTCCCTGTCGGCTTGAGCACGCGATAGATTTCTGCCAGTGCCTGATCAAGCTGGGCAATACTGCACAAGGTCCAGGTTGAGACCACATGATCCAGAGATGCGGTGGCAAAAGGCAGTTTTTCTGCACTGGATTGGATATGCTTGATAAAGAATGGCGCCTGTTGAACCCGTTCAACCGCAAGCAGATAAATGTCCGGATTTGGCTCCAGCGCATAAAGCGTATCGACATTGCCATAGAAGGGAATATTCAGACCTGTACCAAAACCAATCTCGAGGACTTCTCCTTCGATCGGGAGCAATAATTCACGACGTCGATCCATCAGGCTGGCGGTTTGCATGACCTGATTCAGCAAATGAGGGAATATACGGCGTTGGTAAAATTGGTAAATCATACAAATCCATTCATTGATTCAAAATAAGCGGAGGGTCTCTGCACCACAAAAATATGACCAAAGTGAGTTTGATTGTTACTAAAAAAAGCACTTTTTTTCACCATCTAAGCATACTATGAAGAGACGTGCTTTTCTAAGTTTTTCGTTATGTTGAGGATGATTGAGCCATGAAAAAACGTCTGTTGATGAGTTTGTGCATGGTTGTTGCAATTGGGCAGACACATGCATCGACCAGTGGGGAAGAATACAATATTGCCAATGGTTTAGCGCCCGTTGTGAAATATCAGTCGATTTCGGTACTCAAGCCGTTTGACGGCAACTTCCGGATTCTTGGTTCAAAACTCTATCATGATGATGAGCAAGCCAAATTTTCTCCGATTGATTATGCGGTCAGTTTGGGTCTGTTTGCGAATCCCGAGATTGCTCGAACCATTGATGTTCAACAATATGACCGTTACCTGAACTGGAAAATGAAAACCTTACCGGTCCCACCCGATCAGGCCATCAAAATGGTATCGAATATGCACATTATTCCTGCCAATCCAGAGATTGCCAAGCAGATTAAACAGGTGAAACGTGGTGATCTGGTGCAGTTAAAAGGTGAACTGGTTGAGATTCGTGATAAGGATCTGGTGTGGAAATCATCGCTTACCCCCGGTGGTGTCGGTGATGGGGCCTGTGAACTGTTCCGTGTTAACTCGATCCAGTGGATTGAGAAACAGAATATTTAATGTTCAACCGTTCTAGACAGATTTTAGTCATTCAAAAGATTGATTTTGCCTTATTAAGGCGGAGTCTTGCAGGAGGCTGATCCACTATCAGGATAAGCTTTCAGCTGGACTTACTTTGGTTTCGCCCAAAGTAAGCAAAGGCATTGTCATCCGCAAAACCTGTTCACTCTCTGCATTTTATTAGTATCTGTATTAAATACAAAAATTAACACTTTTTAGATAATTGTCAGGTTGCGGATGACTTTAGCGCGTATCTAATTTTTAGGAAAAATTTGTGACTTATCACTCAGCCTGCATCTTTGTTTCAGCGGACTGAGTACTTCTCCAGTGATGTAACTGGCTTTGAGCATGTAGATATTCATTGAGCTGATCGACCGGCTGGCGAGTCTCTGTTTTAGCAGTACCCGTCTGGTCCAAAATTTTTGCCTGCTGTTCCCAATAATCATACAGTAAGCCTTGAATATAACGGCCTTGCTCGGTTTTTAGTTCCAGATCTTTCAGCATCGACAGCGCAGATTGAACATTGTCCTTTTGGCGTTGCTGTTCAAATTCCGGGGTTAAGGTATTGGCTTCTTTCATCTTGGCCAATTCCATTTCCATGCTATCGCTCATATCGGTAAAGCGGCGGTCATAGTCATCCAGTATGGCAATATCATGGCCATCATCTGCGGTTGCAGGGAACTGTTTGATCGGCAACTGCTTTAATTGACCAATCTCATCGTGGGCCGAACTGCTTTGCTGCTCCTGTTTGGCTGTCGGTTCTTTATCTTTATTACAGGCGCTCAAGAGCAGGGCTGAACTGAGCATACAGCTCAGGGCAAAGGTGGTTTTCATACTCGGCATGGATCAACTCGACAAATATTTAGTTTGCAATTTTCTGAAAATGATATGCAAAGGTGGTATAGAGGAAATCAATCTGATCTTGCGCAGTTAGACCGGTAAAATCAAATACGATTTGTTCGAACTTTGCTTTTAACTGTTGCTGTTCTGCGACCGGCATGGCGGCAATAAAACTGGTCGACAATAAACGCTTACTCACCACTTGCTCAACCGTACCGTGATGTTTCTGCTGGAAGGTCTGCAATTCAACAAAGCTAAACAGTTGCTGCTGTTCAAAAACCTGTTTCCATTGCTCACTGTGATAACGTGGAGTATCTCCTTCTAGCGGAGCAATTTCCTCCGCCAATGCGTTGACCCAGTCCACCGTGGTGTCGCGTTGATTCCAGATCAGCCCTAAATATCCTGACGGTGTTAATACCCGATGCATTTCTGTCAAGGTTTCAAGATTGGCAAACCAGTGGAACGATTGGGCACATAGAATCGCATCAATCGAGGCATCTGCCAGTGGCAAATGATCACTGGATGCCTGTATACATTTCACCTGTGGATGGCTGTGCTGAAGCTGTTGTAACATTTCAGCGACAGGCTCGACCGCAATCACTTTTGCCTTGCTTTGCAACAGGTAGGGTAAGAATTTGCCAGTCCCGGCACCAAGGTCAATAACAGTGGAATTTTCACCTATCTGGAGGCGATCTTGCAGCCAAACCCCAATATCTTGCGGGTAACTGGGGCGAACCTGCTGGTACAGTTCGGCACCTAAACTAAAGCCTTTTTGAGCGGCAGGGTGTAAGGATTGTGTCATCTTTTGCGCTTTTTAATCTGTCTTATCTCTATAAAATAAGATACTCCGCAATTATGGTTTGGCAAAGCCATCATTTGGTGACTTTTTGCTACAGACCCTGGATCAATTTCTCAGTGTGAGCATGGATAAGCAAATCGTATTTGAAGATGAACATATTCGCGTTATTTTTTTAAAAGGTTCAAGTGACACTTTAGTGGTTTCGTTCGGCGATTTGATTAGTCGCGCCAAAGGAATGTCCATTAATGCTGAAAAATCATTAATAAAATATCAATACAACGTCCTTGGCATTATGCCAAAACAAAAATCATGGTTTCCTAAAAGCAGCATGCTGCAAATGCAGCAACAGATATTGCCAATTTTGCAACAGTTTAAACAGATTGTCGGCTATGGCGGCTCCATGGGGGGCTATGCTGCAATTAAATATTCCAACTTGTTGAATATGCAAAAAGTGGTGGCTTTTGTCCCACAGTATTCGATCGATCCTGATGTGGTTCAGGATCGCCGTTATGCCGAGTTTTTTGATGCCAGCATTCATCAAGATATGCAGATTCAGGCTGATGAAGTCGATGCATCGCGTGAATACATTATTGTTTACGACCCTTATTTTGTCGAAGATAAAGAGCATTTTTTAAAAATTCAGCCTTTATTGCCGAAGATGCATGTCATTCATTTGCCATTTACTGGCCATGAAGCACTTTCGGTGCTGGCAAGCTCGCAATTGCTGAATGATTTTGTCGAAAAACCTTTTGAAATTACTTATTTCTACAAGCGTGTACGTGAAGTTAAAAAGCAAAGCAAATTCTATTATCGTCATGTGCTGGATGCCTTATTGGCAACACATCATCAAGCCTTACTGAAGATTTTAGAAAACAATGAGTTTGAGCTGGATGAACGCTATTTTGATGCGGTCATCAAGCAGAAGCTGGTACAACAGTTATTTAAGCTGAAACATGCCAGCGAGCAGAACCTGCATAAGTTGGGGATTCAGCCGCATTTCGTACAACAGGCTGGTCATTCGAAGCCAACGCTCATAACGGCTCAACAGAGCTGTCTGGTCTTTAATCTGGTGAGTTTAAAACTGGAAAGTTATAGCGCTGAGACGCTTGCAGCCAATCTGAATTATCTTGTTCCGTTAAAAGTTGCGGACAGCGCATTAGTGCAAATCGAGCTGAATGATGAAACTTATTTATTGACCATGAATGATCGTGGTATTCACAAGCTGGTCAAGGTCGGTGAGGCTTTGGCCTTGGATCAGTCGCCGCTGGTGTTTAAACGTTATGCCGAGTTTTGTAGCATCAGTTATAAGCAACTGAGCTTAAGCTGTGATGAACAAGGCTTCACGCATTTTGTTGAAAATAATGTGGATGAGCAGACCAAACTGCAATT
Source organism: Acinetobacter sp. IK40 (assembly GCF_035615075.1). NCBI lineage: Bacteria > Pseudomonadati > Pseudomonadota > Gammaproteobacteria > Moraxellales > Moraxellaceae > Acinetobacter > Acinetobacter sp. IK40. Next base: position 40,612 of record NZ_JANBOE010000003.1, on the reverse strand, counting down.
ATTTAATTAATTCTTTGCCATAAAAAAAGCCCTTTGCATTGCAAAGGGCTTTTTTTTAGAACGGACTTAAAGGATTAGTTTGCACCAATTTTTGCGTTGGTATTCACATTGGCATTGACGCCTAGCACCTTAACACCGACATTGGCACCTGTTTGCAGGCCTTTCTTATCTGCATTCAAGCCGGTTTGGGCATTTACACCGGTAGTTTTACCGTTTACCTGTGCTTGCGCATTGGTTTGAGCACCTAAATTTAATGATTTAGGTTGGTTAGATGCCTTTTTGTCTTCAATACGTTTTTTGACATTTGCAGTGGTCTCCGCTGCAAACTCTTTCCCATCAACAGTTTTCTCTACTGCATAATCTTTAGTGTTTTTAACGGCTTCACCGGTTTTGTTCACGACAGTTGAACCGATATGAGTTGCTGTTCCAACGGTTTTCTGAGTTGCGCTTACGCCTGTATTAACAGCAGCGTGACCGACATTGTGTGCTGTATGACCTACGCCTTGTGCCACGTGACCAACGCCTTGAGCAGTATTTTTTACTGCGCCAGTCACACCCTTAAGCAAGCCACCAGACTGTACATTGACTTGAGCTGAGCCATTCGCATTGACTTCAGCGCTCTGTGCAAAAACAGAGGCAGAAGCAAGGATAGTTGTTGTCACGATAGCTGTTTTGATCATTTTTTTCATTGCGATTTCCTTAAGCGATGTACCGTAAAGCGGTACTTCATTAACGCAACTGCATCATAGCGAGCAAAAAAGCAAAAATGTGTGATTTTCATCAAAAATTACATCCAGATTACAGCTTAAACACACTTTGGCGAGAAATTATGAAGACTGGTTATCATAATAAGCACGTGAAAAGTGATGTTTTTTAATTAATATAAAATCCTGTAAATCATCATTTTTATATTTTTGGGGCAAAACGGTTTTTAATCATTTCGAGTTATATTTTATCGAACCAAATATGAAAATTTAGAATATTTAAATAGGATTAAACCGGTTTAAAAATAATCAAAATCATGGCATTTTTATTGCTTGGTATAAATAGGTGAAATCGTAGTTGTACTTTTTTGAGTCATTTAAAGTTTTATGACCCATTTTCGATTCCACCTCATTTTTCATTTTGAAGAATGAAATCGAGTTAAAAGATTTAAGGGGTTTAGGTCCCATGAAATTTTTAATCGTTTTGACTTGAAATGTATATGTGAAATTTAAAGTGAATTTTTAAATTGTATTCGCATTATTTATAGAAAAACAACTGACAACCAGGTAATGACCAGTAACTCAAGCACTGGAGAATATAAATGAAACAGATTGCCGCATTTTTATTTGTCCTGATCGCACTTGGCGTAGTGGTGTTCTATTTTGAACCCGCAACGCCGAGCAATGCCTCAGACGATACCGCAGTTTACCAGATGCGTCCTGAGCACTCAGGCAGCAGTTCAAGCGTTTTAAAACCAGAGGAGGCCAAAACAGCAACACACACTACATCCGATATGTTGAATCAATTAAATACAACACAAAAAGATGTTCAATTTTATGACACCAAAAGTGATCCTTCGATACAACCGATTGATCCGGAAAACGACCCAGCGAATGAAATTAAAAAACTTTAAATACGCTGGATTTCTTTATCCAAGAAAACCAAAAACTCAAAAGTTCTTTATCCAAGAACGATGGAGATCCACAGTGAACAATAAAATTTTATTACTATTAAGCTTATCCGCTTTTCTAACCACCACCACCTCAGCTGCAACACTGAATGCAGTCCAACTCAAACAACGCCTGAGTTCTGCGGCATTAAATAAAGTACAGCAGGGTAAAATTAATATTGAAGCCCTGATCGATAATGATTCAAATGATTTATTGATCGAATATGATAACAGTGCAACCAGCACCACTTTTGGGCGAGAAAAACGTAGTCTGATTGCAGTGGGTAAAAATCAGTTCAAAACTAAATACAGCAAAGCCGCAGGCTTTCAAACCTTACGTGAGTTTAATGGCCTGCCTTTGGGCTTGTACCGGATTCAAAACCGCGAAACCTTGGCGCAAGTGTTAAATGATCCGAGCGTTAAAGGGGTGTATCCAAACCGTAAAAATGTAACCACCACCATGGAAAGCCTCCCTTTAATTAACCAACCGCAAGCGGTTACAAATGGCTTTAGCGGAGAGGGAACCAGCGTGGTAGTGATCGACACGGGCGTGAATTATAAGCATGCTGATTTTGGCTGTACCGCGGTAAATACCCCGGCATCGAGTTGTCGGGTGGTATATGCCTTTGACAGCGCTCCGGATGATAACAGTCTGGATGATGATGGGCATGGCAGCAATGTGTCAGGTATTATTGCCAAAGTTGCACCGCAAACCAAAATCATAGGGATCGATACCTTCCGTAAAATTCGTGTCAATGGTCAGTGGGGCAGTACTGCCTATGACAGTGATATTCTGGCGGCCTTAAACTGGACCGTGAACAATGCCCAAACCTATAACATTAAAGCGGTGAACCTGAGTTTAGGGGTGCCAGGGGTGAAATATACCTCTGAATGTAGCAATAGCAGTTATAGCACCGCATTTGCCAATGCACGTGCTGCAGGTGTTGTGCCTGTAGTCGCATCAGGTAATGATGGCTTTGCCGATGGTATTTCCTCACCGGCCTGTGTTGCAGGCGCTGTACGGGTAGGTGCTGTTTATGACAGCAATATTGGGGGTGTCTCCTGGGGTAATCCGGTGAAGTGTTCAGATCCGACCACTGCAGCCGATCAGGTGACCTGCTTTAGTAATGGCGGTTCACTGGTGACCCTGCTGGCACCGGGTGCCATGATTACCGCAGGCGGTGAAACTCAAGGTGGCACCTCACAGGCGGCCCCGCATGTTGCAGGCGCGATTGCCTTATTACGTGCCAATGATGTCAGCCCATCCGAGACGATAGACCAGACCGTGAACCGCTTGAAGGCAACAGGTAAGCCGATTCGCGATAAACGTACCGGTTTGATCTTCCCGCGTATTGATTTACTTGCGGCCACCAGTGGTCTCAATGCGAATTAAGCTGGGTTTAGAAGCTCAAAACTGATCCAGAAAATAGTTTAAAAGCCATAACTCGTTGCAGCTAGAGATAGCCGCAACGAGTTTTTTATGGCCTCAATGGCATTGCGCCAGTGTGCTGGCACTAAAATTACTTTGCAGTTTCTTGAAATTTGCCTGCACTGCAGGATCTTCAATATCAAATGCTGTGGAGGTGTTTGCAGAGGCACGGGTGGTATATTGTGTCGATGAACTCGCTGAAATTAATCCAGAGTGATTGAATGTCCAGTGCTCTATGGCTTGTCCGCCGTCAAAGTAGCCGGTGAATTCAATAATGCAATTTTTATCCTGTTTCATCAGTTTCGCAATATTGTCTTCTGTTGTTGGAGAAGCAGCAATATTTTTAATCTGCTCTAATACTTGGGGAGTGGCTGGGCTCTGGTTTTGCAAGGTTGAACAGGCGGTGAAACTCATTCCACTCAGCACTGAGACTAGCATGATCTTGAAGGGGCGATGCAGCATGGGCAAAATTCCGGTCCTGTGAATTAATCACTTCAGTGTGTGGTCTAGGGTCGTGAAGTTCAATGCATGTTTTGAGATAACACTGTAAATTTTAAGCTTATTTTTTGAATGAATCCAACAGCAGCATGATTTGGCAAATTCTGTCAAAAATAACGCTATAAACGGCCTGTCTTGATAATGACCGTTTCAGGGCTTAATGCCATAGTATTTTGGGCTTTAAGTACAGGGAACAAGAGGTCATGAATACAAAGTCGAAAGCTGTAGCATTTCATCGGGTCATCGTCATTGGTGGCGGTTTTGCAGGATTAGGGGCTGCTATCAAACTGAAAGAAGCTGGCATCCATGATTTTATTTTGCTTGAGAAAGCTGATGAGCTGGGTGGGGTATGGCGTGAAAATACCTATCCCGGTTGTGCCTGTGATGTGCCTTCTGCTTTGTATTCCTATTCTTTTGAACCGAATCCTGCGTGGAGTCGGGTGTTCGCTGGACAGGCTGAAATCAAACAATATTTGCAAAATACCGCACTAAAATATCAGGTCATGCCGCATGTTCACTTCAATCATGAAGCCTTAGCCGCAACGTGGTCAGATGCTAAACAGTGCTGGATCATTAAAACTACTCAAGGCGAATTGCATTCACAATTTGCGATTATGGCGTGTGGCCCGATGCATGAGCCTGTGATACCGGATGTCAAAGGATTAAAAGACTTTAAAGGGGAAATTTTCCATTCATCGCGTTGGCGCCATGATCTGGATTTAACCGGAAAACGCGTAGCCGTTGTTGGCACGGGTGCATCAGCGATCCAGTTTATTCCCCAGATTCAACCTTTGGTAAAGCAACTGACGGTATTTCAGCGCACACCGCACTGGGTTTTACCGAAGTCGGATATGCCTTTACCTGCTCCGCTCCAGACCGTTTTTAAATATCTCCCTGTTACCCAGTCGCTGATGCGTGGTTCGGTATATGGTATTTTTGAGAGTTTAAATGGCGGCTTACAAAGTAATGTAGCCATGCGACAAGTACAGCGTATTGCTGAATTTCATATTAAACGGGGAATTAAAGATCCTGAATTACGCCGTAAAGTCACGCCTAATTATGTGATTGGTTGCAAGCGGATTCTCCAGTCTAATGAATGGTATCCTGCTTTGGCACAGCCCAATGTTGAAGTGGTAGCTGCTGCTCTCAGTGAAGTTAAAGACAACCGATTATTTACTAGCGATGGTCGCTGCGTCGAAGCGGATGTGATTATTCTCGGTACGGGGTTTGAAGTGGCTGAACCGCCGATTGCCCAACGAGTGTTTAACCGTTATGGTCAGAGCATGTCAGAAGTCTGGCAGGGTAGTCCGGAAGGCTATATGGGAACCATGGTGGCGGACTGTCCAAATGGTTTCTTGATTTTTGGGCCCAATATTGCGGTGAGTTCTTCGGCATTTATTATCATTGAAGCGCAGCTGGCCTATATTATTGATGCACTTAAACAGGCGATTCAACAAAATATTCAAACCATTGAAGTTGATCCTGTGCGCATGGCCCGGTTTAATCAGCGTGTACAAGCAGCCTTACAAACCACGGTCTGGAATAAAGGCGGCTGTCAGAGTTATTTCATTGATCGTAATGGACGCAACAGTACGGTATGGCCATGGACGACGTTTAAGATGCGCCAGCAACTCAGTCATTTTAATTTAAATGAGTATCTGATTGATCGTCAGGTTGCACCACAAACTGAACCCGTTTCCGTCTGATAAGTCAAAAAAACCTCTAGTTTAAGCTAGAGGTTTTTCGATTAATTCGATGAGGGCTGACTGAGTCCGGCACGCTCAATTGGAACATTACCTTCGTTGGTTCCGACCACTGCATCCTTGGTGTCCTGCCATTTTTTAGCAGTATATTGTTTGGCTTTCTGGGTTTGCTCTTGCACGATCTCGGATTGTTCAGCGCTATATTGTTTGGTGCTTTGCCATTTTTCACTCATTTTTTGAGAGGTGTTTTCAGATGCACCCTGAATTGAGTTGCCCAGGTTCTGCATGCCTTTGCCTGTTTTATACAGCAATACACGACCGATGCTTGGGTTGTCGCCATATGGCATCGCTTTTTCAGCTTCGGCATTTGATATTGTTGCGGTGTGATTTGTGGTATCCGCTGCCCAGAGAGAAGACGAGGCCGCAAGTGCAGTGGTTAAACATAAGAGTTGTACTTTATTCATCATCTTTTCTGTCCTTTCAGCGATCGTGTCGCAATCGAGATTTTATATCTTATCGTTGAGTTGAAGAAAAGAGTGAGGATGATATGAAATTGATACGCTACGTAACCTTTATCAAAAACTTATGCAGAAAAAGAAGAGAAATAAGCAACTAAAAATACCGAGCACAATAAAATAGTCTTTTTTGCGTAAACTTGCCAAACGTATAACAGATAGATAGATTGAGCTGAAAAAAACCAGTGCAAAAACAAGAATACAAGCTAAGGGTTGGTGAAATAGCCATTGGGTATTGCTGAATAGAATAAAAATAATGCTACTCGAAATCCAGTAGAGCAGGGCATATAAAAATTTCTTGAGTGCTAATTGGCTGACAGATTGATCTAAACGCGGTAATACAACGGCCAAAATAATCAGTGCAATCATTCCGCCTAAAAAAGAAATGATCATAAAAAACAGTCCACTCATATCAGGTTTAGTTCGAATGAATGGAAAGCATGTATAGCTTGCCCAACCGATCAAGAGTAAAGCGGCATGTATAGCTGCAATAATGATATCGATACGATAATAATTTTTAGATTGAGACATTTATATAAATTTAATGCACATAAAAAAATCTGCTATTACTAACAGGTTTTTTGAAGGACTACAAATATTAGCTTAACCTTGCATACACTGACATTCGTCATCACAATGGTATCTTTAATGAATGTGATAATTGTGGATACATCAGTTTGCACAAACTGATTTATTGGATCCTTACAACCTTTTCTACACGATCCGATGAGTCATAGACCACTTGAATAATTACCTTAGCGCCTCTAGTCGCTGATTCAGGTATTGATACCGTTTCTATTAATGAATCAAACGGTAATGTACTTGCGACTAAACCATTGTATAACGCTTGTCCCAATCGTTTGGATGTGCTGTCTTGTTTGTAAAATATAAAAGTATCGATCCGTTGATCGCCGACTAATTTGCTTGAGCTTGGTGTAATTACCTTGCTAATAAATTCACTGCGAGCCATTCCAATAGTAATAGGATTTTGTATATTTTGATTATGTTCTATTTGAGGCTGAGTCTTAGAACTAGGGTTTAAACTACAACCTGTATGACCCACAGAAAGTAGGATAAGAAATGATAGAACGTATTTATTCATATGCTTATAGATCTTTTTAAAAGAAAATAAATAAAAACCCGCTTCTAAAAGCGAGTTTTTTATAAAAAGTAAATTAACCCTGCAATACACTTACATCTGCAATTGCCGTGAATAAATCACGCAACTGAGCCAGTAAACGTAAACGGTTGGCTTTTAATTCTGCATCATCTGCCATCACCATTACACCTTCAAAGAAGGCATCGATTGGTGCACGAAGCGCAGCAAGCTTAGACAAGGCTTCTGTGTAGTTACGTGCAGCAAGCAATGGCTGAACTACAGGTGTTAATGCTTGAAGTTCTGCATAAAGTGCTTTTTCAGCCGCTTCTACCAGATTCGCTTCAACCACAGCACCGTCAGGCGTTGCTTCTTTAGCCAGAATATTGGCAACACGTTTATTTGCCGCAGCCAATGCCGCCGCTTCTGGCAAGGTGCGGAAATGATTGACTGCAGTCACACGTTTATCAAAATCAAGTGGAGATTTTGGTGCAAGTGCTTGTACCGCTTGAATCACATCAACCGCAACACCTTGGTCTTCATACTTGGCACGGTAACGACCTTCAAGGAAAGCAACTGCATCGGTACGTGTCTTGTCATGATCTTTGATGATGTCGCCATAACCTTGCAAAGCAAAGTTCACCAATTCTTCAATCGTAATGTCTAATTCATTTTCAATGATTAAACGCAAGATACCGATTGCAGAACGACGTAATGCAAATGGGTCTTTCGAACCTGTTGGTGCTTGACCAATACCGAAAATACCGACCAATGTATCTAAACGGTCCGCAAGGGCAATGGTTGTACCCGTCTTGGTTTGCGGTAATACATCGCCTGCAAACTTAGGTAAATACTGTTCACCCAAAGCTTCAGCAACTTCGTTATTTTCACCTTCAAGACGCGCATAGTACGTGCCTGCAATCCCTTGAAGTTCTGGGAATTCACCCACAAGCTCAGAGGTTAAGTCGCATTTAGCCAATAACGCTGCTTTTTCTGCATCGACTGCATTCGCACCGGTAATTGGCGACAATGCCACCGCCAGTTTGGCAATACGTTGTGATTTATTCCAAAGGGTACCCAATTGTGCCTGGAACACCATGTTGGCTAATTTTTCTTTACGAGACGCAAGCGGTTGCTTCTGGTCTTGTAAGAAGAAGAACTCCGCATCGGACAAACGCGGGCGAACCACTTTCTCATTCCCTTCAATAATTTGAGCCGGATCTTTAGACTCAATATTTGAAATGGTAATGAAGTAAGGCTGTAATTTACCTTCAGCATTGATTAAACAGAAATATTTCTGGTTATCCTGCATGGTCGTGATCAAGGCTTCTTGCGGGACCGCCAAATAGCGTTCTTCAAAAGTCGCACGTAAAGCCACAGGCCATTCAACCAGACTGGTCACTTCATCAAGTAAGTCTGCTGGCACAATTGCAGTGGCATTGACTTCATCTGCCAAGGTCTTCACTTGGGCTTGAATCGTGGTTTGACGCTTTGCAAAATCAGCAACTACATAGGCTTGTTCTAACGTTGCCAAGTAGTCATTTGCATGCGCCAAAGTCACGGCTTCAGGTGCATGGAAACGATGACCATAGGTCACGTTACCTGTTTTATGATCTTGAATGCTTGCATCAATCACTTGAGCATCTTTCAGCAATACCACCCATTTGACTGGACGAACGAATTCAGTACGGCTTGCTGCTGAACGCATACGTTTTGCGATTGGCAAGTTATCCAGTGCAGTCTGTAAAATTTGCGGCAGTAAAACGTCTAGGCTTTGACCTTTGACATCTTTCAAGAAGCATACTTTTTCAACTTTACCGGCTTGGAAAGTCGAAAGCTGGTCAACGGTAATGCCTTGACCACGCATAAAGCCTTCAAGCGCTTTGGTCGGTTTGCCTTCAGCATCATAGGCAGCTTGTACTGCAGGGCCATCAAAACGTTTTTGTGTATCTGCCTGAGCCGCATCGATATCAACAATTTTCAATGCTAAACGACGTGGCGCAGCATACGCTTCGATTGAGGCAAAATTTAAGCCTGCATCTTTTAAGCCTTTTTCAGTTTCTGCCTTTAATGCATCACGTAAGGTTTTTAAGCTTTTGGGTGGAAGTTCTTCACAGCCAAGTTCGAATAAAACTGTATGCTTGGTCATTATTTATTCTCCTTCGCTTTTTCAGCTTGGGCGGCTTCTGCCTCAACTTGTGCTTTGAGCTGAGCCAATACTTCGTCACGTAAATGCGGTTCTGCCATCGGGAAACCAAGTTTGGCACGGGCAGCCACATAACTTTGTGCAATTGAACGCGCCAAAGTACGAACACGTAAAATATAACGTTGACGTTCAGTCACGGAAATCGCACCACGTGCATCGAGCAAGTTAAAGCAATGTGATGCTTTGATCACCTGTTCGTAAGCAGGAAGTGGCAATTCAGCTTCGATTAAACGAGAGGCTTCAGCTTCATAGAAGTCGAATAATTCAAACATTTTATCGACAGGTGCGTATTCGAAGTTATAGGTTGATTGCTCAACTTCGTTTTGATGGAATACGTCACCATAGGTCACTGTACCGAATTGACCTTTAGTCCAGACCAGATCGTAAACTGAGTCTACGCCTTGCAGGTACATTGCCAGACGTTCTAAGCCGTAAGTGATCTCACCTGTGACTGGGTAACATTCGATACCACCGACTTGCTGGAAGTAAGTGAACTGGGTCACTTCCATACCATTTAACCAGACTTCCCAACCCAAGCCCCAAGCGCCAAGTGTTGGAGATTCCCAGTTATCTTCCACGAAACGGATGTCATGTGTCAGCGTATCAATCCCGATTGCTTTTAATGAATCCAGGTAAAGCTGCTGGATATTGTCCGGGTTTGGTTTAAGCACCACCTGGAACTGATAGTAGTGTTGTAAACGGTTTGGGTTTTCGCCATAACGACCGTCTTTCGGACGACGTGACGGTTGAACATAAGCCGCGTTCCAGGTTTCTGGCCCCAACGCACGTAAGAAGGTTGCAGTGTGGAATGTCCCTGCACCCATTTCCATATCATATGGTTGTAATACGACGCAGCCTTGCTCCGCCCAATAGTTTTGAAGGGCAAGAATCAAGCCCTGAAATGTGTCAATATGCGATATAGCACGACTCATGGTGCATCCACTGGAATCAAACAAAAATTGTGGTTAAGTATAAGGATTTTGGGGAGGAGTGGCAAAGGCTTGTTTCTTCACCCGTAAAAATTATTCAGCATGATCTATTGCAGATTCTTTCATCTCTTTGGCTTTTAATTTAGGTCGAAACGAGGCAAAAGACCAAAAAATCAGACTCAGAATAAAACTGATTGTCAGCGTAGAGGTTGAGGCGAATGTATGCCAAACCGTTGGGAAAACGTATTCGAATAGGGGTTGGTTATGAGAAATGTTTTCATAGATGGCCAGAAAGAAATATAACAGGCTAAATGATAGGTGTGCACCGAACCACATGATCGGAAAGATAAAGCGATTTTTAGCAATGAGAATGTGGCAGATCCGGAGTAAAACGGGGAATAACAGAATATAGTAAATACCCGAAAACAGACTTGTAATATAAACAAGGTCAAGACTAAATTTTCCGGTAAACAAACAGAATAAGAACAAGAGGCTTATTGGAATAAGAGGCGTAATAATAAGGCCGATTTTCGGTTGATAATCGATATTTTTTGTTGTGTTCATCATAAATAGCGTATTTTCAGGGTTTTAAAAATTCTAAGATGATCTGCCGAGCATGTCTATCTGTATTTAGAATATGACGATTATCTTTTGTATACAGGGAACTATAAAACTTTGTTAGGATAACCTGTCATAATTTGAATTAGATTGTTCTGAAAATGAATTTAAAAAAGTATTATCTTGGTGTTTTTATATTGTTTTTAGGAGTTTTGGGATTTTACTATTTAAAGCATAACTGGACTTATTTTTCTGCTTCTTATGATTATCACTTTAAAGATTTAAGTGCAGATGAATTAAATGATTATGCAGCCTTGATCTATTATAAGAATATGAATGATCGTATCAGGGATCGAAATTATGATGAAGCGACCAAAGCAAAAAAAGCCTTAAAGGTCGAGCAGCTCTTTCAACAAGCGGCTGAACAAGGAAGTGCTTTAGCTAAATTGAATTTGACTACACTTTATTATCGGAAAGAAGACTTAAGTCGTTTTGTACCTAAGATGTTCAAACTATCTGAAGAGGCTGCGCAAGCAGGTAATGCGGATGCTCAGTTCAGGGTAGGTACATTTTTTCATACAGGTTATGGTGTAGATACAGACTATAAAAAAGCCATGTATTGGTATCGCAAAGCTGCCGAGCAGGGTAATCCTGCTGGAATGAATAATATTGGAGTACTTTATCAGCAAGGGTTAGGGGTAGAGCAAAATGGTAAGGTTTCAACAGAATGGTACATCAAAGCTGCCAATTTGGGGTATGCAAATGGTCAGGAGAATATGTTTCAAAATTATTATTCTGGGTTAAATGGTTTGCCAGAAAATAAACAAGAAGCAATGAAATGGCGAGAAATGTGTTATTACCGTACTGAGGAAATACCGATTCAGCCTGTTTTTGATTTTGATCTGAAAAGAAAAGAAACTTATCCAAATACCTGTAAGGATAAAAATAGGTTTTAGTGGGTGTGCAATAAGGTATAAATATGATTTTAATCCCTATCTATTTATACCTATTTTTTAGGTTTTTAATTATTTGATAATAAATATCTTTTTATATCTCTTTTATTTAAGCGTCACCCCATGACGTGTAGCATCTCTCATGCTCTTAATTTCACAATGTAGACATGTTAATTTTTAAACGATCTTCTCTGTTTTTTTCAGGTCGTTTGAAATGTCTGATCGCATTCGTGAAAAGCTGCAAATTTTAGCGGACGCTGCCAAATATGACGTGTCCTGTTCTTCCAGTGGCAGTGACCGTAAAAACAAAGGCAAGGGACTTGGAGATGCCAGCCATTCAGGGATTTGCCATAGCTATACCGAAGATGGACGCTGCGTTTCCTTGCTGAAAATCTTGTTCAGTAATGTCTGTATTTTTGATTGCGCTTATTGCGTATCACGCCGTTCTAATGACGTAAAACGTGCGGCATTTACCGTGCAGGAAGTGGTTGACCTGACCATCAATTTCTATCGACGTAATTATATTGAGGGGCTATTTCTCAGTTCAGGTATTTTCAAGTCCGCAGATTACACCATGGAGCGCATGCTGCAAGTGGTGAAGAAGCTGCGTCTTGAAGAAAACTTCAATGGTTATATTCATCTCAAGACCATTCCAGGTGCTTCCCCAGAACTGATCCATGAAGCAGGGCTATATGCCGACCGGATGAGTATCAATCTGGAAATGCCGACAGAAGCCGGACTGAAAACCTTTGCGCCTGAAAAATCGCATCAGGAAGTACAAAAGGATTTGGGTCTGGTTCGCGATCGCCTGATTCAGTTGAAAGATGAGCGGCAGGTGATCAAGCATGTGCCAAAATACGTACCTGCGGGACAGACCACACAAATGGTCGTGGGGGCCCATCAGGAAACCGATCAGGATGTGCTGTTAATGGCGGATCGGCATTACAAGGAATTTAAACTTAAACGGGTTTATTTCTCGGGTTATATTCCGATCAATACCGAGAATCATTATTTACCTGCTGTGGGTTCAGCGCCACCACTATTACGTGAAAACCGACTATACCAGAGTGACTGGTTGATGCGTTTTTATGGCTTTCAGGTCAATGAAATTGTAGATGAGCGTTTTCCGCATCTGGATCTGGATATTGACCCGAAACTGAGCTGGGCCTTACGCCATCCTGAACAATTCCCGGTGGATTTAAACCGTGCCGATTATCAGATGGTATTGCGTGTGCCCGGCATCGGGGTGAAATCAGCCAAGAAAATTGTGCAGGCAAGACGTTTTGGCAAAATCCATATCGATTTATTGAAACAGCTCGGTGTGGCCTATTCGCGGGCAAAGTTTTTTATTCGCTGTGAAGACAGCCCACGTTTTCAGAAGGAACTTTCTCCTCATTATATCCGTCAGCAAATCCTGACGCAGGGTTCTTCAAAATACGTGCAACAACTTTCACCGCAGCTGAGTTTAGGCTTTTAAGCGTGTTCACTGATCCAGTGGCGTATTGCTTTGATGGTTCCATGGCGGGACTGCTGAGTTGTGTTTTTCGAGCCTTTCAGTTCAAAGAATTTGAGGTGCAGCTGTGTCTGCACAATCAGGTCCAACATGGCCTGTTTGCCAGTCTGATTGAGGTGCCAACGCATGAACAGCAGGCACAACGGGTCTGGGCAGGCCTGCAGCAGAAACTATCGCAATCGGCCTTGAGACAATTCTATTTTACGTCTTTATCAGAATCGCTGGAGGCTTATCAGCATTTATTTAATTACTGTATTTATGTGTTCCAGCAGCAAGTTTCTGTTGAAAAAGACTATTCACATCCGAGTGTGCTGGCTATTGCGCAATGGACCAAAAAGGTCGGGCGTGAAAAACACCGGATGGAGGCATTTATACGTTTTAAGAAAACCTCGGATGGGCTATTTCTGAGTTTGGTACGACCGGATTTTAATGTATTGCCTCTGATTCAGCCGCATTTTAAACGTCGTTATCAGGATCAACGCTGGCTGATTTATGATGAGCAGCGCCAATATGGGCTGTATTATGACTTGCATGAGATTCATGAAGTCTCGATGGAGGTGAATGAGATCGACCGTAATATTGAAACGGGCTTTAGTCAAAGCTTCCAGTTAGAACTGGATGAGCAGGAAGCGTTATATGATCAGTTATGGAAAGATTACTTCAATAGCGTCAATATTAAAGAACGGCAGAATATCAAACTCCATGTGCAATATTTGCCAAAACGATACTGGCGTTATCTAAATGAAAAATATCTTTAGTGCTTGGGTGAGGGGCCTGAAAAGAAGTGTGCTTGAGAGCCACTTGCAGTTTTAATTGAATCTGAGTAAAAAATAAACTTGTCCTTACGGCTTGAACACGATTTTAAAAATGACAAAACCAAGAGCTAGAAAATGAACAAATTAAGTTTTAAATGCCTATTACTGGCAATGACCTGTTTAAGTGTGGAGGTCATGGCGGAAACACCGGATAAATCTACCGATGCTTATAGCCTTTGTGTGGATGAAACCATTCAGGAATTGGGACTGGGCAATATCAATAATGCCGTGGTGGAAATCTGTAGTAGCAGAACCAAAACATTATATAGCAAGCAGATCGTACAATTACTCGACCAAATCAAGAAGCAGAGTCAAGAATATCAGCAGCCTGAACGCTACAACGACATTATGAAATCACAACAATTGTGGAAAAGTTTTGTGGATCAGGAATGCCGTAATGCGGGTGCCTATATTGGCTCGCCGATGTATGAGTTTTGCCCGATGCAAAAATATGGCGAGCGAATTGAGCAGTTAAAAGAATATCTGAACTGAGAAAATTTATTTTCAACAGCTTTACTCATAATCTAAAACTATAATTTAAATACACCTTCAGCTTGAGTCGGCGTATACTTCTGCCTCGAATAAAACAACACTATTCCAGCAAGGTGCATTGTGAGCTCTACCCAATCAGACTGGCTAAATCTGCTTAAACCTAATTATAAAGTCCTGCCTTTGAGGGAGAGGATGCTGTCAGGCGTTGGCGCTTTATGTGGTCTGGCGATTTCCTCACTCATCAGCTGGTATGTGCTGGGGGGCATGAATGCCTGGTATATTGCACCGATGGGCGCTTCTTCAGTGCTCCTCTTTGCGGTACCCAATAGTCCCTTGGCGCAACCGTGGAATGTGGTGGTCGGTAATACCTTGGCGGGTTTGATTGGGGTTGCCTGTACTCAATTATTGCCTGATCTGACCACTGCTTTTAGTGTGGCCGTTGGTCTGGCAATTTTTATGATGATGACCACAGATTCGCTACATCCGCCCAGTGGGGCAGTGGCGATTACCGCCGTGTTGGGCGGGGAGGCGGTCCATCGGCTGGGTTTCCATTTTATCTTATATCCGGTGCTGCTGAACTCGATTTTATTACTGGTTTTCGCGGTAGTGTTTAACCGTTTGATTGGGCGTCATTATCCTTTGACTGCGCATGTCAATGAACGTTCTAAAGACCCGACACCGACACAGAAAGTCTCGATCCAGCCGAAAGATATTGAATATGCTTTAGAACATCACACCGAGCTGTTAGACATTAGCCAATATGATCTGGAAAAAATCATTTTAGAAGCGCAAGAACATGCCAATGAGCGACTGGTCAACTCATTTGTCTGTCAGGATATTATGAGTCGGGACGTGATTAAACTGCATGAAAATGATGATATCCATCAGGCCGTAGATAAATTCAAGGCGGTTAACCTGATGAGTTTGCCTGTGGTCAATGCAGAGGAAAAACTGGTCGGGACGCTGGCTTTATACGAAGTGGTGGAATGGTTTAAGGGCGCGACCGATCCACGTAATTCATGGCAGTATTTTGTGCGACAGATTATGAGCCGGAGAGTGGTGACGGTTGATCCGTTACAGCCGATTCAGGATTTGGTGCCTTATTTTGTAGAAAAATCTTTTAACTATATTCCAGTGGTTGAAAACCAGCGGCTGGTCGGCATTATCAGTCGTGCCGATATGATTGCGGCCTTACAGCAGCAGCTGAATAAAAAATTAAGTTAAAAAAAAGCTACGGTTGGATTAGGGGTAATTTCAACCGTAGCGACCAAAAAGGAAAGTGAGAAATTAACGTTTTATGCCTTGGTCTTCATAGACAGTTTTCACAGGCTGGTTATAGCCTTGAACATGGTCAACACGCGCTTGCTGACGTTTTGGAATGACCAGCCATAAAATGAGGTACACCAAAATACCCGGGAAAGCGGCGCTCATAATCGAGATCACAACAAAGATCAGGCGTAATAAATTTGCATTCCAACCAAATCGTTCCGCAATACCGCCCATCACACCAGCGATCATGCTTTGTTGGTTTGAGCGATATAAACCAGAGTTGGTCATCGAGTGTATCTCCTTAAATTTATGAAATGGCAGCAAAAAGTAAAATATGAGTTGAAGAGCTGCTGTTATTTAAGAGATATGGGCGATGAATTTTTTTTAAAGTTTAAACAGATGAGAGATTAGTTAAGTTGTGTAAATTCTTGCTGGAAAAAACAACAGCATCGCCTAAAATGCACCGACTTAAAGCACACTGCTTTGTTAATTTGCTATTTCCATCCTATTGCGACGGTCTACATTACCTATCACAGGTATGTAGCAGCACTCAATGAAGTCCTGTTAAAAACCTAGGGCACAGCGTGAAAAGTACGCGGTAGCGATGTTGATGTTAGAGATTTGTAGATATGCAGTTCAGGTTATCCTTACAGCAGCTTAGTGTAGGAGTCTTATTGAGTCTAAGTTTGATGGCGTGTGATAGTCATCATCCGGAACCTGTAAGACAACAACCGCAGACGCAATCGGATCATGAAGCGAGTTATGTCCTCGCAGATGAACAAGAGCAAGCAACTTCTGATACAGAAGCGATGTCGCTCAATCAGGTTGCTGGACAAGCCACCTTGTCACATCCTGTGGTGCGTCAAGATAATCATAGTCGACCCTCGGAAGCTGATCTGATCTATGTCGGTCGCTATCATGCCCGCATTCCATGTACAGACCCTTTTGCAGGCTGTGTAAATAATGAAAAAGAAGCTGAATATATCCTGAATTTATTAAGTGATGGTTCAGTGTACTGGACCAATACCAGCTTTGGGCGTCTCGGTTCTGATCCAACACGTAGTGTGGCCAAGATCGAACAAACCTGTAAACAGGTGCACTGGCATGTGCATAAAGAACTGAATGAGATCATGGTGCGTTGTGATGCGGCAGATCTAAATCTTTACTATAAGATCAATCAGCATCAGGATCTGGTATTAAATCTGGACAAGATGTGGAATGAAGGCAATGGCAATAACCGCAAGTTCTTTAAAGAATATCCTTTTCCGCAGCAAGCCTATGTCTTTAAAAGAGTAGAATAAAAATTGTTTTTATCATAAAAAAGAGCGCAATGAGCGCTCTTTTTTTTACAGCCTGGATTAGTAATCGAAGCTGAAGTGTTCTGGTGCCAGTGAAGTCAAGGTGCGAGATGTTGTTACCATTGACTCGGCATGGCCTTGAGCGCGTGGCAATAAACGGTCGAAGTAGAAATCAGCAACCTTGATTTTTGCTTTATAGAATTCAGGAGTTTCAATGCCGTTACCTGCTTCCAATTTCTCAGAGGCAATCACTGCTTGTTGCGCCCAGAAATAAGCCATCATGACGTAGCCAGAGAACATCAAGAAATCAGCTGAAGCTGAAGACACGATGTCACGGTCTTTACGTGCAGCCAGCATGATACGAACAGTTAAAGTGTTCCATTGTGCACAAAGCTTGGTTAAGTCCCATGCAAAACGGCGGAGGTATTTGTTACGTGCATGTGCAGCACAGAATTTCAGGATTTCAGCCGTGTAATCACGAACCACTTTACCTTTCGAGCTTAACAGGACTTTACGACCAATCAGATCGAGTGCCTGAATACCTGTTGTGCCTTCATACAAGGTTGAGATACGTGCATCACGTGCGATTTGTTCCATACCCCATTCACGGATATAGCCATGACCGCCGTAAACCTGCATACCGTGGTTAGCTGCTTCTAGACCCATTTCGGTCAAGAAACCTTTCAAGATCGGCGTATAGAAACCAAGCTTGTCATCATAAGCTTCATAAGCTGCCTGATCGCCACTGACCAATGCATCTGTCATTTTGTCCGCAAGTTTTGCAGCATGGTAGATCATTGAACGACCACCTTCAGCAATTGCTTTTTGCGTCAATAACATACGACGAACATCAGCATGGTGAATAATCGCATCAGCTACACGTTCAGGTTCTTTCTTGCCAGAAAGGGCACGCATTGACATACGATCTTTGGCATACGGTAAAGCACCCTGGAAAGACAGTTCAGCGTGTGCAATACCTTGCACTGCGGTACCGATACGTGCTGTATTCATAAAGGTAAACATTGCATGTAAACCTTTGTTGATTTCACCGATCAGGTAACCTGTAGCATTGTCAAAGTTCAACACGGCAGTTGCAGAGGCCTTGATCCCCATTTTGTGCTCGATAGAACCACAAGACACTGCATTGCGCTCACCTACGCCACCATCCGCAGTCGGGATGAATTTAGGCACGATGAATAGAGAAATACCACGTGTACCCGCAGGCGCATCTGGAAGGCGAGCCAATACGATATGGATGATGTTTTCAGTTAAATCGTGTTCACCCGCAGAGATGAAGATTTTGGTGCCAGAAATTTTATAGGTACCGTCTGCATTTGGCTCTGCTTTGGTTTTGACTTGACCTAAGTCTGTACCACATTGAGGCTCGGTTAAGCACATGGTGCCTGACCAGGTACCTTCAACCAGTTTAGGCATATAAGTATTTTTTTGCTCGTCTGTACCGAACTGCATGATGGTGTTCATACAACCTGTACTTAAACCTGGGTACATGGTGAAGGACCAGTTCGCGGTTCCCATCATTTCTGATTTGATCAGGTTTAAAGACATTGGCAAGCCTTGACCGCCAAATTCTTCTGGATAAGAAAGACCTTGCCAGCCACCCATCACAAACTGGTCATACGCTTCTTTAAAGCCTTTCGGTGTGGTTACCTCACCGTTATTAAAAGTACAGCCTTCTTCATCACCTGACTGGTTAAGCGGAGAAAGTACGTTTTCGCAATAATCTGCCGCACCTTCAAGAATCATATCAACTGTATCAGCATCCGCATTTTGACCACTTGTCAAAGTTTGGTAATGTGCTGGATAATCTAACATTTCGTTCATTAAGAAACGAATATCACGGAGCGGGGCTTTATAAGCTGGCATAATCTTAATCCTGTATTTGAATCATTTTGGATTATCTGTTTCGATACTTTGATTATTCACAATGGTGATAAAAATACATTGATAATCACTGGGGAAAAGAATGTCAGAAAAGCGAATCTCCTGGATTTGAGGGAGATGGAAAAATCACTTTTCTGTGGGTGTTTAAACTTATATTAAACGTGAAAAATACTTAATTCTATACTTGAGAATATAATGATATAAAGGTGTTTGGTAAAGCTATGCGTCTAAAATATTTAACTTTATGTTTAATGGGTCTCAGTCTTTCGGCCTGTTCTCAACATGTCATTAAAACCAATCCAGCGACGGTCAACCTCGAGCAGAAGGCAGTGAATAGCCTGAATGCCATCTACGAATATCCAAGCTATGACTACCGTGGCAAATTCAATATTCATGTTGATCAGGAGCCAAGTAAAAATACTGCAAAAGCTGAACCTGCATCTTTAGAACCGGCACTCAAGCAAAAAGTGGAACAATACTTAAGAGAGCAAAAGGTCAACTTAAACAATAAACAGAAGCAGGCTTTGTATACCGCACTGGCGCAGGAACAAAAAAGCGCTGGTCGTTCCAAGGCTGACAAGTTTACCCAGGTCATGACCAATATTCTGAACGAGATGCAGTTTGAGTACGAGGGTTCGGTGCATTATCGTCAGAAAATGGGTTCCTTGAACCTGACTGCGCGTTATGAAAAGCCAACCTTGCTGGTACAGGCCAAAGTACCGATGGTGCTTGATCTGAACCATTATAAATTCTATATCAACTACTTTGCCTTGATGCCTTATCTGGTCAATAAAGACAACCAGAACAAGCTGGCCTATCTGGATTTTTCAAAATATCAGGATGCTTTCAAGCAAGTGGATTACAAGAAATTTGCTGAATATGTGAAAGCATCCAGTGCGGTTTATTATCGTCTTGCCGATCAAAAGAATATTCAGGCCTTATCCGTTTCCTCTGCTGATCAGGCTGCAGGCGTGGTGGAAAAAATCCGTTTAAAAACCTCGGTTGAAGAACTGATCCTGCAAGCGAATTTATATAGCAAGGTTAATGAAAAATATTTGATGCAAAGCGTTTTAAATCTGAACGCGCAGAATTTAGAAAAACTGGTTGCAGATGAAGTGGCGAATGCCGAGCAGGCAAAATCTAAAGCATCGTTACTTGATGCAAAAGATTCGGCAGATGATGCCAGCTTGGTAAGCCAACAGCTATACCGTCTTGTGAATCAGCATTTTGGTGTTGAGGATATCGAGGAAGCCGATGCTGATGAAAGTGCAGATACGGCAGAAGCAGCAGCGGCTGACGATCCCAAAGCATCTGAATATCCGGAGGAATCTGATGATCTGGAAGCAGCTGAAGATGAGCAGGCGGGTTTATCTGAGCAACAATGTACAGTCCTGCAAACAGCGCCTAAAACCACCTATGGCGATGTGCAATATTGTCAAAGTATATATGGCATTGATGTGTTCTCGGATCAGCCAGTAGAGCCTGGTTTCTTGACTTATATCCAGAAATTATCAGTGATTGAAAAAGAATTCGCTGTTTATGATCAAAACCAGTTTATTGATGATCAGGCATTTAAAGCACTTTGGCTGAAACATCAGGCGGATATTGAGAAAGCTTTACCGCCTGCCGATAAACGCAATCCATTTGTGATGGATGTTGGACTGGATGCTAAAGGACGTGCTGTAAAGATTGACTATGATTTGAATTATGGTCTGCCTGAGTTGAAATCTCGATTTAATATCAAGGCCGATATGCTGATTTCCAATTATGGTCAAGGCACACCGATTGACCAAACGCAGTTGAAGCAGGCGAAAACATGGGCTGAAGCCAGCAAAGGTTCAATGCTTGAGCAGGCAGTGAACAGCTTCTCGGAAAAGTTAGGGCAGGCAGGTATTCAGGAGCGTTCAGCCGAGCCGTATCACTTATCTTTAGATGATCAGCTCAACCTTATTGCTGAGCAGCGTTACGACGCAACACGTGCTTATGAGCCAACCTATAAGGCGGTGTTCATTGCCAAATTGACAGAAAATGCGCCACACATTGTACAGCGTTACTCAAGCCAAGAGTTGCAGGAAATAGCTGCTGTATATGCGTATTGGTACGCCGATGAAGATGTTTATAATCCGGAAGGCAAAGCGCTACAAAAGATTGAAACTTTGCAAAACAAACATCATCTGCAAGGTGAAGACCAGTTTGATGATGGTTTAGGGCGTTCGGTTTACCATATTGTCAGTGAGGCGATGCAGGGTGAACAAGATCGTCAGGCATGGAAAAAGCTACAGGCTCAATATAAGCAGCCGCAACAGTTATTTGCCAAGCAATACCAAATCCAGTTCGAACAAGAAAATGGCGCTTCAAGTGAGGAAAAAGTCTTACTTGCGCAAACGGCAAATATTCTGGGACAAGTATATGTCGATGCACGTAAAAACAGACTGTCTGAACAATCGATTAAAGCTTTAAAGATTGAACATAATGAATTTATTGATTATGAAATCTTTAAACAGGTCTATCAGAAGATGTTAAATTTGAAGTAAGCCAGCACAAAAACAGCCTGTAACATACAGGCTGTTTTTTTTATCTAATTTTCAAATGATTATAAAAAATCTTTCAGCTCAGGTTTAACCCCGTTCCAGATGGAGAAGGCTTCAATCGCCTGCCCCACCAGCATGCCGAAACCATCCGTCGCAGGCACTTGGCGTTGTCGGGCCTGATCGAGAAAACTGGAAAGTTTGCCATAAGCCATTTCATAAGCATGATGGAAAATCAAGCTTTCAGGCAACTGCAAGGTATCTCCCGTTAAACTTGCTGAAGTTGCATTAATCACCAAATCAAATTCACCTGACAGTTGATCGAGACCGATCGCTTTTAGCTCAGTTTGCGGGACAGCATCTTTTAAATCTTCAACCAGTTGTTCTGCGCGAGCAAGGGTACGATTCGCAATCACAATCTGTTTTGCACCTGCCTGTCCTAGAGGATAAATCACACCACGGGTTGCACCACCAGCCCCTAAAATCAAAATACGGCTATCTTTAAGTTCCCAGCCTAGTGCTTGAATCGCAGCAACCAGACCCTGACCATCGGTATTATCGCCATACAGTTTGCCATCCTGCATCCAAAGCGTATTTACGGCTTTGGCAATCTTGGCACGTTCAGTCAATTGATCACACAGCGCAAAGGCCTGTTCTTTAAACGGTACGGTGACATTCATTCCCGCACCATTCTTGGCAAAGAAGTCTTTGGCGGTACTTTCAAAACCATCCAGTGGCGCAAGAATTTTTCTATAGTTTAAATCGACCCCGGTTTTTGCTGCGAATGCATGATGTAACTCTGGTGAGCGTGATTGTTCAATCGGGTTTCCAATTACAGCAAATTGTTTGGTCATGGGCGAATCATTCTTGTGCGTTAGTTGAAGTGTATAAATTTGGGGCAAGTGCTGCAATATTGATTTACATCTGAATATGTCAGGAAGGCATGATTTCAGCACCAGAACATGATTTGATAATTTTAGATTGTTGTAAACGTTGAGACTGGTTTTAAGGATGAGTATTTATTTAATTCGGCATGCACAAAGTGAAGCGAATATGAATGGCCGTACACGATCACATGCTGCCATTGAACTAAGTGAGCAGGGGTGGCAGCAGGCAAAACAACTTTGCGAAACCTTACCACCTATTGACCATGTCCTGATTTCTAAATACCACAGGACCTATCAGACCGCACAACCAATTTTACTCAAGTATCAGATTACAGCAGAAATCGACGACAATTTGCATGAGTTTAGTTATCTTTCGGAAAGGAGGTGTGCCAATACCAATCTGGATGATCGTAAGCAATGGGTCAATGCGTATTGGGAAAGAATGGATGATAAATATCGTGATGCCGATGACGCTGAATCTTTTGCTGACTTATATGGGCGAGTGCAATGTGTTCATGAAAAATTAAGTCAATTAGCGCAGCAATATGTGCATAAGAATTTGGCCGTATTTACGCATGGTCAGTTTTTACAATTATTGCTCACCCTAAAACATGCACCACAGCCTTTGAGTCGAGAACTGATGCAAGATTTTAGAAAGAATTTAATTCAGCAACCCATCCCAAATACCGCAATCTTTTTATTTTAGGAATCCGTAAAAAAACTCATCCCTGAACTATATGTCTGGGATGAGTTTTTTCATTTATTGATTTAGACCCAACCAGTCTCTTGGTTTTAGATAATAATCGGTGAGACGCTTCTCTGCCGAATCTGCATCCCATTCAGGACGATATGACCAACCGGCCAGATTAGGCAAGCTCACCAGGATTGATTCGATACGCCCGCCAGTCTGTAGACCAAACAAGGTACCACGGTCATAGACCAGATTATATTCGACGTAACGGCCACGACGGTATAACTGGAACTCACGTTGCGCTTCGGTATAAGGCTGTTCACGATGCTTTTCAAAAATCGGCAAGATCGCGTCTAAGTAACCATTACCAACGGCCTGCATATATCTAAAACAGGTTTCAAAATCCCACTGGTTCAAATCATCAAAGAATAAACCACCGACACCACGCTGTTCATCACGATGTTTTAAATAGAAATAATCATCACACCATTGTTTATGTTCTGCATAAACATGTTCACCAAAAGGCTGGCACAGGTCATAAGCTTGTTGATGCCAATTCAGCACATCCTCATCATCTGGATAGAATGGGGTTAAGTCAAAACCGCCACCAAACCACCACACTGGATCCTGACCTTCAGGCTCAGCGACAAATAGGCGAACATTGGCATGAGAAGTTGGGATATTCGGATTTTTCGGGTGAATCACCAACGAGACACCCAATGCCTGTGCCTTCGCACCTGCAATTTGTGGATGACGTTCAGTCGCTGAAGCGGGGAGTTTACTGATATTGATGTGGGAGAACATGACCCCACCTTTTTCAATGACTTCACCATTTTGCAAAACACGAGAGCGTCCGCCACCGCCTTCGGTTCGTTGCCAATCATCAATGATAAACTCAGCGGTTCCACCGCCTGCACGTTCCTGTTGCTCTAGTCCTGCACAAATGCGTGCCTGTAGATCGAGTAAAAACTCGCGAACACGTTGAATATCAGCTGAAGTTGGATGCTGCATGATGATCCTCTTGATAAGATCTAGGAATTACTGATATCAAAACATAAATCCATAAAAAAAGTAAGGGATTTTTGAATCTATATGAAATATGTATGATTTAGGGTGAAAAAATCATGTTCTGTTAATCTTGGTTTTTACTTTGACCTTTGGAACGGTTCTTTTCAATAAGCTCATTAATTTCTTCATTGTATAGCCAAGTATTTAAAATACCTTCAGAACTTTCCAAGCCAGTTATATCTAAAAAATGTTCAAATGTACCAGCAACCTGCTCTCTATCATCGGTACCGAGTGAATCGGGATCAATTTGATGGATACCGTCCGAAAGTATTTTTAGCCGTTGCTGTTTACTTGGTTGAGCAGAGTGCTGATAGAGTTGGATATACGCTTCAGCAGTTTCAGCTACCTTTTTATTCAATAACTTTTTTAATTGGGGATCTTGAACGCCAGAATATAGATAGCCATCCGTTAAAAAATGATCTTGTTGCTGGAATTGATTCAATTGATTGATAATTCCAGCGTTTGATGGATGAGCTTTATTCTCTTCTGCTTGAGTACAGCCACAGAGTAGTAGAACAGCTGTGGCTAAGAAAATACTGAATAATTTCATTTTGATAAATTCTCTTCTCTCAACAAAAGATAACTCTAAAGTCAGAAATCATCTTTTTTATAGAGATGATCCATACGTTCACGTTTGGTCTTTAAATATTGTTCATTGAAGGGATTACGACCCACCGTAAGTGGAACACGTTCAACCACATTAATCCCCAGATCAGTCAACGCTTTGAGTTTGAGGGGATTATTGGTCACCAGTTTCACTTCTTTAACTTGAAGGTGATCCAGCATGATGCTGCACATATCGTAGCGACGTGCATCGGCAGGCAGGTTTAATAACAGGTTCGCATCAACCGTATCATGACCTTGATCCTGTAAGGCATAGGCGCGGATCTTGTTGGTCAAGCCAATACCACGTCCTTCCTGACGCAAATATAAAATGACACCTTGGCCCGCTTCATTTATCAGGCGTTGGGTGGCTTGTAACTGCGGTCCGCAATCGCATTTAAGTGAAGCGAAAGCATCACCCGTTAGGCATTCAGAATGGATACGCACAAGCACAGGCTTATCTGGAGCAGTTTCTAGCCCTTTAGAAAGCGCCACATGTTCCTCACCCGTTTCCGGATCTTGAAACACGGAAATATTGAAGTCACCAAAGGCAGTCGGCAGCTTTGATGTTGCAATAAATTCAATCGGCACAGAGAACTCACTATGATCATAAAAACTGTCTGAGTATAGCTTAATGTGTGAAGATTGCGCGAACCGGAATTTCTGATTTTTTATATAAGTTTTTCTTTTTCATACAAAGCACACAATAATGGTTGATAAACA
Source organism: Acinetobacter sp. IK40 (assembly GCF_035615075.1). Classification (NCBI taxonomy): domain Bacteria; kingdom Pseudomonadati; phylum Pseudomonadota; class Gammaproteobacteria; order Moraxellales; family Moraxellaceae; genus Acinetobacter; species Acinetobacter sp. IK40. Next base: position 15,282 of record NZ_JANBOE010000003.1, on the reverse strand, counting down.
GTGACATAATTCAGGATAATCTACGGGTCATTCTTTAAAAATTGTAGAAGAATGTTCAGCACTACATCATTCGCACGTGTGGCTGATTGAAGGTAGATCATATTTAATTGTATGATTGCCCCCATTTAACCCAGCTTCGGACTTGCCAGGCTTAAAAAGGCTTTGCCACATTATGTTGTATACCGAAATTCCAACTCAACGCCCTGTTACGCCATTGTTAGATGGAATTGATCATCCACAACAATTACGTCAGCTCGAGCAAAGCCAACTCGTTCAAGTGGCGGATGAGTTACGTCAATATATTTTGTATGCAGCTGGGCAGAGTGGCGGACACTTTGGTGCAAATTTAGGTGTGGTCGAACTGACCGTAGCCTTGCATTATAGCTTTAATACACCAGATGATCGTTTGGTCTGGGATGTCGGTCATCAGGCTTATCCACATAAAGTGCTGACGGGGCGTCGTGATCGTATCGCGACCATTCGTAGTAAAGATGGTTTGGCTGCGTTCCCTGCACGTGATGAATCTGAATTTGATACCTTTGGTGTAGGTCATTCCTCAACTGCCATTTCAGCAGGTCTGGGTATGGCACTGGCACGTCGTTATCAAAAAGATCCATGTGATGTTGTTGCAATCGTAGGTGATGGGGCAATGACCGCAGGCATGGCATTTGAAGCCATGAATGATGCTGTTGCGCATAATGCCGACTTGATCGTGGTATTAAATGATAACGATATGTCGATCTCGTGTAGTACCGGTGGTTTTGCCAAACATCTGGCTGCAATCTGGGAAACAGGGCAGTTGATTAATGTGAATGAACAGGGTGAAGCCTATGTTCAGCCCCATCCTAAGTGGACGTATAATTCACGGTTACATCAATCAGCGACCGATGCCGCTGATAATTTATTTAAAGCAATTGGTTTTGATTATTTCGGACCATTTGACGGGCATGATGTGGAGCAACTGGCGCAAGTGTTCCATGCGCTGAAAAAGCGTAAAGGCCCACGTCTTGTTCATATTTATACCAAAAAAGGGAAAGGTTTTGCGCCAGCGGAAGCCGATCCGATTACCTATCATGCCATTACTAAAATTGCGCCAGCCGCAGCAGCACCGGTAAAAAAATCACCACCTAAGTACTCCGATGTATTTGGACAATGGTTATGTGATGAAGCCGCTCAAGATCAGCGTCTGCTCGCTATTACACCGGCAATGTGTGAAGGCTCGGGTATGGTGAAATTTGCACAGCAATATCCTGAACGTTTCTTTGATGTCGCGATTGCGGAACAACATGCAGTGACTTTAGCTGCGGGTATGGCATGTGAAGGCTTAAAACCGGTTGTCGCGATTTATTCAACCTTCTTGCAACGTGGTTACGATCAGTTGATCCATGATGTGGCCTTGCAAAATCTGGATGTCACTTTTGGAATCGATCGTGCAGGATTGGTCGGTGAAGATGGTCCAACCCATGCGGGTGCTTACGATTACGCCTATATGCGTACTGTGCCTAACATGGTGATTATGGCGCCGAAAGACGAAAATGAATGTCGTCAGATGCTACATACCGCTTACCTCTATGAAGGGCCGACAGCAGTCCGTTATCCGCGTGGCGCAGGCACGGGTATTGAAATTCAACAACAGATGACGGCTTTGCCAATTGGTAAGTCGGAAATCGTGGCTGAATTTAATGTTGATGCTGAGCAGCACATCAGTATTCTGGCCTTTGGTAGTCGGGTTGCACCATCGGTTGAAGCGGCAGAACAGTTTGCACAGAAACATGCGATTAGTGTGCGGGTTGTGAATATGCGTTTTGTGAAGCCACTGGACGAGCAAATGATTCGTGACCTGGCAGCGACCACTCAACTATTTGTAACGGTTGAGGAACATGCCGTGATGGCGGGCGCAGGCAGTGCGGTGAATGAATTCATGGCACATGCCAAGATTGTCAAACCGATCCTGAATCTGGGTTTGCCCGATACATTCTTACACCAAGCCACGCATCAGCAAATGCTACAAGATTGTGGTCTAGATGCTCAAGGGATCTTGGCGTCCATTGAGCAAGCCTGGTTCTAGTTTCTAAGTTGATGTAAAAGCGAAAATAATTTTTCGCAACATTTTTCCCCTAAAAGCGCTTATATTTGCTAGAATATACGCGCTTTTATGCATTATTCTTTGTCAAAATCTTCAAATTTGTAGTGGGTGTTCAATGGAACCTATGGTGGTTATGGCTGCGCGTGCGGCTCAAACAGTTGGTCAAGAGCTTTTAAAGGCACATCAAAATCGTCATAAACTCGATTTACAAGTTGAAGAAAAAGGCATTGATGGTCCGGTAACACGTGTTGATCGTTACTTGGAACAACTTACAATTGATACACTTCGCAAAAGCTATAAAAACCACAGCTTCCTTGGTGAAGAGTTTGGTATGCAAGAAGGTAAAGGTCACGATGCAGACTGGTGCTGGGTGATTGATCCTTTAGATGGTACACAAAACTTTATCAACGGTTTCCCGCATTTCTGTATTTCTATCGCAGTACAACATAAAGGTGTGACTCAACACGGTGTGATCTATGATCCAGTACGTGATGAGTTGTTCTCTGCAAGCCGCGGTCGTGGTGCAGTGATGAACCAACGCCGTATCCGTGTCAATGTTAAAGAAAACCTTGAAAATACTTTCCTTGCAGTCGGTCATCCGTACCGTGCCAAGCGTAATGGTGAAATCGTTTCTTATGCCGAGCAACATTTTGCTTCATTATTGGCAGTGACTAAATCTGGCGCGCAAATCCGTCGTGGTGGTTCAGCTGCTTTAGACTTGGCCTATGTTGCTGCAGGTCGTTTTGATGGTTTCTTTGAGCTTGGCTTAAAACCGTGGGATATCGCTGCGGGCGAATTAATCGTGAAAGAAGCGGGCGGTGTTGTTGTTGATGCGCGCGGTGGCAATGAATCATTTGACAATGGTCAGGTGCTTGCATGTTCATTGAAGATGTTAAAGCCATTGATGCAAAACGTTGTTCCAGCTTGGGGCGATGCTGCAAAATAATTTGTAGATTAAAAAAAGAGTAGCATCTAGCTACTCTTTTTTTTGTGTAATAGAACGGGAATAATAAATAGCTGAGATAAAAGTAAAATAACGGTATTGATTAAATAGGCAGCCCAATACGGTGGAGCATGCATTGATCCGAAAAGGGCAATCAGGAATTGTCCAATCACGATGCAGCTGTAGGCTGTATAGGTGAGGATGGGATAGGTTGTATCCAGTTTCAGAAAGGTTGAGAAGCCCCGGGCAATAAAATAAATTGAAAAAAGAACACAGGTTAAAATGACTCCTTTAATCGGATACTCAAAGACGTATCCAGCATCATGAATAAAGGGGTAGGGATTTTCCTGCTGTCCATGATAAATAATATTCAAACACCCGAATAACCATAAACCCAGTAATAATCTGATCAGCATAAAATTATTTTGTAGTTTATTTTCCATGTTTTATTTAAAGTAATCTGTTGTTGTCACACAGAATAATTGTACATTTAATAGAAGTGTATCGCTTATTTGTGATCGCCAGACCCAGTATTTTCTAAAAAAACGTGACTTTCTTAAAGTTTCTGCTATAATCCGCCCACGCACTTAAATTCCAGTTCATTACCTGAACATTCAGTTCTATTCATATTAGCGCACGCTGTCCATAGAGAGGACCACATCTTGCGCCCAAATCGCTTAGCGATTCTTCAGGTTGAGGCAGTAATCAAGCGTGCGTTTAGTCCACATCGTCGTTATTCGGATCGCCGCTGAATTTCATATATTTTCAGCTTGAGTCGCTTTGCCGCTTGTTGCCGATGTCTATTTTTTGTATTTATTAAAATGGAGCACCCACAAGGGTGAAACTCTCTATGAGCAAAACTTTTGCCGAATTTTCTTTGCACGAAACCTTACAACAAGCCCTAGAAGGTTTAGGTTTTACGACACCAACTCCTGTGCAAGAACAAGCGATTCCAGCTGCATTAGAAGGTAAAGATTTATTAGTTTCAAGCCAGACCGGTTCTGGTAAAACAGCAGCATTTTTACTTCCTACATTAAACGCTTTAGCGGGTGAAGATACTTTTGTGCCATTCAAAGAGCGCATGAAAGCAGTCACTCAACCTACGATTTTAGTTATTTCTCCTACGCGTGAATTGGCTCAACAGGTAAGCCAAGACGCGATTGCATTTGTACGTCACATGAAAGGTGTTCGTATTGCTGCAATTATGGGTGGTATGCCTTTCGGTAAGCAAATCCAGCAGCTTAAAGGTGCACAAGTTGTCGTTGCGACTCCAGGTCGTTTACTTGACCTTGTAAACCGTCGTCAAATCAAACTTGATAAAGTTGAATCATTAATTGTTGATGAAGCAGACCGTATGCTTGATCTTGGCTTCTCTGAAGATTTAGAAGCAATTGGTGAATTGGCTGCAAACCGTAATCAAACATTAATGTTCTCTGCAACTTTTGCTGATCGTATTATCCGTCTTGCTGAACGCATGATGAATGATCCGCAACGTATTGCGATTGAAACTGGTCACAGCACCAACACTGATGTAACTCAAACATTACATTGGACGGATGGCTTTGAACACAAGAAAAAATTATTGACTCACTGGTTATCTGATGAGTCTGTAGATCAAGCGGTTGTATTCGCAAGCACGCAAGAAGATACTGATATGCTTGCTGAAGAATTAGCTGAAGCGGGTCACTCTGTTGTTGCACTCCATGGTGCGATGCCACAAACCGTTCGTAACCGTCGTTTACGTAGCATTCGTGAAGGTCGTGCAAAAATCCTGGTTGCAACAGATGTTGCGGCGCGTGGTTTAGACGTACCAACCATTTCACACGTCATTAACTTCGGTTTACCGATGAAAAATGAAGACTATGTACACCGTATTGGTCGTACAGGTCGTGCGGGTCGTACCGGTCAAGCCGTGACTTTGGCAACTTACCGTGAGCGTGGCAAAATCCGTGCTTTGGAAGATTATTTAGATGCACGTTTAAATGTATCTGAAATCGAAGGTTTAGAACCATCTCCACCTCCTGCACGTTCAGGTCGTGACGGTGGCGGTCGTGGTCGCGGTGGTCGTGATGGCGGCGGTCGTGGTCGCGGTGGTTTTGGCGGTGGCCGTCGTTTTGAAGGGGAAGGTAGCTTCAAACGTCGTGAAGGCGGTGATGATCGTCCACGTCGTAGCTTCGATGACAAGCCACGTGGTGAGCGTCCATCGTTTGGTGGCGAAGATCGTCCACGTCGTGAATTCAACTCTGACCGTCCACGTCGTGAGTTCAATTCAGATCGTCCACGCCGTGAAGGTGGTTTTGAAGACCGTCCACGTCGCGAATTTAATTCAGATCGTCCACGTCGTGAAGGCGGTTTTGATGATCGTCCAAAACGTAGCTTTGGTGGTGAAGACCGTCCACGTCGCGAGTTCAATTCTGATCGCCCACGTCGTGAAGGTGGTTTCAACGATAAACCGCGTTTTGACTCAAATGATGACAACCGTGGTAACCGTGTAGATTACAAACCGCGTCGTGAAGGTAGCTTCGGTGACCGTCCTAAACGTGACTTTGGCGATCGTCCACAGCGTGAAGGCGGTTTCGGTGATCGTCCAAAGCGTAGCTTCGGTGATGACCGTCCAAAACGCAGCTTCGGTGGTGATGACCGTCCAAAGCGCAAGTTTGGTAGTGATGAGCGTCCAGTGCGCGGTTCACGTGAAGAAACTTTCGGTGGCGACCGTCGTCGCAAAAACGATTTTTAATCGTTAAAAACCGATAGAATGAAGAAGCCAGTTGAAAAACTGGCTTTTTTATTTCGGTTTAGTCATGTAAAATTATAAAAATGTGTACTAATTCAAACTTTATATAAGAAATGAATAAGGTGAAGCAAAATAAAAGCCTTTTGAGTCAAGCTTGGTCTTTCATGTGTAGTGAAGGGCTGCCATGCCTATTCGTCATTTTAATGCTGTGTAACGGTTTGTTTTTTGCTTATGCGTTGTTTGATATGATTAATACGGAATCATTCAATGTTAATTCTCATCCAACCACCAGCCAAATTGTTCCCAAGAATAACTACATAAATTAAATACTCTTGATACATGGTTTATCAAAATGGAAACAAGCGTTTAGTGTTTCAGTGTATAGTATGCGTGCATAAAAAGTGCAGGAAAGAATGCCATTATGAATAATCCATCTCCTCTTGATCGTGAAGCCTTAATTGAAGTTAAAAACTTAAGCTTTAATCGGGGAGAGCGCGTCATTTATGACGATATCAGTCTCAAGATTCGTCGTGGTCAGATTACTGCCATTATGGGACCGTCCGGTACCGGTAAAACCACTTTGTTGCGTCTGATTGGTGGACAGTTAAGCCCAGATCATGGCGAGGTGCTACTGGATGGTAAAAATATTGCCACCATGTCACGTCATGAGTTGTTCGCTGCGCGCGCGCGTATGGGCATGTTATTCCAGAGTGGTGCATTATTCACCGACATGTCGGTCTATGAGAATGTCGCATTTCCAATCCGCGCACATACCAAATTGCCAGAACATCTGATTGCAGAACTGGTGGCATTAAAACTGGAATCGGTTGGATTGCGTGGTGCTGAACAGTTGATGCCAACCGAGCTTTCCGGTGGTATGAACCGTCGTGTTGCCTTGGCGCGAGCGATTGCACTGGATCCTGAGCTGATCATGTATGATGAGCCATTTGCAGGTCAAGACCCGATTGTGATGGGCGTATTGACCCGTCTGATTCGTTCCTTGCGCGATGCTTTGGATCTGACCACGATTATCGTATCGCATGATGTGGCTGAGACCTTGTCGATTGCGGATTATATTTATGTGGTTGCAGAAGGTAAAATTCAGGGTGAAGGTTCACCAGAACAATTAAAAAACCATGCTTCACCTTTTGTACGTCAGTTTTTAACAGGTTCGGCTGAGGGGCCTGTGGAATATCAATTTACTCATCAAGCATATTTAGATAACGAGGTTCGTCCATGAATGCGATTGCCTGGCTAGGTAGACTCGTTATTGAGCGAATAAAAGGCATCGGTGCTGCCGCATTGATGCTCCTGCAAGTTTTATTTTCCATGCCATCGAAAGGTGGTTTTCGGCGCTTTGTTTACCAGATGTATCGTGTCGGGGTGATGTCCCTGCTGATTATTGCGGTTTCCGGTTTGTTTATTGGTGCCGTGCTGGGTTTGCAGATGTATAGCATTCTGGTCACTTTTGGCAGTGAAGCAATGCTGGGTACTGCAATTTCACTGACCTTGCTGCGAGAACTTGCTTCTGTCGTTGCTGCCTTATTGTTTGCAGGGCGTGCAGGCTCGGCCTTAACCGCTGAAATTGGTTCCATGAAACAGAGTGAACAGCTTGCCAGCATGGAAATGATCGGTGTTGATCCACTGCGTCAGATCGTGGCTCCTCGTCTATGGGCCGGTATTGTCAGTTTGCCCATGCTCACGGTCATTTTTGCAAGCATTGGTATTATTGGCGGCAAGCTGGTTGGTGTTGATTTTTTAGGGGCCGATGAAGGTTCGTTCTGGAGTGGTATGCAAAGCAGCGTCCAGTTCTGGCATGACATTTTTAATGGCACCATTATTAAAAGCATTGTCTTTGCTTTGATTTGTACATGGGTGGCGGTGTATCAGGGCTATGCCTGTGAACCAACCCCAGAAGGTATCGCGACTTCAATGACCAGAACGGTCGTATATTCTTCACTTTGTGTATTAGGTTTTGATTTCGTGTTGACTGCGGTCATGTTCGGAGGGATTTAATGAAATCACGTACTAGTGAGCTGGCCGTAGGTATTTTTGTCATTATCTTCGGTGTCGCTCTATTTTTTCTGGCGATGAAGGTCAGTGGCTTGGTGGGTACTAATCTGCGCGACAGCTACAGCATGACAGCACAGTTTGACAATGTGAACGGCTTGAAGCCACGTGCCAAAGTGACCATGAGTGGTGTAACGATTGGTCGTGTTGAATCAATTACGCTTGATCCGGTTTCCCGTCTGGCCACCGTTAAATTTGATCTGGATGGTAAGCTGACCAGTTTTAATCCGGAGCAGCTCAAAGAGGTGCAGAACAATGCGCTGGAAGAGTTACGCTATAGTTCTGATTATGAGCAAGCGAATGCTGCGAAACAAAAAGAAATGGAACAGCAACTTACCAGTAACATGACCTCCATCACCACACTCGATGAAGATGCTTATATAATGGTAGCAACCAATGGTCTATTGGGTGAGAAATATTTGAAAGTTGTTCCAGGTGGTGGTGTGAACTACCTCAAACGGGGTGACGTGGTTTCAAATACCCAAGGCACCATGGATTTAGAAGATTTGATCAGTAAATTTATTACCGGTGGTGCTGGTAAAGCCACATCAAGCTCAACAGCGACAGAAAGCCCAGCTTCACAGCCTGCTGCTGAAGCAGAACCTTCTTTTGTTGAGTAATTCAGGTTAGGAGATTGAAGTGAATACATTATTGAAACAAACGCTAACCGCAAGCGTATTATCGACAATGCTTGCAAGTGCGGCATTTGCAGCACCAACTGAAACCCCGCCTGACTTTGTTAAACGTGTAGCTGATGGCTTAATTACGCGTCTAAAAGCGGATCATGCCAAGTTGCAGAATAACCCGGCACTGGTGAAAAGCATTATTCGTCAAAACCTTGACCCGTATGTGGATTCTCAAGCGTTTACCCGTATTGTGTTAGGTACTTATGCGAATAACCAATATACCAATGCTGCACAACGTGCACAGTTCGAGAAGAACTTCCGTGAAGTGATTATCGAGAACTATGGCGGTGCTTTCGCGAAATATACCAATGAAAGCTACACCATGCGTCCGTTTAAATCGACAAACAGCAAAACCCCTGTGGTGACTTTGGACTTCTTGCACAATGGCGAGAAAATCCCGGTGTCGTTCCAGTTAACCGACAAGGGCGACCAGTGGAAAGTACGTAACATCAACGTGTCTGGTATCGATTTGGGCTTGCAGTTCCGTAACCAGTTCGCTGCAACGGTGCAACGTAATGGTGGCGATATTAATAAAGCGATTGCGACCTTTAAACCAGATGCAGATGCTGCAGTTAGCAAAAAATAAGTAGGTGACGGGTGATTCAGTATATTGATCAGCAATTGGTCGTTTCAAAAACGATTAATTTTGCAAATGCAGAGCAGATCTACCAAGCTGGCTTAAAGCATATTCAGCAGCATAAGAATTTTCCTCTGGTTGTTGATCTGGGGCAGCTTGAACAGGGCAATACTTTATCGTTGGCGGTACTGGTGCAATGGTTGCGTCAGACACCAGACAGTAAAGGGCTGCATTTCAAGAATGTGACTGAAAAAATGCTGAAAATCATCCAGGCCTGTCATTTGCAGGATGATCTGAAATTAATTTAAAGATCACTTGTTGCAATAAAAAAAGCACCGTCAGGTGCTTTTTTTATTAGATCCATTTCTTCCAGCGGAAGTAGATGGTCGGACCAATCAGGAAGGTTAACACCAGCGTGATTACAATCCAGAAACTGGTACTGCCATGTGAAAACGGTAATACTTCGGTGTTCATGCCATAAATACTGGCCACCAGCATTGGAGGTGCCAGCATGCTTGGAAGAATCGAGAAGCGTTTGAAGGTCTCATTCATCTCGGTATTGGCAAAACCGGTGGTAATATCCAGTAAGAATTTTAGTTTTTGAAACAGGAAGGTATTGTGCTCCAGTAAAGAACGCACATCCTCACTCATCTCCCGGATATCGGGGTCATAAATATGGCTGCCTAAGGCACGTGGCCGCGAAAGGAAAGACAGAACTCGGCGCAGGTCGGTCAGACAGAGCTGAGCTTTCCCTAACATGTCTTCCTGATGCGCGAGCCGTGTGATCATGTCATCCAGATCAAGGATCTGTTCACGATGGTGATCGTTTAACACCTCGGCTGAATATTCTTCCAGATACTTGTGCGTATCTTCCAGAATATCTGAAAGCTCATCCAGTTTAGATTCCAGCAAGCCTAATAAAATCCACACCGGATCTTTATAATCGATGCTGTAATCATTGCGTCTTGCCCGGGCACGAAAGGCCCGGAAAGCCACCAGTTTTTCGCCACGTAGCGTGATCAGTTGTGTTTTATCCAGTAGAAACGCAACGGTGTGGACGGTAGCGGCGAGTGTATTCTCGAGATCTTCTTGTTCACGATCCGATTGAAAATTTTTATTCTTTGTTAAAAAATAGGTGCTGATATGCAAAATTCCGTCATCATCACGGTAGAATCGTGCTGATGAGGAAATATCTTCAAGTGACTTTAAGGTAGGTAGGTTTCGCTCATAGGCATCCAGAATCCATTGTTGTTCTTCTTGGGATGGGGCGATGAGATCGATCCAGACCAGTTCAGGATGAAGGTCGAAACTGCCATTGATTGTTGCATCTTCTAGACTACCGCGCTCAGTGGCATAAAAGGCTTCAAGCATGTCTTTTTTCCTTGCGCAGTCGAGGTAAAGTTTCCGGTGTTTTTCCGAAAAGCAGGGTGTATTTTAGACAAGGATGAAACGAAAAACACTTGCCTAAACGTTATTTTTTAAAAAATCTTGTTACACAGCCTACTTTATCAGCATGACAGTTCTATAAAACGGTTTTAATTGTATGAATTCTATATGTGTTTTCTGTGGTTCCTCTCTCGGGAATGATCCTGTTTTCAAGCAAATGGCCCAGTTAACCGGGCAGGTGATTGCAGCGCAAGGCAAAACCTTGGTGTATGGCGGTGGACGTTCGGGTCTGATGGGTGTGGTGGCTGATAGTGCACTACAGGCGGGCGGTCGTGTGATTGGTGTGATTCCCCATGCCTTGGTGGATCGAGAGCTGGCCCATACCGGTTTAACCGAATTGTATCGGGTCAACAATATGCATGAGCGCAAGACCAAAATGGCTGAGCTATCTGATGCATTTGTAGCTTTACCAGGGGGTGCAGGCACACTCGAAGAAATCTTTGAACAATGGACCTGGAGCCAGTTGGGTATCCATCAAAAGCCTTGTGCTTTTTTAAATGTGAATGGTTTCTATACCGATTTGCTGAAAATGCTGCAAGCCTCGGTTGACAGTGGTTTTACCCAAGCACGTTTTGTGGACAAGCTGATTGTGGCCGAGCAGATTGAAGAAGTTCTGGCTGCATTTGCGGCTTATCAGCCTGCGGCACCGAAGTGGCTATCTAGCACTGAAATTCAGGCCTGAGGATACGATTGTGAAAACCATTACTGTTGCTGCTGCCATTATCTTGAATGAGCACAATCAATTACTGTTGGTGCGTAAGCAAAATACCCATGCCTTTATGCAGGTCGGTGGTAAGCTTGAGCTGGATGAAGCACCTGAAGTGACAATTCAGCGTGAGATTCTGGAAGAAATAGGCTGTGAGTGTGAGCTTAAGGAGTTTGTCGGTGAATTTAGAACAGCAGCAGCCAATGAACCTGATCATGCCTTGATCAGCTATGTATATGCGGTTGAGTTAAAACAGCAGCCACAAATCGCGGCTGAGATTGCAGAGATGAAATGGATCGATCTGGATGACCAGTCGACGGTACTGGCGCCACTGACTAAAGAAGTGGTGATTCCGTGGTGTCAGCAGCAGCATTTGAATTAATTTCCTGATGCTGTGCGGCTGCCAGACACAGACTATAGACCTGTTGGCAGCCCAGTTGTTGCAGCACCTGAGATAATGCAGTAATCGAACTGCCTGTGGTGACCACATCATCGACAATGAGGACCTTGCGATAGCGAATCTGATTCGGTGCAGCAGCAACAAATTGCCGTTCAATATTTTCCAGCCGCTCCAGACGGCTTAACCCTTTTTGAGAATGCTGGGCCAAGCGTTGGACCGGTTGCCAGACGGGAATGTTCAAGTGCTCACTTAAGGATTGTGCCAATAACAGACTCTGGTTAAAACCACGCTCGGCCAGACGATCTGTTGAAATAGGCATGGGGACAATGGCATGTACTTTGGGCAGTCTGGGTTGCAATAGCAAGCCATTTAATAGACGTTGATGATGCAGTTTCTGCTCATATTTAAACTGTTGGATAATCCGGTCAATTGGGTACTGATAATGGCAGGCAACCATGATTTGCTGTTGATTGCGTTCAATGGTTTGCTTGAGCCAGGGCAATTGTTGCCAGCAGCTTTGACAGACACCGAACTGCCGTTTCATGCCAATATCACACAGGCTACATGGGGTAAAATAATCAAATAGCTGCTGTGCTGATCTGCCCAATAATTTAAACATAGGCATATCTTGGGGCTTCAGGTAACCAGCGTTTCAGTAGGCCTTCTGCATGTTGTGGATAGTCTTTCAGGATTTGCTCTGCGACATAATGTGCCTGAGTCAGCAGGTGGTCATCGCGTTCTAGACGAGCCACACGAAAGCCCATATCACCAGTTTGCTTGGTCCCGAGTAATTCACCGGGGCCACGAATTTCCAGATCTTTTTCCGCAATCACAAAGCCATCATTACTTTCCCTTAAAATAGAAAGCCGTTCCTGCCCATTTTGTGATAACGGGGTTTTATAGAGTAAGGCACAAAAACTGGCGGTGGCGCCACGGCCGACACGGCCACGCAGCTGATGCAGTTGAGACAGGCCTAAACGTTCTGCATTTTCAATCACCATAATCGAGGCATTGGGGACATCAACCCCCACTTCAATGACCGTGGTGGCAATCAACAGTTGTGATTGATTGTCCTTAAAAGCTTGCATCACAGCCTGCTTTTCATCGGCTTTCATCTTGCCATGTACCAGCCCGATATTGATATCTGGGAAGCGGTCTTTAATTTCCTGATAAGTGGCCTCTGCGGCTTGTGCATCCTGTGTTTCAGATTGCTCCACCAAGGTACAGACCCAGTAGGCCTGTTTACCTTCACGACAATTACTGGCAATACGTTGTAAGACCTGTTCCCGCCGTTCCAGAGGGATGGTGACGGTCTGGATTGGGGTACGACCGGGTGGCAGTTCATCAATAATCGAGGTGTCCAGATCGCCATAGGCACTCATGGCGAGGGTGCGGGGAATCGGGGTTGCGGTCATCACCAGTTGGTGCGGGGTGAACTGGTCCGCGCCTTTATTGCGCAAGGCGAGGCGTTGATCAACCCCGAAACGGTGTTGTTCATCGATAATCACCAAGCCGAGCTTGGAAAAACCGACCGTATCCTGAAACAGCGCATGGGTACCCACGATCAACTGGGCATGACCTTCTTTAATCTGCTGTTCAGCTTGTGTTCTGGCTTTACCTTTTTGTTTACCCGACAGCCAAGCCACCTGAATGCCTAAAGGCTCAAACCAGCGTTTAAAGTTTAAATAATGCTGTTCGGCCAAAATCTCGGTCGGTGCCATCAGCGCCACTTGCCAATCTGCTTCCAGCGCATGACAGGCTGCGACTGCGGCCACCAAGGTTTTACCAGCACCGACATCGCCTTGCACCAGACGTAACATCGGTTGATCTTGTTTAAGATCTTGCAAGATTTCCTTAGAAACGCGTTTTTGCGCATTGGTCATCTGGAAAGGCAGCCCTTCTAATAATGTCTTGGCCAGTACTTTGCTGCTACTAAAGCGTGGTGCTGAAATCTGACGGATATAGGCACGGCGTGTGAGTAAACTGATTTGATGCGCCACCAGTTCTTCAAAAATCAGCCGTTGCTGTGCCGGATGTGAGCCTTGATTGAGCTGCAACATGTTGGCATCGGTAGGCGGCTCATGAATGTAATGCAACGCCTCTTTCAGCTCATAGCCATTGCTATATTTACTGGGTAATAATTCGGGTAGGTCATCACTGTGATGGGTGAGTGCCTGACGGACATACTCACGTAATTTGGGCTGGGTCAGGCCTTCGGTACTGGGATAAATCGCGGTCAGCTGGGTCTTGGGCAGGGCCGTATGTTGCTGGATCACCTGAATTTCAGGATGATACAGTTCCAGCCCCCGTGCACCAACGCGCACCTCACCAAAAATGCGCAGCCGTTGCCCCATTTTGATACGGTCCGTAAGACCTTTATAAATATGATAGAAGCGTAAGGTGACCTTGCCGAAATCGTCCTGGACCAATGCAGCAAGAGATTTCTTTTTTCCGGGTGGAAAGTCAACAGAGCGGACTTCACCTTCAAGCAAGTAACTTCGTCCAACGACCAGCTGATTCATTGGAATAATAGTGCTACGATCTTCATAGTCACGGGGAAGATGGAATAACAAATCATCCGTGCTAAAAATATGAAGCTTTTCTAAGAGGGTCGCTGCGGCAGCACCAACGCCTTGTAATTGCTGAACTGATGTCATCTCTGGTCAAAGGTGTGTATGCATATTTTATTTATTGGTTATGGTAAAACATCTCAGCGTGTCGCTAAACACTTATTTGAGCAAGGACACCACATTAGCACAATAAGTCGCAGTGCAAAAACAGATTGTTACGCGACCCATTATATTCAGGACATTCATCAACTTGATTTGACCGGGCTGGCGCCTGTGGATGTGGTGTATGTGATTCTGGCGCCTTCTGAAAGTGGGATTGAGGCTTATCAGCAGACCTATGTCGATAGCGTGGAGCCGATTGCTCAGGCCTTAAAAGCCCATCCGGTGCAACGTATCGTGATTGTATCCTCAACCCGCGTCTATGGCGAAAATGCAGGGCAACGCATTGATGACGAGAGCGAGATCCATCCTGCTGATCCACAAGGTGAGCTGTTGCGACGTATGGAGTTGCTGTGGCAGCAGTATTACCCACAACACAGTATCATTGTCCGTCCTACGGGTATCTATGGGGCTTCAATTGCCCGACTGAAAAAGCTGGCTGAGCAAAGCCCGACTTATCCCACTGTTCATTATAGCAACCGGATTCATATTGATGATCTGGCTAGGTTTTTAGCATTACTGGTGAATTTGGTTCAAGTTGAACAGAGCTATATCGTCACCAATAATCGACCGCTTCCGATGCATGAAATTCTATTATGGTTTCAACAGCAATTGCATTTAGCGCCTTTAAAGTTGCTTTCGGACCGACCGAGCGGCAAGCAAATTTATGCCACCCGCTTGCCAAAGACCGGATTTAAATTTGACCATTTGATTTGCTTTAATGACTACGCTGCGGCCTTATCTGTCCATAGTAATGAAAAATAATTCGATTACACTGTAGGGTCTGTTGACATTTAGGGTTCATAATTTAACCTACAAGGGGAGCCATAAAAATATACAAGCTAATGCAACAGAACTTTCATAGTTCCGTTTTAACTTGTCGTATCGAGTGGCTATCCCTCTAA